>CAMBFN010000007.1 GCA_945865425.1 Comamonas sp. lk | reverse complement strand
GCGCCGGTGACGATAGCCTTCGTGCCTGAAATCACAATGCCATGCTGCCCGTTGTGCTTGGCGTGGTAGTCGACGATATGGACATAGCTGTCGCGGTTGCCTTGCTGGTGCGGGCGCAGGCCACGATCGCCTTTGGCATCGGTCATGGCTACGCCCAGCGTCAAGTCCTGGTCCTGCACGCGGTGCATATAGTTCAAAAACCGTGCAGTGTGTTCGGTACTGCCTTTGGCGTCGTCAATGCGGGCGCTCACCTGGCCAATGGCGTTGAGCGCGTCGTGTGTCAGGTAGCGCTGGGCGCAGCCCGTTTCCTGGCAAACCAGGCGCACGGCTTCTAGCTTATTGAGCAGGTCGCCGGCGCTGGTATTGATATGGGTGAGCCGGTTCACCGTTTTGCCGCTGCTTTGCTGCACGGCGGTCATGAGCTTGGCGTATTGGGCTTTAAGCGCATAGTCATAGGTCAGGGCGATGGCGTTCATGCCCGGCGCAAAGCCGGGTTCATCCACCACGGATTCGACCAATCGGCCATCCAGAAAAACCCGGGGCCGGTAGCGGCGCAGTGATTCGCGGTATTCATCGCCGCTCATTAACAGGGAAGCTGGTGAGAGCATGTTCATAGCGTGGCTCCGTATTGCGTACGTGGCAATATACCGGATTGCTTGCGCCTGCCCTAGGGCAGCAGGCAAGGCCACCGTAGAATCTGAGCATGTCCTATCTGGTTCTTGCCCGCAAATACCGACCGCGCAATTTTGCGCAAATGGTGGGCCAAGGCCCTGTGGTGCAAGCCCTAGGCAATGCACTTTCCACCCAGCGCCTGCACCATGCCTACCTGTTTACCGGCACGCGAGGCGTGGGCAAGACTACGGTTTCGCGTATTTTGGCCAAATCGCTTAATTGCCAAGGGCCCGACGGCCAGGGTGGCATAACTGCCACTCCGTGCGGCGTCTGTCAGGCCTGTACGGATATTGACGCTGGCCGATTTGTGGACTACACCGAATTAGATGCCGCGTCCAACCGGGGCGTAGATGAGGTACAGGCGCTGCTGGAGCAAGCGGTCTATAAACCGGTGCAGGGGCGCTTCAAGGTCTTCATGATCGATGAGGTGCACATGCTCACCGGGCATGCGTTCAATGCCATGCTCAAGACGCTGGAAGAGCCGCCGGATTACCTGAAATTTGTGCTGGCCACCACCGATCCGCAAAAAGTGCCGGTCACGGTGCTCTCGCGCTGCCTGCAATTTAATCTGCGGCCTATGGCGCCGCAAACCATATTGGACCATTTGGAGCAGGTGCTGGCCGCTGAAAGCGTGGTCTTTGATAAGCCTTCTTTGCATTTGCTGGCGCGCGCGGCGCGCGGCTCCATGCGCGATGCGCTGAGCCTGAGCGACCAAGCCATCGCGTTTGGCGGTGGGCAGGTGTCCGAGCTCACGGTGCGACAAATGCTGGGCAGCGTGGATCGGTCTTATGTGTTTGCCTTGATTGAAGCGCTGGCCCAAAGCGAGGGCCGCAAGGTGGTGGAAACCGTGGAAAGCCTGCGGGTGCAGGGCCTCAATGCCGCCTCTGCGCTGGAGGAAATGGCCAGCGTTTTGCACCGGATGGCGGTTTATCAGTCCATGGGCGAGGCTGCCGCAGCCGACAGCGGTGACCCGCAGGAGGCCGACATAGCCCGACTGGCTGTGCTTTTGCCCGCCGATGAAACACAGTTGCTCTACAGTATTTGCCTGCATGGGCGGGGTGATTTAGGTTTGGCGCCGGACGAATATGTGGCCCTCACTATGGTGCTCTTGCGCTTGCTGGCTTTCAAGCCCGGCGACGGGGCCTTGCATACGCATAGCGCTTCTGGCACATTGGCAGCGGAAAAAAAAAGCCTGAAATCGGTGCCTGAGGCCCCATTCAGCCCTGGCCTTGCGCCCGTGCAAATGTTGAAACCGGCTGTGCCACTGTCTCCTGCGACTTCTGCGCAAATAGTCCAGCCCGATCGCCCTGTAAGCGCGCAAGTCGCCACCAACGATCTGGTGCCACCGGGCCAATTGCTTTCAGTCCATGACCCGGCTGTCCGCCATGGCCTGCATGCTGAGCCCAGCGACAAGAGCACGCCAATCCACCGCGTGGTGGGCGTTCCGATGCGGGTGCAGCAAGAAAGCCGCCTGGACCAGCATGTTACTGGCGCAGTCGCTGGCTTCGTGGAGACTGAGCATGGTGCTTTTTGGCAGCAAACCGTGCAGGCTTTGGTGCAGGCGCAGGCGGTTAGCGCCTTGGCGCGCGAGTTGGCTTTGCAGTCGCAACTGATTGGGCGCGACGAAGACCAGTGGATTTTGCGGGTGGAAAGCGAGTCGCTCAACCAAGCGGGCAGCCGCGATCGCCTCAGCCAAGCGCTGCAGGCCGCGGGCTTTGCGGTTAACTTGCTGGTGGAGGTTGGACGCGTCAGCGACAGTCCGGCGCGCCGCAATGCGCGCGCCAGCGCAGAGCGCCAGCAGGCCGCGGAGCACATCATCTACAACAACCCCTTAGTAAAAAGCTGGCTGCGCGACTTTGGGGCGAAAATTGTTCCCGGTAGCATCCGACCTTTATAGTGGCTTGGCATGGACCGATGGCATAGACACTTCTCGCATTTACAGCACACCTATAAGGAATTTTGATGTTCAATAAAGGACAACTTGCCGGCCTGATGAAGCAGGCGCAGGCGATGCAAGACAACGTAAAAAGAGCCCAGGAAGAGTTGGGTCAGATTGAAGTCACAGGCGAATCCGGTTCCGGTCTGGTCAAAGTCACCATGACTTGCAAGCACGAGGTCAAGCGCATCACTATCGACCCGAGTCTGCTGGCAGACGACAAAGACATGCTTGAAGACCTGGTAGCTGCCGCTTTCAACGCGGCCTTGCGCGTGGCCGAAGCCACCTCGGAGCAAAAAATGGCCAAGATCACTGCCGGCCTGCCCCCGGGCATGAAGCTTCCTTTTTAGCGTGTGATGACTTTGCAAGCAGAGGCATCGCGCGATGTCTGACGCGCATGCGCTGGACGCCTTGATTCAGGCCTTGCGGCGCCTGCCCGGCGTGGGCATCAAATCGGCACAGCGCATGGCCTTTCATTTGCTCCAACGCGATCGGCTTGGTGCGCAGGCCTTGGCGCGGGCTTTGCAAGAGGCCAGTGAAAACGTGCGCCATTGCGAACGTTGCCATACCTTTACCCAAGATCAGGTGTGTGCGACCTGCCTGGATACCCGGCGCGACCACACGCAGCTGTGCGTGTTGGAGACACCGGCCGATCAGGCTGCTCTGGAGCGCACTGGTGCCTACCAAGGGCTTTACTTTGTGTTGATGGGCAAGCTCAGCCCGCTCGACGGCATCGGGCCGCATGAATTGGGCTTGGATAAATTGTTTACCCGCGCGTGTGATGGCATTGTGCGCGAGGTGATTTTGGCGACCAACTTTACCGCCGAGGGCGAGGCTACGGCCCACGTCATCGCCGAAGGTTTGCGCGCCAAGGGTCTCAATCCAACGCGGCTAGCACGTGGTGTGCCGGTGGGTAGCGAATTGGAATACGTGGACTTGGGAACGATTGCCCATGCCTTGGTAGACAGGCGCTGAGGGGTTTATTTTTTCAATAATTTTTTGGGGAGATTTGTGTGACAGATTCTGTTTTTTCCGTTTTACATTGGTGTGTTTTGCTCGCTGCTTTTATGCCCATATTCTGCGCTGGTATGGCCAAGTCCAATGGCTTTGGTAGGCCCGTCCACGAGGGGGGCTATGACAATGCGATGCCACGCCGGTGGCTGGCAGGGCAAACCGGTTGGCGGGCCCGCGCGCATGCGGCACAGTCCAATTGTTTTGAAGCGCTTCCTTTCTTTATTGGAGCTATAGCGCTGGCGCAGCATGCAGGCGCTGACGCTGCACGTATGGATATGCTAGCCCTGATCTATGTGGCCTTGCGTGTGGTGTATGTCGCTTTATATGTTGCCGACCGGGCCAATGCGCGCAGTTTGGCATGGGCGCTGGCGCTGGCCACCAACGTAGCGATTCTTTTTTCTGCGGCGCCTGGCGCCTAAAACCGCTTAGGCGCCGGACGCGCCTATTTTTTTTGCTGCTTTTCTGGCGGTTTTTTGGCGCTTGGCTTAGGCGCTGGTTTGGCTACCGCCTTGGCTGGGGTCTTGGGCTTGCTTTTGACTTTGCTTGCGGAACCGGCAGGGACATTCACCACTATCACCAGGGCCTGGCCCGGTTTGAACTTTGCGTTGGCCGGCACTTTGTTCCATTGGGCCAGATTCGCAGGGCTGACATTGAGGCGTTTGGCCAAGGACGCCACGGTGTCTGCCTTGCCCGCGCGAATGGATTTGCGCACGCTAATCATTTCCGGGGTGAAAGTCACCTGACCTCGGTCGGCGACGGACTCGCTGATATCTTTTTGCGAATGGGCGGCGCGGGGTACCAGCAGCGTCGAGCCGGCTTTGATGAGCATACGCGGGGGTATATTGTTGAGCTCTCGCAATTGCGATTCGGTCATACCCACTTGCTTGGCCGCTTCAGCAATGCGTACCGTGGACGGGGCCACCCAAACCGTCCAACTGGCTAAACGCGGGCCTTTGAACTCTTGCAGATTTTTTTCGAACACATCGGCGTTGTCCCAGGGCAGCAGGATATGCGGTGTACCGGCTGCCATGATGATGGGCTTGTTCACCGAGGGGTTGAGCGACTTGAAATCGTCCAGAGGCACGCCAGATAGCTTGACCGCCATCGCCACGTCGATGTCGTTGGCGATGCTCACGGTTTTGAAATAGGGATGGTTGCCGATATCGGGCAATTGCGCACCGAAAATTTCTGGCTGGCCCACAATGTTTTTTATGGCCTGCAATTTGGGTACGTAGTACTGGGTTTCCTGCGGCATGCCCAGGTCGGTATAGCCGGTGGGCAGGCCTAGGCGCTGGTTTTTGGCGATAGCGCGGCCGACACTGCCTTCGCCCCAGTTATAGGCCGCCAGCGCCAGATGCCAGTCGCCAAACATGCCATGCAGCTTTTGTAAGTAGTCCAGCGCGGCGCGGGTCGAGGCCAGGACATCACGCCTATCGTCCCGAAAAACGTTTTGCTTGAGTTCGAAGCTCTTCCCCGTCGCTGGCATGAATTGCCACATACCTGCCGCTTTGGCGCTGGAGACGGCCTGCGGGTTAAATGCGCTTTCAACAAATGGCAGCAAGGCCAACTCGGTAGGCATATTGCGCCTCTCCAGTTCTTCCACGATATGAAAGAGGTATTTGCGCGAACGCTCCGTCATGCGAAAAATGTAATCGGGGCGCGTGCTGTACCACTGCTCGCGGTCACGCACCAGATTGCTTGTGAGGTCGGGCATGGCGTAGCCACGGCGTATGCGCTCCCATAAATCGGCGGGGGTGGCCGTCTCGGCCACTGGCAGAGACTTGCTTTCCTGCACATCCAGCGCTTGTAAGCTGGCGGGGCCTTCCGCAGCATGCGTGAGGCTGGCACAGCCCAGGAGTAGGAGGGCAGTAAGCGCACGCAGGGCGCGAACCACAGTCAAGCGTATGGGGTGGTGCAATGGGGTCTGACTAGAATGCGCTGGACTTAGCAGCGGTTTGCTGCGCAGTGGCGCTTTGGGGCGGAAGATCGACTGGTTGGCGACTGGCCGACGCATCTTGGGACATCCAAAAAAATCAGCGTAGGCAGAGCGGGCAGCGAAAACAATGTCATGAGCGACCGGATTATAGATTTGCAGGACTGGCTCCAAACCCATGCCGGACGCTATATGCTGGCTTGGGAGCAAGGCCAAGCGGACGCATTGGTCGCAGACATGTTCGGCTTTCATGCTTTGCAGCTGGGCTTGCCGCAATTTCAGGGCTTGGCCCACAACCGCATGCCGCACCGCTGGTTGGCGGTGCAAGAGTCGCCCGAGTTGGTGCCCCAGGGCGATGCGAACCCTGGGCCTACCCCTGCACTGGTTACCGATTTTTCGGCCTTACCTTTTCCGTCTGCCAGTTTAGATTTGGTCTTGATGCCGCACAGCCTGGAGGTGAGCATGGATGCCCATGCTACTTTGCGCGAGGTCGAGCGTGTGCTGGTGCCGCAAGGGCGGGTGCTGATTTGCGGTTTCAATCCGGTGGGCTTGTGGGCGCTGCGGCAGGCGCGCTCCCGCATGTGGGAAAGCCTGAGCGGCGGTCGCTGGTCGGGCCAGGGCTATTTGCCGGTAGCCGGTGAATACATCGGCTATTGGCGCTTGCGCGATTGGCTTCGCCTGCTAGATTTTGAGGTGGAAATTGTGCGCTTTGGTTGCTACGTTCCTGCGGTGTCCAGCCCAGCCTGGCTGCAACGCTTTGCTTGGATGGAGCGCCTGGGGCCGCGCTGGTGGCCGATTTTTGGTTCCAGTTATTTGGTGGTGGGGGTCAAGCGCGTGCGTGGTGTGCGTTTGCTCGGTTCGGTGTGGAAGACCACCCGTGGGCGCGTGCCCCGTCAAGTGCCGGCCGGCCAGAGCAACCAGGATGCGCTGCTTAAGGAGTGAAAGCATTGAACAAGATCGTGATTTACACCGACGGCGCGTGCAAAGGCAATCCGGGGCCGGGCGGTTGGGGGGCGCTTTTGCGCGCTGCCGATGGTGCCGAAAAAGAACTTTGTGGCGGCGAGCTAGAGACCACCAATAACCGCATGGAGATGATGGCAGTTATTGAGGCACTTTCGGCACTCAAGCGCCCTTGCCATGTGATCCTGTTTGTGGACAGCCAGTATGTGCTCAAGGGTATGACCGAATGGCTGCACGGCTGGAAAGCCAAGGGCTGGCGCACGGCAGCCAAGCAACCCGTCAAGAACGTGGATTTGTGGCAAAGACTCGATGCCTTGGTACACCAAAGCGAACACCGCATCGAGTGGCAATGGGTCAAGGGCCACGCCGGCGACCCCGGCAATGAGCGCGCGGACGCCTTAGCCAACCGCGGGGTGGAACAGCTCAGCCGCTAGTTCGGAGTCAGAGTACGCCTGCGAACATCATGACTTCGACGACATCGCCTATGGCGATATCGCCTTGCCCATGCGGCAAGACCATCAGTCCATTGGCCTGCACCATAGAGCTCAGCACCCCTGAGCCTTGCTGACCGGTAGTGCGGACCTGCATCGAGCCGTCGGCCGCACGCGAGACGATCGCCCGCTGGTATTCGGTGCGTCCCGGCTTTTTTCGAATGGCTTGGCTGCTGCGCGCTTGCAACAGCGGGCATTGCACCTGTGGGTCTACTGGGCTGGCGCCCATCATTTGCCAAAGGGCTGGGCGCACGAAGGCTAAAAACGTCACCATCACCGCTACCGGGTTGCCCGGCAGGCCAAACAAGGGAACGCGGCCGATGCGGCCCACCGCCATAGGGCGGCCCGGTCGCATGGCAATGCGCCAAAAGGCCACGCCGCCTTCGCCCGCAGTATCACTGTGCGCTAGTTGCCGCATCATGGCTTTGGTGTGGTCGGCTTCGCCCACGCTTACGCCGCCACTGGTCACAATCGCGTCTGCTTGCGACGCAGCTTTGCGAAACGCGCTTTCCAGCAAATCCGGGTCATCGCGGACCACCCCCAGGTCAATGCATTCAATGCCCATGCGCTGCAGCATGCCCGATACGGTATAACGGTTGCTGTCAAACACGGCGCCTTCACGGGGGCTGTCGCCCAGGCTCAAAATTTCGTCGCCAGTGGAAAAATAAGCCACGCGAAGCTTGCGAAATATGGGTGCCGTAGGCAAACCCAGGCTAGCGAGCAGGCCCAGGGCGGCAGGCCCTAAGACCGAGCCCTTGGTTAGCGCAACGCTGCCACAGTGCACATCCTCGCCGCGCAAGCGCCGGTTGTCACCCGGCTGCAAAATGCCCTGCGCAATCTCAATGCAATTCTTATGCAGCTTTACCAGTTCTTGCGGCACCACGGTGTCCAGGCCGGGCGGGAGAATGGCCCCGGTCATGATGTGCAGACATTGGCCTGGGCCAATCTGCCCGGAAAATGGCGTGCCCGCCAGTGCGCTGCCTGCTAGCTCTAATTGCAAAGGCTTATTTGTCGACAAGGCGCTGCCATCGAATGCATAGCCGTCCATGGCGGAGTTATCGTGCGGTGGTACGTCAATCGGGCTGATGATGTCCTGGGCCAATACCCGTCCCAATGCATGCATCAGGGGCAGCGCTTCGGTTTGCGTGGGTCGGGGCACCATATCGGCCAGGAATGTATTGACCGACTGTGCCGCTAATGCATCAGGGTCATAACCCAGCAATGCGCCGGCTATTTCTGCCAGCGATTTCATAGAAAGAAATCCACCTTATCCACCGATGTAACTCATTTCCACCCGCCGCCCGGACTCTGCCTCAGGCTGCGCGGGCAGTGTGGCGCGCAGCATCGAGTAGCGGTCATCGCGCTGCTCCCAGATCGCGCCTATGGCGCCAGCCAGTTCCTGCGCATTCGCGCCTGCGCGCAGCAGGCTGCGCAAGTCGTAGCCCTGGCTGGCGAACAGACACAAATACAACTGGCCTTCCGTAGATAAACGTGCGCGGTTGCAGTCGCTGCAAAAGGCTTGGGTCACGCTGCTGATGACGCCTATTTCTCCCGCATTTGCATCCGCTCGGCCCTGCGCGTCGGCGTAAGCCCAGCGTTGCGCTGTCTCGCCCGTTGCAGAGGCCTCCAGCGGTAGCATCGCAAATTCAGTTTGCAAGCGCGCTATGACCTGGGCCGAAGGCAACACTTCATCCATGCGCCAGCCGTTGGTGGCACCGACATCCATGTATTCGATAAAGCGCAAAACAATTCCGGTCCCTCGGAAATGCCTGGCCATGGGAAGAATTTCATGGTCATTGGTGCCACGCTTGACCACCATGTTGACCTTGATAGGCCCCAGGCCTACAGCCTGTGCTGCTTCAATGCCCTTTAGCACTTCGGACACGGGAAAGTCTGCGTCGTTCATTTGGCGGAATATGCGGTCGTCCAGTCCATCCAGACTGACGGTGACACGTTGCAGGCCGGCATCACGCAATGCCTGGGCTTTGCGGGCTAGTAGGGCGCCGTTGGTGGTTAGCGTCATGTCCAGCGGCTGCCCCTCGCGTGTGCGCAATGCGCCAAGTTGGGCAATTAGCAACTCCAGGTTCTTGCGCAGCAAGGGCTCGCCCCCCGTAAGGCGGATTTTTTGCACGCCCAAGCCAACAAACTCCCTAGCCACTCGCACAATTTCTTCAAAGGACAGCAGGGCTGACTGGGGCAGGTACTGGTAGTCCTTGTCAAACACTTCCTTGGGCATGCAATAACTGCAGCGGAAATTGCACCGGTCGGTGACGCTGATGCGCAAATCTCGCAAGGGCCGTCCCAGAATGTCGCTAGTCGCAAGCCCTGGCGCACGGCTAGTCCCTGCTGTCGCCGGGGGGATGGGGAGTGCGCCTGGGCGCAGGTCGTACACCGGAATTACGCGCGGCGGGTGGGAATTACTCATGTCGCTATTGTGCAGTGTGTGCTCAGGCCCTAACTCCCGCCTTGGTACTATTGTTGTTTGCCATGGATTACTTCCTTAACCTTGCCCGAATCGCGCTCAATGCGCTAAACGCACTAGCCGTGCCGGGCTGGCGTTGCGGTGCGTGGCTTTACGGTCTATGAACACGCCCTCAGACATTGGCGATAAGCCGGGCCGACCGCGGCCCTGGTGGCAGCGCTTTTGGCGAGAACCGGATATCACGGCCCAAGCGGGGACTTCCACGACGGCTGCAAGTCCTTCAGCTACGCGCTTAATGGTTCAGGCGCCCACGCACAAGCCCACCGAGGTGCCGGCCGGACCGGACCGCATCACCAAGGAAGCGCTGTTGCGCTTACGACCGGCTGGGCCGGCGCAGGAGGAGCCGCCGGATTTGCTGCAGCAACGCGCGCGCTTTTGGGCGACTGCCACCCATGACTTGTGCCAGCCCGCTCAGGCCCTAGCGCTGTTTTTAGAGCGTTTGCGACGCTTGCCGCCTGAGGCATCCGCTGAGGCTTTGCACGGTTATTTGCAATCCTCTATGCAAGACTTGACGCGCTTGCTTGCCGGTCTGATGGAACTGGCGCAGATCGAGGCCGGAGAGGTGCAGGCCTCGCGCATGGTGGTGTCGGTGGACGAGCTGTTTTTCCGGGTGCGCGAGCAACTGGCCGATCAGGCGCAGGCCAAAGGTTTGCGTTGGGTCGTCCGCTCCAATGGGCGCTCGGTACTCGGGGATGCGGCGCTACTCGAACGCGTCTTGCTGGCTTTGGGCCGCAACGCGCTGCGATATTGCGCGCAAGGTACGGTCTTGCTCAGCGCTCGCTTGGTGCAGGGTGGGGCGGCAGTGCGTCTGGATGTCAGCGACAGCGGACCGGGCATCGCCGAGCGCGACCACGCCAAGATTTTCGAGCCATTTGTCCAGCGCAATGTGGCAACGCTGCAAGAGCCATCGCGCCCCTCACTGGGCCTGCATATCGCCTCCCGCCATTGCCAACTGATGGGAACCCAGGTGCAGTTGCGTTCTGCATTGGGGCGCGGGAGCCGTTTTTCCATCACCTTGCCGCTGGCCGATGAAGGCATCAAGGTGCAAGGTGCGGATTTACCCAAGGCCCTGGAGACCTTCGGTCTGGACGGATTGCGTGTGGCCTTGTTCGATACCGACCAAGAACGCGCAGACATGGTCGCTGCCTGGTTGCGCAGTTGGGGTTGTGTGCTGATCGATGCGCAGTCCTTGGACACTGCTAAGGCAGGCCAAGCCCAAGCCATCGTTTGCGCCTGGCAGGCGGATGCGCCGCTGCAGTCGGGTCAGCACATCCGGGCCTTGCGCGCGGGTGTTGGGAGTCACATACCCGCTTGCATGATTCACGCTGACCTTGGTAACGCCCAAGTTATGCTCGATCTTCCTGCCGCTACGGCTGTCTTGGGCCAAGCTTTGCAAGCTGGCCAGTTGCGTGCATGGCTGCGTCGCGTGCTGCGAACCGAAGCCTTGCCTTAGTCAATGACTGGCGTTGAAGGCGTAGTTGGCCGCGGTGCGCACGGCCTGCGTGCGGTTGTCCGCATGGAAATAGCGCAGTATGGCACTCACATGGGTTTTTACGGTTTCTTCCGAAACCTCAAGCGCGCTAGCTATTTCCCGGTTGGTATGTCCTTCCATTAAGCCGCGCAGCACCATTTCCTGTTTGGGCGATAGCGGCAGCGCCAGGGCTGCCTTGCCCGCAGCGGC
Organism: Comamonas sp. lk; assembly: GCA_945865425.1. GTDB lineage: Bacteria > Pseudomonadota > Gammaproteobacteria > Burkholderiales > Burkholderiaceae_C > Allorhodoferax. The sequence goes on along the minus strand of CAMBFN010000007.1, from coordinate 21,715 downwards.
TAAAGGTCTGAGCTCCTGCGGCAGGTAAATCACACCATTGAGTACCTGGGAAATGGCTTCGAGCAAGTCGTCGGTGTTGCCCGTCTTAGTCACAAAACCGGCGGCACCGTTTTTGAGCGCAAGTTGAATCAATTGCAGCGTGGTACTGCCCGAGATCATTAACACCACTAGTGCGGGTTGGATGCGGCCCATCTGGCGCAGCACCTCCAAACCATTCATGTCCGGTAGGTGGTAATCCAGCAGCACCAGGTCTATGTCGCGATGTGGCAGTAGCATATCAATCGCCGCGGCACCTGTTCCCGCATGCAGCAACTGCAGCCTGGGATACATGCTAGACAGCACTTGGCCCAGGCCTTCACGCACCAGCGCATGGTCATCGACTATGAGTATTTTCACGACGCCTTGAGCTTCCAACGAATAGGCCGTACAGAGCCGCAATTATTGCACCTTAATGCAAAGTAGCAACCAAAAAAATCCCGCAAAGCGCTGGGCTTGCGGGATGGGGCCGGCCCGCAGGGGACCGGTCTAGGCGCAGATTCGCTTACCGTTATCAGCCGCCGTGAATCTTCATCATCACTGGCACGATCAGCAATGCCACGATGTTGATGATCTTGATCAAGGGGTTGATCGCAGGGCCGGCTGTGTCCTTGTAAGGATCGCCCACGGTGTCGCCTGTAACAGCAGCCTTGTGGGTTTCAGAGCCCTTGCCGCCATGGTGTCCGTCTTCGATGTATTTCTTGGCGTTATCCCAAGCACCGCCACCGGTACACATGGAAATAGCCACGAATAAACCGGTCACGATGGTGCCCATCAGCAAGCCGCCCAAAGCCGCTGGTCCAAGAATCAAGCCGACCAAGATGGGTGCTACCACCGGCAACAGGCTGGGGATCATCATTTCCTTGATGGCCGCTGTGGTCAACATATCCACCGCCGTGTCGTACTCGGGCTTGCCGGTACCGTCCATGATGCCTTTGATTTCCCTAAACTGGCGACGCACTTCGACCACCACGGCACCGGCGGCGCGGCCCACAGCCTCCATCGCCATGGCACCAAACAAGTAAGGAATCAGTCCGCCGATGAACAGTCCGATGATGACTTTAGGGTCGCTCAAGTCAAACTTGATGTGTGCGCCCAAACCTTCGAGCTTGTGGGTGTAGTCAGCAAATAGGACTAGTGCGGCCAGACCGGCAGAACCGATGGCATAGCCTTTGGTCACGGCCTTGGTGGTGTTGCCCACCGCATCCAGCGGGTCGGTGATGTCGCGCACGCTGGCTGGGAGTTCAGCCATTTCGGCAATGCCGCCGGCGTTGTCGGTGATGGGGCCATAGGCGTCCAAAGCGACCACGATACCGGCCATGCTCAGCATTGAGGTAGCTGCGATAGCGATGCCATAGAGACCGCCCAGATCAAAAGCGCTGTAAATCGCAGCACACACAAACAGCACGGGCCAAGCGGTGGAACGCATGGAGACGCCCAAGCCGGCAATGATGTTGGTGCCGTGGCCGGTGGTCGATGCTTGCGCAATATGCTGCACTGGAGCGTATTGCGTGCCGGTGTAGTACTCGGTAACCCAGACCAACGCACCAGTCAGAATCAAGCCAACGGCACAAGCGCCAAACAGTCCACTGGCGCTCAAAGCCGTGCCATCGGGCAATGCCAGCGGCGCCGGGAAAAATGACTGGGTGACAAAGTAAAACGCCACCAATGAAAGAATGCCGGCAACGGCCAAGCCTTTATACAGCGCAGGCATGACGTTGGTCATGCCGGGGCTGGCTTTGACAAAGAAGCACCCAATGATGGACGCCACGATGGACACGCCGCCCAGAACCAGCGGGTAGAGCACCATATTGGGGCCAGCGGTACCCGCCAACATCGCGCCCAGCACCATGGTGGCGATCAGTGTTACGGCATAGGTTTCAAACAAGTCAGCTGCCATGCCTGCGCAATCGCCCACGTTGTCGCCCACGTTATCCGCAATCACGGCGGGGTTGCGCGGGTCGTCTTCCGGAATGCCGGCTTCGACCTTGCCCACCAGATCGGCACCCACGTCAGCGCCCTTGGTGAAAATGCCGCCGCCCAAGCGGGCGAAGATAGAAATCAGCGAAGAGCCGAAGGCAAAACCTATCAGCGGATTGAGCATGCTAGCCAGCGCCTTGCCGTCTGCGGGAACGCCTGCCGAGGTGAGGTACCAGTAAAAACCGGTCACGCCCAAGAGGCCAAGACCCACCACCAGCATGCCGGTGATAGCGCCGCCGCGAAAGGCGACATCCAGCGCCGGGCCAATGCCCCGGGTGGCTGCCTGTGCGGTGCGCACATTGGCGCGCACCGACACGTTCATGCCGATAAAACCGCAGGCACCGGAGAGCACCGCACCGAGCACAAAGCCGACGGCGCTCAAGGGGTCTAAGAACCAAGCAATGAGAATAGCCAGCACCACGCCGACCATGGCAATGGTTTTATATTGCCGCGCCAAGTAAGCGCCGGCACCGGTTTGAATGGCCGCTGCAATTTCTTGCATGCGGGCATTGCCTGCGTCCTGGGAAAGAATCCAACTGCGGGCCCAAACACCGTAGATCACGGCAATCAAACCACAGACAAGCGCAAGAATCAGCGCTGAGTTACCTGTCATAAAAATCTCCAAACTAGCATGTTTCGCGAACAAAGGAGTAACGCTGGCGGTACTCCCGCTGCGTTGCTTCCTCATGCTCTCGAACTGCAATAGTCGGGAAGCTGATTGGCCAACCCGCGCAACTGTAGCTGCAAAAGTGCGCTTTATCGGGCTTCGCAAGGGCCAAGTCAGTAAAATCAGGGTTAATACTGATACATATCGGTCTTCACTCACTTTCACTTCACGAGCTATTTATGTCCCTTGACAAAGTCACCCCCGGAAAAAACGCACCCAAAGAATTCAATGTGATCATCGAAATACCGATGAACGCAGACCCTGTGAAATACGAAGTTAACAAGGAAACCGGGGCGATCTTTGTGGACCGCTTCATGAGTACGGCGATGCACTACCCGACCAATTACGGCTATGTGCCCAAGACCATCTCCGGCGATGGCGATCCGGTCGATGTGCTGGTCATTACGCCGGTGCCCTTGATCCCGGGCGTGGTGGTAACTTGCCGCGCCATCGGCATCCTAAAAATGGAAGACGAGGCGGGTATGGATGGCAAGGTACTGGCCGTGCCTGTCGATAAAATCTTGTCGCTCTATACCCAATGGCAAAAGCCTGCTGACCTGAACCCGCTGCGCTTGAAAACCATCGCCCATTTCTTTGAGCATTACAAAGACCTGGAGGAGGGCAAATGGGTGAAAATTTTGGGCTGGGAAGGGCCCGAGGCAGCGCACCAAGAAATTTCCGAAGGCATAGCCAGTTACCAAAAAGAGCAGGCCGTTTAAGCAGCAAGGCGAGCATCCTGTGGCCCGATTGGGGTCTCGCAGTGCTTGTAGCTGGTTCGATGCCACTGCTTATTGAGGTTCTGCGGGCATGCCCTTAAATGGCGATCGCTGTTGCAGCTGCCCCATGTACTGTTGAATGCCCTCACCTTCGCGTTCTAAAAAGCGTGCTACGGCATCGGCAAATGCCGGGTGCGCCAGCCAATGGGCACTGCTAGTTTTCACCGGCATCAGGGCGCGCGCCATTTTGTGTTCGCCCTGCGCGCCGCCTTCAAATCGCGCGTAGCCGTGGTCTATGCACCATTGCAGGGGCTGGTAATAGCAGGCCTCGAAGTGCAAGCAATCCACGCGCTCCAGCGCTCCCCAGTAGCGCCCATAGGCGACGCGCGGCTGGGCGTCATCCGAATTGGCGCTGCTCAGCCCGATCAGGCTGCTTGCGATAGGCTGGCCTGCGCGCTCGGCTATAAACAATAGCCAGTTTTCCGGCATATCACGCTGCATAGCGGTAAAGAAAGCGCGGCTAAGGTAGGGCGCATTGCCGTGTTCCAAGTAGGTAAGCTCGTAGCAGCGATAGAAAAAATCCCAGTCGGCATCACGGATGTCGGACCCCTGGGCCCAGCGAAATTGCACGCCGGCGTCGAGCACTTTGCGTCGTTCCTGGCGGATTTTTTTTCGCTTGTCCTGTGCCAGGCTGGCCAAAAAAGCGTCAAAGTTGGCGAATCCGGGCCTGGTATTGGTCCAGTGGAATTGCACCGTGTGGCGCAGCATCATGCCGCTATCTGCGCAGGCTTGGGCATCCTGTGGAGAAACGAATAACAAATGCAGCGAGGACATCCCCCTATCCTGGCTGTAGGCTATCAAAGCTGCAATGAGTGCTTGTCGCGCTGCCGCATCGCTGGCCAGCAAACGCGCCCCGGGGACCGGCGTGAAGGGTACCGCTACCGTGGCTTTGGGGTAGTAGGCCAGCCCGTGCTGTTGATAGGCATTGGCCCAGGCCCAGTCAAACACATATTCGCCATAGGAATGGTCTTTTTCGTAAACCATGCAGGCGCCAAGCAAGGCGCCGTCGCTCTCCAAGCTGATGCAAACCGGCTGCCATCCGGTGGCCGGGCAGGCGCTGGCGCTTCGCTCCAACGCTGCGAGGTAGGCGTGGCGCATAAATGGGCTGGCATCGGCGTGATCGGCCAACAAGGCATCCCAGAGCGCGGCGTCGATGGCGCAGACGGACTCGTGCACCCGGGTGACATAATCATTGCGGCCCATGCAGACCCCTAAGGAAGGCCGGGACGGCGCCTGATGGCCCGGGCCGTGCCGCTGTTTTCATAAGCATTCGTACATGACTCTCAAAATTTGCGTTGCCCAACTCAATTTCATCGTAGGTGACCTTGGCGGCAACGCGCAAAAAATACTCGACGCGGCACATCAGGCCCATGCGCAAGGCGCCCGTTTATTGCTGACGCCCGAATTGTCGCTGTGCGGCTATGCCGCCGAAGACCTGTATTTGCGCCCCGCATTTATGTTGGCCTGCGATGATGCCTTGAAATCGCTGGCCGCACAGTTAGCGGGTCTTCAAGACATGTGTGTGGTAGTGGGGCATCCTCAAGGCGCCGACCAGCGGGGCACGGCAGTTTCCATCACCCAGCGTTTTAACTGCGCTAGCGTGTTGCGTGAGGGGCAGGTGGTGGCCACCTATGCCAAGCAGGAGCTACCCAACTACCAAGTGTTTGACGAGCGCCGTTACTTTGCTCCCGGCAGCAAGACCTGTGTGTTTGAGGCCGGTCCTTCGCATGCTTTGGTGCGTGTAGGCCTGCTGATTTGTGAAGACGCCTGGTTCGAAGGCCCAGCCCTAGCGGCCAAGGCGGCGGGGGCGCAGCTTCTGGCCGTGATTAATGCCTCGCCCTTTCATTTGGGCAAGGGCTATCAGCGTGAACGGGCCATGGCCGAGCGCTGCCGCTCCACCGATTTGCCGCTGGTCTATGCGCATCTGGTGGGCGGACAGGATGAACTGGTGTTTGAGGGGCGTTCATTTGTATTGGACGCACTCGGTCAGGTACAAGGCCGGGCCGCCAGTTTCCAGGAATCCTTGTTCGCTTGCGCACTCGAGTCTATTGCGCCACCTTCTGCTTGGACAGCTACCACCGAGTCGCAGCGGTCGCAAGAGGCCGATTTGTGGGATGCATTGGTTTTGGGCGTTCGCGATTACGTCGGAAAAAACCGTTTCCCTGGCGTTTTGCTGGGCCTGTCGGGCGGGATCGACTCGGCGCTGGTACTGGCTATTGCGGTCGATGCACTGGGTGCCGATAGGGTGCGTGCGGTCATGATGCCCTCGCCCTATACCGCGGACATCAGCTGGTTAGATGCGCGCGACATGGCTGCTCGCATGGGCGTGCGATACGACGAAATTTCCATACGACCAGAGTTTGAGGCCTTCAAAGCTTCGCTAGCTGGCGAATTCTTAGACCGTGCTGAAGATAGCACCGAAGAAAACATCCAGGCCCGCATACGCGGTACCTTGCTGATGGCCTTGAGCAATAAGTTTGGCTCCATGGTGCTGACCACGGGTAACAAGTCCGAAATGGCCACCGGCTATTGCACACTGTACGGAGATATGGCCGGAGGTTTTGCCGTGATCAAGGACTTGCCCAAGATGAGAGTCTTCGCCATGGCGCGCTGGCGCAATCGACATGACCCCTACGGCACGGGCCAGGAGCCTATTCCCGAACGTATCATCACCAGGCCACCGAGTGCCGAGCTAAGACCCGAACAAACCGACCAGGACAGCTTGCCGCCCTACGAAGTGTTGGACGCCATTATTGAGCGCTATATGGAGAACGACCAAAGCATCGCCGACATCGTGGCCGCTGGCTACAGCGCTACCGACGTGGAGCGCGTTACCCGGCTGATTCAGATTAACGAATACAAGCGCCGCCAGGCGCCTCCGGGAATTCGGGTCAGTCACCGCAGCTTCGGTAAAGATTGGCGTTATCCTATTACCAATCGCTTTCGCGCATGAATCCGCTTTTTAACTTTGGGGACCCGCCATGAAACAAATCACCGCAATCATCAAACCGTTTAAATTAGAAGAGGTGCGCGAGGCACTGGCTGAGTGTGGGGCTAGCGGTTTAACCGTCACCGAGGTCAAGGGTTTTGGACGCCAAAAGGGCCATACGGAGCTGTACCGAGGCGCCGAATATGTGGTGGATTTTTTGCCTAAGGTCAAAGTGGAGCTGGTGGTCAAGACCGATGACGTGGACCGCTGCGTGGATGCCATTGTTAAGGCGGCCTATACCGGCAAGATCGGCGACGGCAAGATATTCGTGACATCGGTAGAGCGCGTGGTGCGCATCCGTACAGGTGAGCAGGACGAGTCCGCCGTCTGATCAGGTTTGTATTCGAACGGGCTTAACGACTTAAGCCCTTGCCTGCTGGCTCAGGCGGCTGGTAATGAACCAGCCGTGTGCCGGCTAGTATGTCATGCCAAAATTGCCTTTGTGGCGCCAGCCCGCTGCTACCGGCCCAGGCTGTAACCCAGAGCAGAAATACCAGTACTTGCGCGCCCGCTGGCAAAGCCGCTGCCCAGGCCAGGGCCAAAGGCGGCAGTACCCACACCCAGGACAGCGCATAACGCAGTAAGGCCCGACGGCGGGAAATCAGTACGCCCTGCGCATCGACGACCCGGATATGCCAAGTCTTCATGGCCAGTGTTTGCCCGCGGGTCCAGAAAATGACGAAGTAGGCACTCAGGGCCAAAAATAAAAAACCCTGTAGAGCGGTCCGGTTGTCCATCGCATTGCGCGTCTGGGTCAGTGTGCCAAACAGGTAGCCTGCGATAAACACGACACCAAAAAGCAGCATGCCTTCGTAGAACCAGCAAGCCATGCGCCGCCACAGGCCGGGCGTCGGGTCGGCAGGGTTTTCCAGGGTAGTAGGGTCAGACATCAGGTGGGTGCTAAAGGGGTAAGACCAGGTCTTGTTAAAGGCATTGCTTGAAATCTGCGTATTTTGCTGGTGTCGCGTGGACGCCGCGCTATGCAGGCATGCGCTGCAAAAGCATTAGTTCGACGCCGCGCTGTCCTTTTTTGGAAGCAAGGTGTAGCGGTCAATCGCGGGCCGCGGATTGGACGAAGCCTTCACCTGCTCGGGAGTTTTGCGGGTCACCGGTACTTCTGCCATTTTGCGAGGTGCGACAGGCTTGGCCGCAATAGCCGCGCCGCTAGGCTTTTTCGGGGCCTTGTCCAGCAAAACGCGCCGTTCCTCTTCGGAAAGTGCTTGGTAAGCTTCCCAAGTGGCTGCGCGGGCATCGGGCGGAAGCTTCTTGGTCTGCGCAAAATTCAAGCGGGCCTGTTCCCTCTCTTTGGGCTTCAAGGAGGACCATTCGGCCATCCGGCTTTGCAACTTTTCTCTGTCCGCTTCGCCCATAGCGGCATAATTTTTGGCCAGTGCCAGCCATTTGCGCCGGTGGGCTTGGGAAAGACTGCTCCAAATCGAAGCCAGCGGCAGGAGTGACTGTTGCTCATCGGCACTAAGCTGTTCCCAGAGCGGTTCTGAGTCAGTAATGACCGTTCCGCTAACCACTGCCCCATTGTTTACAGCTTGTGCGGCAGCTAGGCCTGTAAGCAAAATCAGCGCATAGGCGCCTAGCCGAGCCAGCAATGAAGATTTAAAGTGTGCCAAAAAGTGCATGGGGACGTTTAGTCCCCGATTCTATTCCTGCGCAGCCTTTTTCAGGTACTGCAAAAAGCCGGGATCGGTGTAGGCGGTCGGCGGCAAATCGGCTGTGAGCAACTCTGCATCGACCTCAGCCAATTCGTAGGCCCGTTCCTGATCTTGCAGCGCTGCGATAGTCACTAAACCCAGGACCAGGGCCAGAAATGGCAAAAGGGCGGAGGCACGGGTCCAAAAACCCGGCGGGTGTGCGCGCTTGGATCCTGTCGTATTTTGCGCACCGGCTAGCGCAGGCGCTAACTGGATCTCGGTGATGCGACGTTTTGCTAGCGCTTGCATCCGACCCGCACGCAGACGTTCGCTGATACTGCGGGGTAGATCCAGCGAACCCTCCTCCAGGCGAGCGGCGATCCGGGCGCCGAAGTGCGCCTCGGTAGGGCCAACGGTATTGGTCGACTCAGTGAATATTTTCATGGATTAATCCCCTTTAATCGTAAAGCTTTAGCCAATGCACGTACTGCCCGGGAACAGTGCGTCTTGACGCTCCCCTGAGAGCAACCCATGGCGGAGGCGGTTTCCGCCAGATCCAGTTCCTCCCAGTAACGCATCAGGAAGGCCTCCCGTTGACGTGTGGGTAGATTTTGAATCTCCAACTCTATCGCGTGCAAAGTTTGGGCGCGCTCGGCCTGTGACTGGCTGCTTTCCTGATGGGGATTGTAAGAATTTGAGAGCAAAGCCTCCAAAACGTCGAATTCGCCGTCGCCCATTGTGCTGTCAAAGTCGCCTAAGGGGGTGAAAAGCGCGTTACGGGTCTTTTGGCGGCGGAACCAGTCCAAGGTGGCATTGCTCAGAATCCGCTGGAACAGCATGGGCAGTTCCTCAGACAATTTGTGCCCATAGTGCTCGGCAAGTTTCATCATGCTGTCCTGCACGATATCGAGCGCGGACTCTTCGTTGCGTACATGGTAAAAAGTCCGCTTAAACGCCCGCTTCTCAACGCCACGTAAGAACGCATCGAGCTCGCGTTCAGTTGCCAAAAGACCTCCAATGCGAGCGCCAGCAAGGCGCTGGTGGGGTCGTTTGCTTGCAGGTAAATCTCATAAGCGTACGCAAATTATCGCACCGCGGCAGTGCTCTGGATTTGTCGGCCCAGTGCGACTCATGATTGATGCCATAATGCGTCTTTCGTTCAAAAAGCAAACGGGTTCTGGTCCGGCGCAGCATTCAATGCGTCCATGGTCAAAATCTTAAGTCCCGACGAGGCACCAAAAGTGTTTACGAAGGGGCACCCAAGGTGTTTCGTCAGAGAAATTCGCAAAGGTTCATCATGGAAATATCCAAGGCCGAATTGGCCTCTGCTGCCGCTGCCGCAGCGAATCCTAAATCCGCTATCGTCCCTGAATTGCGCGGCGCTGAGATTTTGATCAAGGCCCTTCAGGCCGAGAATGTCCAGTACATTTGGGGCTATCCGGGCGGCGCGGTACTTCATATTTACGACGCGTTTTACAAGCAAAACACGATTCAACACGTGCTAGTGCGTCATGAGCAGGCGGCGGTGCACGCCGCTGACGGCTATGCCAGAGCGACCGGTGAGGTCGGCGTGGCTTTGGTGACGTCTGGGCCGGGCGTCACCAATGCGGTCACTGGCATTGCCACCGCCTACATGGACAGTATTCCGATGGTAATCATCACCGGCCAGGTGCCAACCCATGCCATCGGTCTGGACGCTTTCCAGGAGTGCGATACCGTGGGCATCACACGCCCCATTGTGAAGCACAATTTTTTGGTCAAAGATGCCCGCGATATGGCTGACGTCATGAAAAAGGCTTTTCATATTGCGCGCAGTGGCCGTCCCGGCCCGGTCGTGGTCGATATTCCCAAGGATGTGTCCTTCAAAAAAGTTCCCTACAAAGGCTACCCGGCCAGTGTAGAAATGCGCTCCTATAACCCGGTGCGAAAGGGCCACGGCGGGCAGATACGTAAAGCCTTGCAGCTCTTAATCGCGGCCAAGCGTCCCTATATTTACACTGGCGGCGGCGTGTTGCTCAGTGATGCCTCGGTCCAATTGCGAACCCTGGTAGATATGCTGGGCTACCCTTGCACCAATACCCTGATGGGTTTGGGCGCTTACCCGGCGTCGGACCGTAAGTTTCTGGGCATGCTGGGGATGCATGGGACGATTGAAGCGAACAATGCTATGCAAAACTGCGATGTGTTGTTGGCAGTTGGCGCTCGCTTTGACGACCGAGTGATCGGCAACCCCAAGCATTTCGCGCAAAACGAGCGCAAGATCATCCATATCGATATTGATCCATCCAGCATTTCCAAGCGCGTGAAGGTGGACATCCCCATCGTTGGTGATGTCAAGGAAGTGTTGAACGAACTGATCGCAATGATTCGGGAGAGCACGCTCAAGCCCGAGGCCAACGCGCTGGGCGCGTGGTGGGACACGATTGAAGGCTGGCGCGCGCGCCAGTGCTTGAAATACGACCACGGCAAAGGCGATGTGATCAAACCTCAGTTTGTGGTCGAGACCCTGTGGAATATGACCAAGGATGGCGATACCTACATTACCTCCGATGTCGGGCAGCACCAGATGTGGGCGGCGCAGTATTACCGCTTTGACCAGCCCCGGCGCTGGATTAATTCGGGTGGTCTGGGCACTATGGGAGTGGGTATTCCTTACGCTATGGGCATTAAGCTGGCCAAACCCGAGAGCGAGGTGTTTTGTATTACGGGTGAGGGCTCGGTGCAGATGTGTATTCAGGAGCTTTCAACCTGTTTGCAATACAACACGCCTATCAAAATCGTCTCTTTGAACAACCGCTATTTAGGTATGGTGCGCCAGTGGCAAGAGGTGGAGTATGAAGGCCGCTATAGCCATAGCTATATGGATGCCCTGCCCAATTTCGTGAAACTTGCCGAGGCCTACGGTCATGTGGGGATGCTGATTGAGCGCCCACAAGACGTGGAGCCTGCTTTGCGCGAGGCACGGCGCCTGAAGGATCGCACTGTGTTCATGGATTTTCGTACCGACCCGACCGAAAACGTCTTCCCCATGGTTCAAGCGGGCAAGGGCATTACCGAAATGCTGCTGGGTTCTGAAGACCTGTAGGCGCCAAGGATGGCATTTAATTAACCATTGACTGACAAATCTATTGCTTGCCAAGCCTGTGCGTTACCGCGCGCGGGGGAGGGCGGTGAAAAGAGGCGTTTATTTTTATGAAACACATCATCGCTGTTTTGCTGGAAAACGAACCGGGCGCCCTTTCCCGCGTGGTCGGTTTGTTTTCTGCGCGTGGGTACAACATTGAGTCATTAACGGTGGCACCCACTGAAGACCCCAGTTTGTCGCGCATGACCTTGCAGACCAATGGTTCAGATGACGTGATTGAGCAGATCACCAAACATTTGAACCGCCTGATTGAAGTAGTCAAGGTGGTGGATTTGACCGAAGGCGCGTACATCGAGCGCGAACTCATGATCGTCAAAGTGCGCGCTGTGGGTAAAGAGCGCGAGGAAATGAAGCGTATGGCAGATATTTTCCGCGGCCGGGTCATCGACGTGACGGATAAAAGCTACACCATAGAGTTGACCGGCGACCAGGCAAAAAATGATGCGTTTTTGCAGGCTATCGAGACGGATGCGATTTTGGAGACGGTGCGTACGGGTGCCAGTGGCATAGGACGCGGTGAGCGGGTGTTGCGCGTGTGAGCGAAGTGGCTGCGTTGCGCACCTACCAGCGCATAGCGGGCCGCTTGAATTGGTTTTATAACTTGGCGCAGGACGCCATTATTTTTCGGAGAAAAGCATGAAGGTGTACTACGACAAGGACTGTGACCTGAGCCTGATCAAAGGTAAAACGGTAGCTATCATCGGTTATGGCAGCCAGGGGCATGCCCATGCCCAAAATTTGAATGACAGCGGTGTGAATGTCGTTGTTGGTCTGCGCAAAGGCGGCGCATCTTGGCCTAAGGTGGAAAAAGCGGGCTTAAAAGTCGCTGAAGTGTCCGATGCCGTGCGCGCAGCCGATGTGGTGATGGTCTTGCTGCCCGATGAGCAAATCGGTACGGTTTATACCCAGGATATCGAGCCCAACATTCAATCGGGCGCGTCGCTGGTTTTTGCCCACGGATTTAATGTGCATTACGGCCTGGTCAATCCCCGCGCTGACTTGGACGTCTGGATGGTCGCGCCCAAGGCGCCCGGCCACACCGTGCGCGGAACCTATGCCCAAGGCGGCGGTGTACCCCATCTGATCGCAGTGCACCAGGACAAATCGGGCCGCACGCGCGATATGGCGCTGAGCTACGCCATGGCCAATGGCGGCGGCAAGGCCGGCATCATTGAAACCAATTTCCGCGAAGAGACGGAAACTGACTTGTTTGGCGAACAAGCCGTTTTGTGCGGTGGAACGGTAGAGCTGATTAAAGCAGGTTTTGAAACTCTGGTGGAAGCCGGTTATGCGCCTGAAATGGCCTATTTCGAATGCCTGCACGAGCTTAAGTTGATCGTCGACATGATTTATGAGGGTGGGATCGCCAACATGAATTATTCAATTTCGAACAATGCCGAGTACGGTGAATACGTCACTGGCCCGCGCATCGTGACGGATGCGACCAAAGCGGCTATGCGCCAGTGCCTAAAGGATATTCAAACCGGCGAATACGCCAAGAGTTTTATCTTGGAAAACAAAGCGGGTGCCCCCACCCTGCTGAGTCGGCGCCGCTTGACGGCCGAGCACCAGATTGAGCAAGTCGGCGAGACTTTGCGCGCGATGATGCCTTGGATCAAGAAAAACAAGCTGGTGGACCAAACCCGCAACTAATCCGGCTCTGCCTAGATGCAGAGGGTGCCCAAAGGCCACTGCGGTGGCCTTTGGCATTTAAAGAGATATGCCGCCCGGGCTGGCTCAGCGTACACTGCATTCCGTATGCAGCAGCAGTAGCGCCCTGCCGCAATCCCCATCTGAATTAAACCAGGATCATTGCATGGACGAAAACACGCAGGCTGAAGGCGATGAGCCGGTTTTTGTGCGCAAACGGCGCAAAGGCATTTATGTCCTTCCGAATTTGTTTACTTTGGCGGCTTTGTTTGGCGGCTTTTATGCGGTGGTCATGGCCATGCAAGGGCATTTCGATCAGTCCGCCATCGGCATTTTTTGCGCCATGGTGTTGGACAGCTTAGATGGGCGCGTTGCCCGCATGACCAACACCCAAAGTGCCTTTGGCGAGCAAATGGATTCACTGTCGGACATGGTGTCCTTTGGCGCTGCGCCGGCCTTGGTGTCCTACGAATGGGTGCTTAAGGGGCTGGGTAAATGGGGTTGGTTTGCCGCTTTTGTGTATTGTTCCTGCGCTGCCTTGCGATTGGCCCGTTTCAATGTGAATACCCATGTGGTGGACAAGCGCTATTTCCAAGGTCTTCCGTCGCCCGCTGCGGCGGCCTTAGTCGCCGGCTTTATTTGGTGGTGTACCGACTTGGGTATTGCACCTGCTTCGGTAGCGTGGTTTATGTTTGCCTGGGTGCTATACGCTGGGCTGACCATGGTGACCAATGTTCCGTTTTACAGCTTCAAAGACGTCAGTATGAAGCAAAGCGTGCCTTTTGCCGTAATTGTTTTGATCGCCCTGGGGATCGCCATTATCAATATCGACCCACCGACTGTGATGCTGGGAATTTTTGTGGTGTATGGTTTCAGCGGCTACGTCGTCTACGGGATACGTAAATTCCGAGGCGTTCCGGTCAGCGTGATCAGTACCTCAACGGATGAGCCTGATGAGCGCGGGATGCATAAATAAATTCCCGCACCACTGGGCCCATACCCGCAGCGGCGCGCCCAAACGCCTGGCCAGTTGACGGTATATTGGCAGAACAGTGGGCGCATGGTCAATCTGAGGGGCACGCGCCCGGACATTGTGGCGAACTCTGCAAATAGCGTACTTGTGCGCCCTCAATCAGTTCGAAAACAAGTCCAATTCCCCTGCAGCCCGCGCTTGGTTGTAGGTTTATATGAATTTGCATCATGTTTCTCATGTAAGTGCTTGATTTGTTATATTTTTTGATTAAAATATATTCTTTTGATTGACGGAAGCGCGTTTTTAGCGCCTCAAAAAAGTCGTATCCGGTGCACATTGGCTAAAAAACTTTTAACTTTATTGTCGCTTTTGCTTTGCCTAGGCACGGCCTTTGCCGCGCAGGATGTCAAGCGCAAGGGCCGCGTGGATCCGCCCCGCCAGCAAATACAGAGCAAATGGGTGAAGGCGAAGAATTTCGGGAAAACGCCTGTGAAGAGCAAAGCCAAGCGCCAGGTTGCGAAAAAGCCGAGTTTTGGCGACGTCGCCGGCTTGCACCGCGCCCCTGATGCGCTGGCGCTAAAGTCCAGCGTGGCTTTCGTGATTGACCAGGACACCAAAGAGGTCTTGTTGCATAAAAACGAGTTGGCAGTACTCCCGATTGCCTCGCTCACCAAGTTAATGACAGGCGTGCTGATCAGTGAAGCGCGTCTTCCGATGGATGATTTAATCACCATCAGTCAGGACGACGTAGATATGGAAAAGGGCAGCCGCTCTCGCCTGACGGTGGGTAGCAGACTTAGCCGGGGGGAATTGTTACACCTAGCGCTGATGTCTAGTGAAAACCGCGCGGCCTATGCGCTGGGCCGAACCTTCCCCGGAGGAATACCTCATTTCGTTAGCTTGATGAACGCCAAAGCAGCAGAGCTGGGCATGGCCGCGACAAGTTATGTGGAGCCGACCGGGCTCTCCAGTAAAAACCAATCTAGTGCCAAAGACCTTGCAACCTTGGTCAATTACGCTTATGCCGACGCCACCTTGCGTGAGTATTCCACCTCGCCTGGTCACCGGGTGGAAGTGGGACGGCGCACCTTACAGTTCAATAACACCAATCGTCTGGTAAGAAACCCTGATTGGGATATCGGACTCCAAAAAACCGGGTACATCTCTGAGGCTGGACAGTGCCTGGTGATGCAGGCTAAAGTGGCCGGGCGCAAAATTATCATGGTTTTTCTGGATTCCGCTGGCAAACTCAGCCGTATTGGCGATGCGGAGCGGGTGCGTCGTTGGATGGAATCCGCACCCATGGATAGTACCCGCGCGTCCCCGGTTGCCACACTTGAATTGCCGGGTACGCCAATAAGGCAGTGAGGCTCGGCCCAGTCTCTGAGTTTTTTCCTAGACGCCAAACCAAGTCGGCGATTGTTTAGCGAACGCTAAAGCCCAAGGTTTTGGAAATTTCCTTTGCCGTTTCTTTGAGACGCGGCATCCAACCGTCCTCCATGCGGCTGGACGGTGAAGAGATCGACAAACCAGCGATGAGTTTGTTCTGGTCATCGTAAATCCCTGCGGCCATACAGCGCACACCTAACTCTAACTCTTCGTTGTCGCTGGCTTGGCCATATTGACGCACTCGAGACAACTCGCGTTCCAACGCAGCCAGTTCGGTAATGCTGTTTTTGGTATGGCCCTGCAGTCCGGTGCGGGTCGCATAAGCGCGTATGCGCTGCGGGTCGTCTGCGGCTAGGAATAGCTTGCCTACCGAGGTGAGATGCAAGGGTGCCCTTCCACCAATGGCCCGTACGACTTGCATGCCAGAGCGCTCACTGTACGCGCGCTCCACGTAAATAATTTCGTCGCCCTGGCGCATACTCAGATTGACCGGTTGCTGGGTAAGCTTATGTAACTCGCGCATGGGCGCAATTGCTGCATCGCGCACATTCAGGCGGCCTTTGACCAGGTTGCCCAATTCAAGTAAGCGCATACCCAGCCGGTAGCTGCCCGGTTGCGGGCGGTCCGCAAAGCGGCCTATCACCAGGTCATTCAAAATGCGATGGGCGGTGGAGGGATGCAGGCCGGCTTTGTCACTAATGTCTTTGAGCGTCATCGCCTCTTCGCGCGATGCCAGTACGTCTATGAGCGTAAACATGCGCTCGATGACCTGTACCGATGGCGCCAAGGGGCTATTGGAGTCTTGTTTGGTCATAGTCAGCGAATTGGAAAACCTGATTTTGCGCTATAGCAACGGCCGGCTAACAATTAGCGGGAATTTAATAAATCTGAATTCGCTTCGATAGGCAAAGAAGCACTGTCTTGCCAGCGACCATCTACCAAAATCTGCGAAGGTGCGAAGCGCATCTTGTAGTTCATTTTTTGGCTTTGCGCTATCCAGTAACCCAAATACAGATAGGACAAGCCCAGCGACTTGGCTTGTTGCAATTGCCAAAGCACGTTGTACGTGCCAAAGCTCGTATATGCCTGCGGCTCGTAAAAGGTGTATACCGACGAAATTCCGTCGTCCAGCACATCCAGGATAGACACCATTTTCAGTGTGCCGGCGCATTCACTCTCTCCAGGCTCCCGGAATTCGACCAAGCGCGAATTGACCCGACTTTGGAGCAAAAACTGCGTGTATTGGCTCACGCTGTCCTCCTCCATACCACCGCCGGCGTGGCGTTGGTGCTGGTAGCGCAGATACAGCTCGTAGTGCTCTTGTGAAAAGCCCAGGCTTTGCACCCGAACTTGCAGTTTACCGTGTTGCTTGAGCGCCCTGCGTTGGCTGCGACTGGGGAAAAACCGGGCTACCGGCACACGCAAAGGTACGCAGGCTTGGCAGCCATCACAGTAGGGGCGGTAGGTGAACATACCGCTTCGGCGAAAGCCGCTCTCCACCAGCCCTGAATAGGTGCTGTTATCTATCAGGTGGCTGGGCGTGGCAACCTGGGAGCGTGCCTGGCGAGCGTCCAGGTAGCTGCACTCATACGGTGCGGTAGAGTAAAACTGCAGGGTCTGCAGCGGCAGATCGTGAAGATGGGTCATGTCGGCTGGTCAATGGGCTTGCAGCAAATGCTTCCAGTTGTCGGCGGCAAATTCCCACTGGACGGGGGTTTGCGCCCTGGCTGCTTGCATAGTAGCAAGGAATTGCGCACGCTGCACCGGGCGCGCGCCCAGGCGCGACAGGTGGGTGGTAACTTGCTGGCAGTCCAGTTGTGGCACCTCGTGCGTGCGGCAGTGGGCAATCAACGCGGAAAGCGCAATTTTGGAGCCATCGCGCATCTTGGTGAACATGGATTCGCCATATACGGCCCGCCCCATCGCCACGAAATATAGTCCCGCCACCATTTCGCCATCGACCCAGGTTTCCACGCTATGGGCATAGCCTGCATGGTGAAAGTCGATATAGGCCTCGACCATGGCCGGGACAATCCAGGTACCGTCTTGCCCTTGACGCGGCGCTTTTGCGCATTGGCGTATGACGCCGGCAAAATCGCTGTTCATGCGGATCTCACAACGCGTATCCTGCTGAAAGCGGCGCAAGGTTTTTTTCAGCGAATCGTGAATCCTAAATTCACCCGTGGCCAACACCATACGGGGGTCGGGGCTCCACCACAGCGTAGGCTGGGTTTCATTAAACCAAGGGAATACGCCACGCGCGTAGGCATCGCGCAAGGTTTCAACGTCCAGCGCGCCACCCGCTGCTAGCAAGCCCGGCGCATCGCTGCCTGGGCCCCAGGTCCTACTCAAGGGTGGAAACGGGTCGCCAGGTAGCATCCAGGTTAGCTCAGGCGTGCTCATCGATGAACCGTCCACACCGCTTGGCAGCGCCGCACAGCCCAATGCAAAATAGGCGGGAGGTTAGAATGCGCTAGTCGGGGCGTAGCGCAGCCTGGTAGCGCATCTGGTTTGGGACCAGAGGGTCGAAGGTTCGAATCCTTTCGCCCCGACCAATATACTTGCCAAAGCACTGTCTTTGGCTTTTTCATTTGCGCCGCTGGCGCGTATTTCTGTCCGTAGCTCAGTTGGATAGAGCAACAGCCTTCTAAGCTGTAGGTCACAGGTTCGATTCCTGTCGGACAGGCCACTTTCATTAGCATGATCTTAGGGTAAAAACAAGGCGCTGGCGCGCAGGTTTGGCCTGCCGACCTGCCAATCTCGAAGCGCTTGGTCCAGCAATGCCGGGTCGCCGGTGCTCAAGCACTGCGTTTCGCGGGATGGGGGTGCATGGGCGGTAGCCTGCAGCAGATCGGCCGCTTGCAGTACCTGGCGCGTGCGCCGCGCAACCGGTTTCCCTGCCTCAATTAAGCTTACTTTCGGCCCCCAAAGATTCCCCAAAGTATCGCTAATCAGCGCGTAATGCGTGCAGCCCAGCACCACGGTATCAATGTGCGTACCGCCATCCGGGTGGTGCCGCAAGGTCTGTATGTAGCGCTGGCTCAAGGATTCGATAGCTTGGAGATCGGCCTGCTCTATGGCCGCTGCCAAGCCGTCACAGGCTTGCAAGATAAATCGTACCGAAGGCGGCTGTGCGCTAAGCAGTATTTGAAACTTATCGCTCGATAGCGTGCTGCGGGTTGCCATCACCGCCACCACGCCGCTGGCGCTTTGCGCCGCTGCAGGCTTGAGCGCCGGTTCAATGCCGACGATCGGTAGCTTCGGGTAGCGCGCGCGGAGGCTGGACACGGCGGCTGCAGTGGCAGTATTGCAGGCCAGCACCAGGGCTTTGGCCTGGTGGTGGGTGCAAAGGTAATCGGCTAGGAGTTGCGATCGCTTGAGCACATGCCCAGTATCGCGCTCGCCATAGGGGGCATGGCCAGCATCGCCGATATAAACGAATTTCTCCAGCGGCAACTCGCGTCGCAGCGCCGCCAGAACACTGAGGCCGCCGATCCCACTGTCAAAGACCCCGATAGGGCCGGTCGCAGTTGCGGGGCTAGGCATCAGACCTCAGGCCGCTTGTACGGCGATGGTTTTGAATTCGCCGCTGGCGATTTTTTGTTGCCACAGCGCCGGGCCGGTGATGTGGGCGCTGGTGCCACCGGCATCCACGGCCACGGTGACGGGCATGTCCACCACGTCAAACTCGTAAATCGCTTCCATCCCCAGGTCGGCAAAGGCCAGGACTTTGGCGTGCTTAATGGCTTTGCTGACCAGATAAGCCGCACCGCCGACGGCCATGAGGTAGGCGCTTTGGTGCTTTTTGATGGCTTCGATGGCTACCGGACCGCGTTCGGCCTTACCCACCATGGCAATCAGGCCGGTTTGTGCCAGCATCATTTCGGTAAACCCGTCCATCCGTGTCGCGGTGGTCGGGCCGGCCGGCCCCACGGCTTCACCCGGCACCGGATCGACCGGTCCCACGTAATAAATGACGCGGTTGGTGAAGTCCACCGGCAAGGGCTCCCCCTTGGTCAGCATGCCCTGGATGCGCTTGTGCGCTGCGTCCCGCCCTGTGAGCATCTTGCCATTGAGCAGCAAGGTCTGGCCTGGCTTCCAGGCCGCTACTTGCGCAGGCGTCAGGCTATTTAGGTCCACACGGGTGCTTTTCACATAGTCGGGTGTCCATTGCACCGAAGGCCATAGGTCCAGAGACGGTGGCGTCAGATAGGCCGGCCCGCTGCCATCAAGGACAAAGTGCGCATGGCGGGTGGCCGCGCAATTGGGGATCATGGCCACTGGCTTGCTGGCGGCATGGGTGGGGTAAAGCTTGATTTTTACGTCCAGTACCGTGGTCAGGCCACCCAGGCCCTGGGCACCAATGCCCAGCGCATTGACCTTGTCATAGAGCTCAAGCCGTAGCTCCTCGGTTTGCGTGAGGGCCTGCTTAGCCGAAGATTTGGCCTGCAGGGCGTACATATCGATGTCGTCCATCAGGCTTTCTTTGGCCATTAACATCGCTTTTTCGGCGGTACCGCCGATGCCTATGCCCAGCATCCCCGGCGGGCACCAGCCTGCGCCCATAGTGGGTACGGTTTTGAGTACCCAGTCCACCACCGAATCGCCCGGGTTGAGCATTACTAACTTGCTTTTGTTTTCCGAGCCGCCGCCCTTGGCTGCGACCGTGACTTCCACGGTATTGCCGGGCACCAATTCGGTGAAGATTACCGCCGGCGTGTTGTCCTTGGTGTTTTTGCGATCAAATTCGGGGTCGGCCACTACGCTGGCGCGCAGGGTGTTGTCCGGGTGCAGATAGCCTTGGCGCACGCCCTGGTTGACGGCGTCGTCCAAAGAACCGCCAAAACCGGCAAAACGCACCTCCATACCCACTTTCAAGAAGACATTGACGATGCCGGTGTCTTGGCAGATGGGCCGGTGACCGGTGGCGCTCATTTTGCTGTTGGTCAGGATCTGGGCAATCGCATCTTTTGCAGCAGGGCTTTGCTCACGCTCATAGGCGCGGGCTAGGTGGGCGATGTAATCCGCAGGGTGGTAGTAGCTGATGTACTGCAGGGCGGCTGCGACCGATTCAACAAGGTCGTTTTGGGTAATGGTAGTCATGGTGTAAGGCTGGCAGATAGGCTCTGAGTTTAGCCTCTGGCGTTTTCGAACTAGCTATGCCGCCAGCTTGTCCCGGCGCAGATTTGGCGTCAAAATCTGCGTTGTCTGGGCTCCAAGTCAGTGCAATGTAAGTGCCACCCTGGAAGATTGCCCCAGTTTTTCGAATACTACAAGGAGACAGGTTCTATGAGTTCGTCGACATCCGCTATCGAGTCCGTACTGGTTGAAAACCGAGTTTTTCACCCCAGTGAGGCGAGCCAAAAAGGCGCCCGAATTGCCAGCATGCCGGCTTACCAGGCCTTATGTGATGCCGCCGACAAAGATTATCAGGGCTTTTGGGCGCAGTTGGCACGTGAGAACCTGAGCTGGTCAAAGCCTTTCAGTCGCGTGCTGGATGAATCGAATGCACCGTTTTACCAATGGTTTGACGACGGCGAAATCAATGCCTCGGCCAATTGCCTGGACCGTCACATGGGCACGCCCCTAGAAAATAAAACCGCGGTGATTTTTGAGGCTGACGACGGCGCGGTTACTAAAACGACGTACAGAGAACTGCTGGCGCGCGTCAGCCAGTTTGCCAACGCACTGAAGGCCGCAGGCATTCAGAAAGGTGACCGTGTGCTGGTCTATATGCCCATGACGCTCGAGGGTGTCATTGCCATGCAAGCCTGCGCGCGCATCGGCGCCACGCACAGCGTGGTTTTTGGCGGCTTTTCCGCCAAAGCCTTGCAAGAACGCATCATCGACGCTGGCGCGGTGGCGGTCATTACCGCAAACTACCAAATGCGTGGCGGCAAAGAACTGCCACTCAAAGCTATCGTGGACGAAGGTCTGGCCATGGGCGGCTGCGATTCGATTAAAACGGTGTTTGTTTATCAGCGCACCGCCACGGCTTGCAATATGGTGGCAGGCCGCGACAAAACTTTTACCGAAGCCTTGGCGGGTCAAAGCAGCGTCTGCGCGCCGGTGGCCGTTGGCGCGGAGCATCCGCTGTTTATCTTGTACACCTCCGGCTCCACAGGTAAACCCAAGGGCGTGCAGCATTCCACCGGCGGCTACCTGCTGTGGGCCAAGCTGACCATGGACTGGACCTTTGACCTGCGCGCTGATGATGTGTTTTGGTGTACCGCCGACATCGGCTGGATTACCGGCCACACTTACGTGGCCTATGGGCCCTTGGCCGCAGGCGCGACGCAAATCATTTTTGAAGGTGTGCCCACTTTTCCTAACGCCGGGCGCTTCTGGCAAATGATTGAGCGCCACCAATGCACGATTTTTTACACTGCGCCTACCGCCATCCGCTCACTCATCAAGGCCGCCGAAAGTGACCCGGCGGTGCATCCCGACCGCTCGGACCTGAG
>CAMBFN010000006.1 GCA_945865425.1 Comamonas sp. lk | reverse complement strand
TGAGTTCCATCATCCGCCCCTTACAGAACTTTGATCAGATAGCTGATCTTGTTGATCATTCCGCGAACGGCCGGCGTGTCTTCCAACTCGCTGGTGCTCCCCATTTTGCGCAGACCCAGACCGCGCACGGTGGCACGGTGAGATTCTTTGCAACCAATCGGGCTACGCACCAACTGGATTTTTACGGTTTGAGGTGTAGTCATGACAAGTCTCCGATCAGGCGAAGATCTCTTCGATAGATTTGCCGCGCTTAGCCGCAACCTGCGAAGGCGTGGTGGAAATTGACAATGCGTCCAAGGTGGCGCGCACCATGTTGTAGGGGTTGGTAGAACCATGGCTCTTGGCCACGATATCGGTAATGCCAACGACTTCAAACACCGCGCGCATAGGACCACCCGCGATGATGCCGGTTCCTTTGGGGGCGGGAGCCATCATGACATTGGCCGCGCCGTGGTGTCCCATCACCTGGTGGTGAATGGTTCCGTTTTTCAGGCTCACCTTGATCATGTTGCGACGCGCTTCTTCCATCGCTTTTTGGACTGCGGCCGGCACTTCCTTGGACTTACCTTTGCCCATGCCGATACGACCATCGCCGTCACCGACCACGGTCAAGGCGGCAAAGCCCAGAATACGACCACCCTTGACCACTTTGGTCACGCGGTTGATCGCGATCATTTTTTCCCGCAGACCGTCCTCAGGTCCTTCGACCTTGCCCTGCATTTTTGCTTGTACTTTAGCCATGGTTGGTTCCGATCTGCTTAAAACTGCAAGCCTGCTTCGCGCGCCGCGTCAGCCAAGGCTTTGACCCGGCCGTGGTAGGCAAAGCCCGCACGGTCAAAGGCAACTTTTTCGATGCCGGCAGCTTTGGCTTTTTCAGCCACCAGCTTGCCAACCATTTGGGCTGCGACCACATTGCCACCCTTGCCCGAACCACCCAGCGCGCTGCGCACATCGGCCTGAAGGCTCGAAACGGTGGCCACAATGCGGTCGCCGGTACCGGCAATCACGGTTGCGTAAATATGCAAATTGGTACGATTGACCGTAAGCCGTGCAACACCTTGGGTTGCAATACGGATGCGGGTCTGACGCGCTCTGCGAAGACGTTGCTCTTTTTTCGTCAACATAGTGCAGTTCCTTATTTCTTCTTGGTTTCTTTGATGGTGATCTTCTCATCCGAATAACGGATGCCCTTGCCTTTGTAAGGCTCGGGAGGACGCACACCACGAATTTCCGCTGCGATCTGACCCACGCGTTGACGGTCTGCACCCTTGATGGAGATTTCCGTCGGAGTCGCCGTGGCCACGGTGATGCCCGCAGGCATCTCGATATTGACAGGGTGTGAAAAACCAATCGCCAGGTTGAGCTTATTGCCCGTAGCCTGCGCCTTGAAACCCACACCTACTAGGTTGAGCTTCTTCTCAAAGCCCTGGGTTACACCGGTAACCATATTGCTGACCAGCTGGCGCATGGTGCCAGACATGGCATCGGCGGCGCGCGAATCGTTGGCGGGCGCGAACACCAGCGAGCCCGACTCGTTAGAAATTTTGACTAGTGCATTTTGCGCCAGATGCAAAGTGCCACCGGCTGCCTTGACGCTGATCTGGTCTTCCTTGATCTGCACATCAACGCCAGCGGGAATGCTTACGGGACGTTTACCTACTCGGGACATGTTTGGTTCTCCAGATTGCAGCTTAGGCCACGTAGCACAGCACTTCGCCGCCCACGCCATTAGCGCGTGCTTTGCGGTCTGTCATCACGCCTTGAGGCGTGGTAATAATCGCTACACCCAAGCCGTTTTGCACTTGGGGAATGGCGTCGCTGCCACGGTACACACGCAAGCCCGGACGGCTGACGCGCTCGATACGCTCGATCACCGGACGGCCCGCGTAATACTTCAATGCGATTTCCAGTTCCGACTTGCCAGCGGCCGTCGTTACTTTGAAGCCGTCGATATAGCCTTCATCCTGGAGCACCTGTGCAATAGCGACCTTCACTTTGGAAGAAGGCACCAGCACGGTGGGCTTGGCGACCATTTGCGCGTTACGGATACGCGTCAACAGGTCGGCGATGGGATCACTCATACTCATATCGGGTTCTCCTGCCGCTTACCAGCTCGCCTTGACGATACCGGGGATTTCACCGGCAAACGCCATTTCGCGAATTTTTGCTCTGGCCAGACCAAATTGCTGGAACGTGCCACGGGGACGACCCGTGATCGCGCAACGGTTACGCTGGCGTGTGGGATTGGCATTGCGCGGCAGCTTTTGCAAGTCCAGGCGTGCTGCAGCCCGCTCGTCGTCGCTACGCTTGGCGTCGCCCGCTATAGCCTTGAGGGCGGCATGTTTCTTCGCGTATTTGGCGACCAGTTTGTCGCGCTTGAGCTCACGCTCGATTAAAGCCATTTTTGCCACTGGTCACCTCAATTCTTGAACGGGAAACGAAAGCCCGACAACAGTGCCTTGCACTCTTCGTCGGACTTTGCGGTCGTGGTGATACTGATGTTGAGACCGCGCAAAGCGTCAACTTTGTCGTACTCAATCTCAGGAAAAATAATCTGCTCTTTCACGCCGATGTTGTAGTTCCCACGGCCATCAAAGGCGCGCCCGGAAATACCACGGAAGTCACGTACACGGGGCAAAGCCACGGTGACAAAGCGATCCAAAAATTCGTACATCTGAACGCCACGCAGCGTGACCATGCAGCCAATGGCCTGGCCTTCGCGGATTTTGAAACCCGCGATCGCTTTTTTAGACTTGGTGACCACCGGCTTTTGGCCGGCGATTTTTGTCAGGTCTGCCACGGCGCTGTCCATGACTTTCTTGTCCGCAACCGCTTCGCTCACACCCATATTGAGTGTGATTTTGGTGATGCGGGGGACCTGCATGGGCGACTTAAAGCCAAACTTGGCGATCAAATCAGGAGCGACTTTCTCGCGATAGTGTTGTTGTAAACGTGCCATATTTATGCCGCCTTGATTTCGTCGCCGCTGGACTTGTAAACGCGCACGCGCTTTCCATCGGCCTGAAGCTTGATACCAACCCGGTCGGCTTTACCCGATGCCGCATTGAAGATAGCAATATTGGATTGGTGGATAGGCATGGTTTTATCCACGATACCGCCGGTCGTTCCCTTGAGCGGGTTGGGCTTGGTGTGCTTCTTGACCTGGTTTACACCTTCGACAAGCACATGCGAGTCGTCGCTGCGCAATGTCACTACGCCGCGCTTGCCTTTATCCCGTCCTGCGATGACGATCACTTGATCGCCCTTGCGAATCTTGTTCATAGCCTGTCCTTACAAAACTTCGGGAGCCAGGGACACGATCTTCATGAACTTCTCGGTACGCAATTCACGCGTAACCGGTCCGAAGATGCGGGTGCCAATGGGCTCAAGCTTGGCGTTAAGCAACACTGCCGCATTGCCATCAAACTTCACCAGTGAGCCATCAGAGCGGCGGATGCCCTTGGCGGTGCGCACTACTACGGCGCTGTACACCTCGCCTTTTTTCACACGCGAGCGCGGCGCAGCTTCTTTGATGCTCACCTTGATAATGTCCCCTACGCTGGCGTAACGGCGGCGCGAGCCACCCAGCACCTTGATGCAGAGGACTGATTTCGCGCCGGTGTTATCGGCGACTTCCAGTCGAGATTCAGTTTGGATCATGTCAATATTTCCCAACTTGCACCGGAAGCGCCACCACAGATCACCGGGGAAACGCAGACCAGTCAGTCTTGGGCCCGCTGTCCTCAACCCGAACCGTTCGGGCTGACTCCATGTGGGCAGAATCTTCAGCTTTTACAAGCGAAGCCCGCGATTATGCACTATTTTTATCAGCATTCTGTATTTCTTCGGCCTGATTCAAGGAATCAATGAAAAATGGGTGCATATTTCCAGGAAGCCTGCCTCGTTCCCGTCGTGCCCCAGTTCCTCGCGAATAAGGGCTGCCACCTGACTGGCTACCGCGGCGGCTTGGTGCGCATCCAGAAACAAGAGCCGCGAACGGCGCGCGAGCACGTCCTCGACCGTCAGCGCATATTCATAGCGCAGCGCAAAACGGACCATGGCCTCGGACAAGCCCGGGCAGATCCACCGGTCAGCACCCGGCAGGGACTGGACCAATAATTGCTCGCAGCCATACGAGTGCAAGCCCGGCGGCAGGCTAAGGGAGGCGACCGAGGCTTGCGCTGGCGGCGCACCCACCATCCTGACCTGCTGTGTGGTGCAGGCGGGCAATACAGCTAGCAATCGGGCCTCCTGGCAAGCAGCCAGCACGTCCTCGGCCATCACCCGGTAGGTGGTCCATTTGCCGCCCGTCACCGTGACCAGCCCGGATCGGCTAATCGCGACAGTATGCTCCCGGCTAAGAGTTTTGGTGTCCTGCTCGTCCTGGTGTTTTACCAAGGGGCGCAAACCCACCCAAATGCTGCGCACATCGGCGCGCTTGGGCGCGCGGCACAGGTAGTTCGCGGCCTCGCCCAAAATAAAGTCCACCTCTTCCCTGAAAGCCTGAGGCTCGCGGGACAAATCCTGGCGCGGGGTGTCTGTGGTGCCCAAGATGACTTTACCTAACCAGGGCACGGCGAAAAGCACCCGCCCGTCCGAAGTTTTTGGCACCATGAGGGCGGTATCGCCTTGCAGAAAACTGCGGTCTACCACCAGATGCACGCCCTGGCTAGGCGCCACCAGAGGCTTGAAAGTGGCTGCGGACTCCTGCTGAGCATCTTTTTCGCGCAAGGCGTCCACCCACACGCCGCTTGCATTGATCACGCATTGACTGCGCACCCGGTAGGGAGTTCCGCTGCGGGTATCGGTGCAGTTCAAACCGGCGATGCGACCATCCGCATACAGCAAGGCGTCGGCCCGGCAGTAGTTAACCAGCAATGCACCGTGTTGTGCCGCCGTACGGGCAATTGCGATGGCCAGGCGCGCGTCGTTGAACTGGCCGTCCCAATAAAGCACCCCACCACGCAGCCCTTGGGTGCGGGCCGCCGGAATCAGCGCCAAGGTCGCCTGGTTAGCTAAAAGTTCGGTCTTACCCAGCCCGGCATCGCCAGCCAACTGGTCGTAAAGCTTCAGGCCCACCCCGTAAAACGGCTTTTCCCACCAACGGTAGGCGGGAACGATAAAAGCGAGGGGCTGCGCGATATGGGGCGCACTGTGCAGCAGCGTACGCCGTTCATGCAAGGCTTCACGTACCAGTGAAACATTGCCCTGCCCCAAATAGCGCACACCGCCATGGACGAGCTTAGTAGAGCGCGAGGAAGTGCCCTTGGCAAAATCATGCGACTCCACCAGCACCACCTTAAGGCCGCGCATTGCCGCATCCAGCGCAATGCCCAAGCCGGTCGATCCACCACCGACCACGGCCACGTCATACACCGCATCCTTAGCCAGGCGGGCAAGAATCTCGGCGCGCGGCGCAGGTGATGCAGTGTGCTGGTTAGACATATATCAATACGTAGGGACGTGCCATCCCCCACCGGCTAAGTGCACGTCCAAAAATTCGGAGAGGTGGCCGCCCGGCACGATGCCGAACGGCCATTCAAACGCACGGGCCTTAGGCCCGCAGCGGCTTAGCGAACCTTGCCGGCTTTCCAGGCATTGAGCAGCGTGTCGTAGGCAATGGTCTCGCCTTTTGGCTTCTCATTAGCCAGCTTCTTCCATGGCGCGCCCTTGTCGCTCAACCATTTCGATGGGTCCATCTTGGCATTGAGCTTAGGTGCGCACTTGGCCATACCTGCGCGCTCCAAACGGCCCATCACCTGGTCCATTTCCTCGGCCAAGTTGTCCATGGCCGCTTGCGGGGTCTTCTCACCCGTCACGGCCACTGCCACGTTTTTCCACCAGAGTTGGGCCAACTTGGGGTAGTCAGGCACATTGGTACCGGTAGGTGTCCAGGCCACGCGGGCTGGGCTGCGGTAGAACTCCACCAAGCCACCGAGCTTGGGTGCCATGTCCGTCATCGTTTTGGACTGAATATCGCTCTCGCGGATGGGCGTCAGGCCCACCACGGTTTTCTTCAGGGACGTGGTTTTAGCGGTCACGAACTGCGCATAGAGCCAGGCCGCTGCGACTTTGTCCGGATTATGGTCTTTGAAGAAAGTCCATGAACCCACGTCCTGGTAGCCGTTTTGCATGCCTTGTTTCCAGTACGGGCCATTGGGTCCGGGAGCCATGCGCCATTTCGGTGTGCCGTCTGCATTGACCACCGGCAGACCAGGTTTGATCATGTCAGCCGTAAACGCGGTGTACCAGAAAATTTGCTGCGCGATCTGCCCTTGGGCAGGCACCGGGCCGGCTTCACCGAAAGTCATGCCAATGGCTTCCTTGGGCGAGTATTTTTTCATCCAGTCGATGTACTTGGTCAAGGCATAGACCGCAGCAGGCGAGTTGGTCGCGCCACCGCGAGAAACCGACGCGCCTACGGGCGTGCACTTGTCATCGGCTACACGAATGCCCCACTCATCAACCGGCAGACCATTGGGTATGCCAATGTCAGCGGTACCGGCCATCGACAGCCATGCGTCCGTGAAACGCCAGCCCAGCGAGGGATCCTTTTTGCCGTAGTCCATATGGCCGTAAATCGGCTTACCGTCGATGTTCTTCACATCGTTGGTGAAGAAGGCGGCGATGTCCTCATAGGCGCTCCAATTAAGCGGCACACCCAGGTCATAGCCATACTTGGCTTTGAATTTTTCTTTGAGGTCTTTACGGTCGAACAAATCAGCGCGAAACCAATATAAATTGGCAAATTGCTGCGTCGGCAACTGGTAGAGCTTGCCGTCCGGCGCGGTAGTGAAGCTGGTGCCGATGAAGTCTTTGATGTCCAGGCCCGGATTGGTGTAGTCCTTGCCCGCGCCGGTCATGTAGTCCGTCAGGTTCAATATCTTGCCGTAGCGGTAGTGGGTACCGATCAGGTCGGAATCGCTAATCCAGCCGTCATAAATTGACTTGCCCGATTGCATAGAGGTCTGCAGCTTTTCAACTACGTCGCCCTCTTGAATTAAGTCGTGCTTTACCTTGATACCGGTGATTTCCTCAAAGGCTTTGGCCAGTGTCTTGGACTCATATTCGTGTGTAGTGATGGTCTCTGACACCACCGAAACTTCCTTCACGCCCTTAGCTTGCAGCTTTTTGGCCGCTTCGATAAACCACTTCATTTCATCTAGCTGCTTTTCTTTGCTCAGCGTGGATGGTTGGAACTCGCTATCGATCCATTTTTTCGCTGCTGCCTCATCTGCCCACGCGCTGTTAGCCAGCAGGCAGGCGACTGCTACAGACACCATTGAATACCGTAACTTCATGCTATGTCTCCTCGATTAATGACAACCCCCTAATTTCAAAGGCAGCTTCGGCTCCAGGGGAATAGGGAACCGATCCTTCACACTCAAATCAACCTTTACGCATGACCAAGGCCAGCACTGCCATGGACAGTACAAAACTAAACCAGACCGACGGGTCCTCCGTCAGACTCAGCAACTGAGCCAAACGCCCGCTGAGTCCCAAAAAGGCCAAGTTCACATAAGCGGCGCAAAGCAGGCCAATAAATAATCGGTCGCCCCGCGTGGTTTCCATGGGCAGGAATCCTTTGCGCATCGCTGTGGGTGATTTGATTTCCCACACCGTCATAGCCACCAGCATCAAGGCGATGCAAACAAAAAATACTGCAACCGGCGTCGTCCACGCCATCCACTCAAACATTGCGCTTCTCCTTGTGCATGGCGCTTTAGACCCGCCCCATAGCGAAGCCCTTGGCGATGTAGTTGCGTACAAACCAGATCACGATCGCGCCGGGAACAATCGTCAGCACCCCAGCCGCGGCCAGGGTGGCCCAATCCATACCGGCCGCAGACACGGTACGCGTCATGGTGGCCACAATCGGTTTGGCATTGACGCTGGTCAGTGTGCGGGCCAGCAGCAATTCCACCCAACTGAACATGAAGCAAAAGAAAGCAGCTACACCCACGCCGGCTTTGATCAGCGGCAGGAAAATGCGCACAAAAAACCGGGGGAAAGAATAGCCGTCGATATACGCGGTTTCGTCGATTTCGCGCGGGATGCCACTCATAAAACCTTCCAAAATCCAGACGGCCAATGGCACGTTGAACAAGAGATGTGCCATGGCTACTGCCAGGTGGGTATCCATCAGACCCACGGTGGTGTAGAGCTGAAAAAAGGGCAGCAAAAAGACGGCAGGCGGCGTCATGCGGTTGGTCAACAACCAGAAGAACACATGCTTGTCGCCCAAAAAGCTGTAGCGTGAAAACGCATAGGCTGCCGGTAAAGCTACGGCGATAGACACCACCGTATTCATCACCACATAAATCAGGCTGTTGATATAGCCCGAATACCAGGACACGTCGGTCAGTATCAGGTGGTAGTTCTCCCAGGTGAAGTGTTGGGGAAATAAGGCAAAGCTAGCCAGAATTTCGGTATTGGTCTTGAAGGACATATTGACCATCCAATACACCGGCAACAAGGCAAAGACCATATAGGCGATCAGGAAGATAGAGCGCTTATGAAACCGCTTCTCATGCATGACCGGCCTCCTTGGCTTGGGTGCCAACACGTTGCATCCAGTTGAATAAAACAAAGCACATGAGCAAAATAATCAGGAAATAAATCAGCGAAAACGCGGCTGCCGGCCCCAAGTCAAACTGGCCCACGGCTTTTTGCGTAAGGAACTGCGACAGGAAGGTGGTGGCATTGCCCGGGCCACCGCCGGTGAGCACAAAGGGTTCGGTGTAAATCATGAAGCTGTCCATAAAGCGCAGCAGCACGGCGATCATCAACACACCCCGCATCTTGGGAAGTTGCACGTACCAAAAAACCGCCAACTTGCTCGCCCCGTCGATGCTGGCAGCTTGGTAATAGGCGTCTGGTATGGAGCGCAAACCGGCATAACCTAGGAGCGCTACCAGCGGCGTCCAGTGCCATACATCCATCAGTAGGACCGTGAACCAGGCGTGCGTGGCATTTCCGGTATAGCTGTAGTCGATACCCATGCCCTGCAAAGCTGCGCCCATCAGGCCGATATCGGAGCGTCCGAAAATTTGCCAGATCGTGCCCACCACGTTCCAGGGAATCAGCAGCGAGAGCGACACCACCACCAAGACCACCGAGGCCCGCCAGCCTTGCGCCGGCATGGACAAGGCCAGCGCAATGCCCAGCGGAATTTCAATCAACAGCACCGCCAGCGAAAACGTGATCTGGCGCAGCAAGGCACCATGCAGTTCCTCGTCGCGCATGATGGCGACAAACCATTCAGTACCCACAAAGATGCGGCGCTCGGGCGAAATAATGTCCTGCACCGAGTAATTCACCACAGTCATCAAAGGCAAGATGGCGGAAAAGGCCACGCACACCAGCACCGGCAAAATGAGAAACCAGGCCTTCTGGTTAACTGGCTTGTTGCTTGCGCTCATGCCACGATCTCCTCGTTACGGTAAAAGCAGCTTTTGTCATTGAGCACCTGGCACCACACTGTGCTGCCCACGGCAAACGGCTCGGCCATCATCGCTAAGCGGGCTTTGAACACCTGCCCTTGCAGGCTGGCCGTCACAATAAAGTGGGTGCCCACATCCTGCACCTGCTCTACTTGCATGGCCAGCGCGCCTTCAAAACTACTGCCCGCGCAGCTTACGTATTCAGGGCGTATGCCCAGTTTTAAATCGCCTTTAGGCAAATCGCCTTGTATAAGGGCAAGCGGCAAGGGCATACCGCACACTTGCAAGCCCTGCGGCCCCATGTGTGCAGGCAAAAAATTCATGCCTGGCGAACCGATGAAGTGGCCAACAAAAGTATGCGAAGGCCGCTCGAACAACTGTGCCGCCGTACCCATCTGCACCGCGCGTCCGCGCGTCATCACCACCACTTGCTGCGCAAAGGTCAGGGCTTCCACCTGGTCATGCGTGACATATACCAAAGTGAGTTTCAACTCGCGATGAATTTGCTTGAGCTTGCGCCGTAACTGCCACTTCAGGTGCGGATCGATGACCGTCAAAGGCTCGTCGAACAACACAGCGGACACATCCGAGCGCACCAAGCCGCGACCGAGCGAAATCTTCTGCTTGGCATCAGCCGCGAGTCCTGATGCGCGCTGGTTGAGTTGGCCGCTCAAGTCCAGCATCTCGGCGATTTCGCCTACACGTTTGCGGATTTGCTCAGGCGGCATCTTGCGGTTACGCAGCGGAAAGCCCAGGTTTTCAGCCACCGTCATGGTGTCGTAAATCACCGGAAACTGAAACACCTGCGCGATATTGCGCTGCTGCGGCGTGGAGCGTGTCACGTCCTGCCCATCGAAATACACCGTGCCTTGCGAGGGCTGCAGCAAGCCGGACATGAGGTTGAGCATGGTCGTCTTGCCACAACCCGAGGGGCCGAGCAAGGCATAGGCCCCGCCGTTTTCAAAGGACATTTTCAAAGGCAACAAGGCGTAGTCGCTGTCCTGCTGCGGATGAGGTCGGTAGGCGTGGGCCAGATCCAAATCAATGCGGGCCATATCAGTGCACCCCTTCGCGCGTCGGGGCCAGGGCCAGGATACCGGCGCTGTCAAACACATAGACATCTTGCGGCCGAAAATACACTGGCATGGCATCGCCCAGATCAAAGTAATGCACACCGGCCAGCTGCGCGACCATGGCGCCCAGGGTGGTATCCAGATGCACAAAAGTATCTGAGCCGGAAATTTCAGCCAGTGCCACGCTCGCCTGCACCGCAACATCACCCTCACGTGCCTGTACACGCAGTGCGCTGGCACGCAGACCGGCCGTGACCGAGCCGCCTGCCAAGGCACTTGCGATTGGGACCCTGCTGGCGTCAGCCAAGACCAGCGCTTGGTCCTGCACCCGCGCGGGAAAGAGATTCATGGGCGGGTCGCTAAAAGCGGTCGCCACCCGTATCGAGCGGGGCCGCTGAAACACCTCCGCCGTAGGGCCGTATTGCAGTAATTCCCCTGCGTCCATCACGGCGGTGTAACCGCCCAATAACAAAGCCTCGCCCGGCTCTGTGGTGGCATAGACCACGGTGGAATTGCCCGCCGCGAACAAAGCGCTGAGCTCGTCGCGCAACTCTTCGCGCAGCTTGTAGTCCAAATTGACCAGTGGCTCGTCCAACAACATTAAAGGCGCGCCTTTGGCCAGCGCCCGCGCCAGCGCCACTCGCTGCTGCTGGCCACCTGATAACTCTGAAGGGTAACGCTCCAAAAACATCTCAATATGCAGCTTTTCCGCCAGCCCATGCACCCGCTCTCGCACGCCGGTTTCGCCGCGCAAATGGAGCGGCGAGGCGATATTGTCAAACACCGTCATGGACGGGTAATTGATGAACTGCTGGTAGACCATGGACACATTACGCTGGCGTACCGGCACGCCGACTACATCAATATCGTCCACCACTACGCGCCCGGTGCTGGGCACATCCAGGCCAGCCATGATGCGCATCAAACTGGTTTTGCCCGCTTGTGTGGCGCCCAGTAAGACCGTGACTGCATCCGGGCGCAGATCCATGTCCAGCGCATACAGCCAGGGCTGCGCACCCACTTTTTTACTTACTGCTTGCAGACTCAAGTCCATCTGACACCCTTGATCGTTCGCACCAATTTAGCGCAACATTAATTCGAATGTGAGAATTATTGTTCGAAATTATTCGGTTTAACTAGGTGTTTACCCTAAATCTATTCCTTTCGGTTCGATTTAAAGTGCAGAAGTCATTTTTCCCCAAGGCTCGGACAATCCACGCATGAACCCTAATCCACGACAAATCAAGCTCTTAAGCGTAGTGCGGGCGCAAGGCTCGGTCACGGTGGAGCGCCTGGCTGATACGCTGCAAGTGACGCTGCAAACCGTGCGCCGCGACGTCCAGCGCCTGGCCGACGAGGGCCTGCTGGCGCGCTTTCATGGTGGCGTGCGCGTGCCCGGCTCCACCGTAGAAAACCTGGCCTATCCGCAACGCGAAATCCTCAATGCCCAGGGCAAAGCCCGCATTGCACGTGCGGTGGCCGATGCCGTGCCCAATGGATGCTCGTTGCTACTCAATATTGGCACCACCACCGAGGCCATCGCCCGGGCGCTGACCAAGCACCAAGGGTTGCGGGTGATTACCAACAACCTCAATGTGGCCGCCATCCTCAGCGCCAACTCGCAAAGCGAAGTTATTGTGGTGGGCGGCGTGGTCCGCGGGCGAGACCAGGGCATTGTGGGAGAAGCGGCGGTGGACTTCATCCGCCAGTTCAAAGTGGACATCGGCTTGATCGGCATCTCGGCCATCGAATCAGATGGCTCGCTGCGAGACTTTGACTACCGGGAGGTGAAGGTGTCTCAAACCATTATTTCCCAAGCGCGCGAAGTCTGGCTAGCGGCAGATGCCAGCAAATTCAACCGCGCCGCGATGGTCGAAGTAGCGCAACTCTCCAGCATCGACCGCCTGTTTTCGGATGCCATACCGCCTGAGCCTTTTATGGACTTGATGGCCGAAGCACAGGTACGATTTACGCTGGCGGGTGACTGAGTACCGTCAATCGCTTCTCCGCCAACTTTGGACGCCCAGACCCCATGACCTACCTGCTCGCTCTTGACCAAGGCACCTCCAGCTCCCGCAGCATCGTGTTTGATGCGCAAGGCCGCATCGTGGCCATGGCGCAGGAGGAGCTGACCCAGTTTTACCCCCAGCCCGGCTGGGTAGAGCACGACCCGCTGGAAATCTGGCGCACCCAGTTGTCTACCGCGCGCAATGCGCTGGCCAAAGCCGGCATCAGTGCGCAGCAAGTGCATGCCATCGGCATTACCAACCAACGCGAGACAACCGTAGTCTGGAACCGCAAGACCGGCCAGCCCATCTACCAAGCCATCGTCTGGCAGGACCGGCGCGCCGAGCCCGCCTGCGCAGCCTTGCGTGAGCGCGGCATGGCACCAACCATTCGCCAAAAAACCGGCTTACTGGTGGATGCCTATTTTTCGGGCACTAAGCTGCAATGGATTTTGGACAACGTGCCTGATGCCCGCGCGCAGGCCGCACACGGCGCGCTGGCCTTTGGCACCGTGGACAGCTGGCTCTTGTGGCAATTGACAAGCGGCCGTGTACACGCCACCGATGTGAGCAATGCAGCACGCACCATGCTGTTTAATGTGCACAGCAACAGCTGGGACCCGGAGCTGCTGCAAGCGCTCAACATCCCCGAGGGACTCATGCCGCAAGTTCTGCCCTCGGCGGCGCATTTTGGCGATATCGAGCCGAGGCTGCTGGGCCACGCGATTCCCGTAGGCGGCATGGCCGGCGACCAGCAAAGCGCTTTGTTCGGGCAGGCTTGCTTTAGCGCCGGTATGGCCAAAAACACCTATGGCACCGGCTGCTTCATGCTGATGCACACGGGCACACAATTCCAGACCTCGACCAATGGCCTGATCACCACCAGCGCAGCACAGCCTGGTACCCGGCCCGAATTCGCCTTAGAAGGCAGCGTGTTTGTGGGCGGCGCGGTGGTGCAATGGCTGCGCGATGGGCTGGGCGCTATCCGCAGCAGCGCCGAGGTGCAAGCCCTGGCGCAAAGCGTGCCTGACAGCGGCGGTGTGATGCTGGTACCGGCCTTTACGGGCCTGGGCGCACCCTACTGGAACCCCGAAGCGCGCGGCACCATGACCGGCCTGACACGCGGCAGCACCGTGGCCCATATCGCACGCGCTGCCTTAGAAAGCATTGCCTTCCAAAGCGCCGCACTCTTGCAAGCCATGGCGCTTGATGCGCAACAAGCCGGGGTTGCCGCCGTGACCGAACTGCGCGTGGACGGCGGCGCCTGCGTCAATGATTTACTGATGCAGTTTCAGGCCGATTTGCTGGGCATCAGCGTGCTGCGCCCGCAGGTGACCGAGACCACCGCCTTGGGCGCCGCCTACCTGGCCGGCTTGTCCACCGGCCTGTACCCGGACACCGCGGCGCTGAGCCAATTGTGGCAAGCCGAACGCCGTTTCGAGCCACAAATCAGCCGCGCCCAAGCGCAAGCGCAAATGCAGCGCTGGGAACATGCGGTGCGGCAAACTACGGCGGTTTAAGTGGCAGTTAGACTGAAGCGCTAAGCGCAACTGCAATTGAAAACTCCATGACCCCATCCATTGCATTCATAGGCGGCGGCCAAATGGCCGGCGCGATCATCGGTGGCCTGCTCAAGCGCGGCTGCGCAGCAGCGGACATCGCCGTAGTTGAACCCTTGGCCGCAGCCCGTGACGATTTGCTGGCGCGCTACGGCGTACAGGCGCAAGCTGCGCCCGGCGCGTTTTTGCAAGAGAGCGATGTGGTGGTCTGGGCCATAAAGCCGCAAACTTTTAAAGACGCTTCAGCGGCCACCCAAAGCTATACCAGCCAGGCCTTGCACCTGAGCGTAGCCGCAGGCATTCGCAGCGATACCCTGGCGCAATGGCTGCACAGCGAACGCATCGTACGTGCCATGCCCAACACTCCGGCACTGATCGGCCAAGGCATTAGCGGCCTGTTTGCGCGTAGTGGCGTGAGTGATGCAGACAAGGCGCGCGTAGCGCAACTCATGGAGTGCACCGGCCAATTTATTTGGCTCAGCGATGAGGCCCATATCGACGCGGTCACTGCGCTGTCAGGCTCCGGCCCGGCCTACGTGTTTTATTTTCTGGAGGCTATGCGTGATGCGGGCGCCGCCATGGGCTTATCGCCCGCGCAGGCCTACCAGTTGGCGCTGGCCACGTTTAGCGGCGCCACCGCATTGGCCGGCGCCTCCAGCGATGGACCCGAAACGCTGCGCCAACGCGTTACGTCCAAAGGCGGTACCACTTTTGCGGCGCTGACGTCCATGGAGGCTGACGGCGTGAAGGCTTCTTTTATCGCCGCGATGCGGGCCGCGCAACAACGCGCCAAAGAATTGGGCGACGAATTTGAAGGCTGACTATCAAAAGGTCGCGACTTTTTGATAAAGCGATATATAAAAGTCGCAAATTAACAGCAAGTACGAAGGAAGCTCTGCATAAGTCCAAACCGGTCATTGCGAGCGTAGCGAAGCAATCTATTTTTGCTTGTCAATCAATCACTTATGGATCGCCGCGTCCCGCCACGGCGCAAGCGCCTCGCGGCTAAAGGCCGCTCCTCGCGATGACGGACTTATGCAGACCTTCCCAAGCTATCAAAAGCTGCTGCGCAAACCGAAGGAAAAGAGCGAGTACTTTCTTGCGAAATTAGACGAGCTACTGCTGTTGTACATCACCGGTACATCGTTGAAAAACAAATGGGTCATGAATTCGCCGCGCCCGTAGACCGACAGGTATTTGTGTAATTGGTAACCAGCGTCGAGTGTCATGACTTCATTGACTACATACTGCTTCTTGCCGCGTGCGGCGAGTATCTGGTCCACCGCATCGCGCTGGATGCTGTAGTACAAATAGGCAGCGCGCAAAGTGACATTGTCATATCTCCAGTGCACATTAGCGCCAAGCTGTGCGAAAACACCGCGCCAGGCCAATTCTTTGACCACGTCGACGCCATACTCCCCGCTGCTATCAAAAAACTGCGATTTAATCACCCCTTTCTGAACGCATTGGCCGAAAATTGAGTTCCGGTTAAAAACCAATTCGGTGCTACAGGCGTCCAGTGTCGTCGTGGCGGTCAAGGCGCCATAACCCAATTGCACAGTGCCGCCGCTGGCAAGAAGCGTCACACTGGTACTAGGGCTCAAGTTCCAGGTGCCAATCAGATCTGCTTGCAGCTGGGAGTCCCCGGGGAGGGTAATTTTGACCGTATCAAGGACTACGTTATTGACTTTGACCGGGGTACTAGAGGCCACTGCATCCGACCAATTGCCCCAGGAAGAAAACCGAAGTGCAAGGGCAGGCAAAGCTTCCTGACCATCAAAGAAACGGTATTGGATTGCAACTGCACCGCTGTTGTAGTGGTAGGGGTCGGACACGTCCCGAATGGTGCGGTCCCAATAGGCGCCGGAAAGCCACAAGCCAGGCAACAACTGCATGCCGCCAGAGATATGGCCGCCCTGATAATCTCCTGCCAGCGTGCCGGCTAGGCGCTTGTCATTGGCGCGCACGCGCCAAAAATCGAGAGGCCCGCTCATCACGTCGCCACCCACTTCGATGTAGTAGTCGGCATCCGGGTAATCGCCACTTGCACGTAGCAAACCATCCAAAGGTGCCGATGATGCGGGCAGGCACCAAACCATTAAAAGCAGGATGCCCCCCGCCAACCCGGACCAAGTCATGCCAGGCTATTACTTGGTAAAGGTAATAAACCCTGTTAAGCCTTTTCCAGCGACAACCTTGGAATTTTTGATCGTACCGTCAGTGTTCAGCTCGCTTGGCACCGATAGTGTCATGGACGTGAGTTCGTCACCATTGGCTTTGCGTAAAGGCAGATCCGTAACCACTACCGACACTTTGAATTTACCGGTCAGGTTAGTTATGCCACTGAACCCGGCGGACGTCGACTGGGTGATGGCGTAATCCGCCACGTCCCCGATTTGAATACTCCATTTTTTCAAAGACGATCCCGTCAGGCCGCTGCTCACGCCCAAGGTGTTGACAATATTTTTTACATCAGAAGCAACATTGACTAACTTGAACTTTTTCTGGTCCGTGGAAAGCATATATACCTGGGCATTGGGAGCGTCTGCAATAGCAATGGACAAATCACCGGTAGAGGTTTTGGTGACCGATACGTTGTCAACATAAGCCATGACCTTGGCCTTGCCTGTGCCGGTTTCTTCAATCGAAATGGCGGCCGTGACTTTAAGCTTTTCCGGCAAAACATAAGTGCCCACGCTTGCGAGCGTCAGCTTGATAGCGGATGTGTAAGGCAGTGGCCAAGTCAGCTTGATACCGGCATCTGACTGGAATGCGGCCATCGTCAGTGCCTCGCCTGCATCAATGCTGATGGAGTCGCCCACTAAGGCGAGATAGTTGTTAGGCGACGTGCTGCCGCTTGTGCCGCCACTTGTACCACCGCTTGTGCCGCCACTTGTTCCACCGCTTGTGCCACCGCTTGTGCCACCGCTTGTGCCACCGCTTGTGCCGCCACTTGTGCTATCACTTGTGCCGCCACTTGTGCTATCACTTGTGCCACCGCTTGTACCGCCGCTTGTACCGCCGCTTGTGCCACCGCTTGTGCCGCCGCTTGTGCTTACCACCTTGGACACTGCAGTACTCATTGAAGTACTCAATTGTTCGGTAGCTGCATCCGGAGCCTTCTGCAAAACAGTTTTGCTTTCTGACATCGTGGTAGCCAAGGTAGTGTCGCTCTGACTTGCTTTCACAAAAGCGATAAACGCCGTCGCATTGCTTGCAGTACTTAGATCAGCTTTCAGAATGGCTTGTGCTTGAATCTGAATACTGGCAGCCGCAACCAAGGCCACGGAGTCCGCATTCAAACCTGCCGTTGCAGCTTTAACGGACGCTAGCTCTGTATTGGTAGAAGCTTTCACTTGAACCACCGCCTCCCTGACCATGGATTTCATAATCGTGGTGTCGGCCGTACCGCTGTCCCCTGTGGACATTAGTTTTTTCACCGTGCCACCATCCGTCAGCGCCTTCACAAAGGAGTTGGCAACTTCGGCGTAGAGTGCCTGGCCCGCAGCGGCAGACAAGGTCGTACCGACTCCTGCACTACGCACAGCCTCGGAGGTTTGTTGCATCATTTGCTGAACAGCCAAAGTCTTTTTCAGCAACTCTTGGTTGTCAGTCACACCGTCCGTATTTTTCTTTAAAGGGTCCGTGTTCAGCAATGACACGCTGGACGGGAGGCCCAAAGCTGTCTTTACATCGGCCTCGGACATGCCGCTGGCAATCAGCGTTGTAATAGGCGTGGCAACTAAAGCGTTTGCAGGGCTCTTGAGCTGGCCTTTAAATTCTAGTTTCGTATCGGTGTTTGTGCCGCCGGTGACTACGACGGGAAATTTGCAACCAGCTGCAAACGTGGCCAAGCCCTTTTCATCCGTTTGAACCGTAATTTCGCCAGTGTCTTCTAGGCCATTATTGTTGGCGTCGCACAGCACCTTGGAACCAGAGAGGTAGCCATCTATTGCAGTGATAGACGTTGGTGTTGGCGTTGGCGTTGGGGTCGTGCCACCACCACCACCACCGCCACAAGCTGAAAACAGCACCAGACAAATAGCGGGTACATATCGCAAGTTAAACATTTTGGATTGCTCCTTTTTAATTTTCAGTTCCAACGACCCTAGCGTAACTAGGACTAGCTCAAGTTGTCAATCAAACCAGTTGATTGCCATAAATTACTGCGCGACATCAAAAGAAATCGGCGCGCAAACCGATCGAAAAGAGAGAATATTTGCTGCGAAATCGGGCAGCGGTACTGCTGTTGTAGGTGACCGGAATGTCATTGGAAAACAAACTGCTATTGAATTGCGCACGCGAAAACAAACTCACATTTCGATGCAATCGGTAATCCGTCTCTACTATTATGTTCTGATTTTGGGTGTAGGCGGGCTTGCCGCGGGCGGACAATATCGCATCCACTGCCTCTCGACGCACAGCATGAAATAGGTAAGCGCCCTTTAAGGTCCAGGGCCCATTTTGCCAAGTACTGTTGATGCCAAACTGCATGAAAGTGCCGCGCCATGCGATTTCATTTGCAACGTCCACGCCATAGTCACCGCTGCTATCAAAAAACTGCTGAATGATGCCGCCTTTAGCCGCGCAAGGGGGAATCAAAGTGCCAAAAATGTCATTGCCTGTGAAACTGAGCTGGTAATTGCAGCCATTGCGCGTGGTGGTCGCTGACAAAGCACCATAGGACAAGCGATTACTGCCAGCACTAAGTAGACCGCTGAGCTCCAAAGTGGGACTCAGGTCCCAAGTCGCAATCAAATCAGCTTGCAGTTGCTGGTCGGAAGGCTTAGTTACCTTGACGGTGTTCAAGATGGCACCGGGGACATTCACTGGCGTAGAGGACTCTGTGGCGCCAGCCCAATTACCCCAGCTCGACAAGCGCAGTGCCAGTGCCGGTCGGTGCTCCTGCGCCTCGATGAATCGATACTGCGCAGCCAACTGCCAGCTGTTATACAGATAGGTATCGGCAGCGTCGCTCACATTGCGTTGCCACAGACCACCGGACAACCACAAACCCTGGCTGGCATTCCAGCCGGCATTGACATGTTGGCCGCGGTAATCACCCGCTTTCGTACCTGCGATGAGAGGATCACCCTCCCGAATCCTGAACACATCCAAGCTGTCGTTCATATGGTCGGTGGCAAACTCCACAAAACCCGATGGCGCAAGCCGTTCGGGCATTGCGGTCAACAAACCGTCCAAGGGAGCGGCGGCTACAGGCGCCGCCACCGATGCAGCGCCTATCCACCTAGCAATCAGTCGGCACGCCTTCCCGATCCGAGCGAAAACCCATTCAGGATGGGGCGGGCTTGACTGCACGACTGCCCAATCAGTCAGTGAGCGTGATGTAGCCTTCCAACCCGGCGCCGACCACGGACTTGGTTTCTGTAGTCACGCCACCTGCGCCCAACTTAACCGGCACATCGATACCCACTGTAGTGAACTTGGTACCGTCTACTTGCCGCAAAGGCATATTGCTGACGACCAGGGACACCTTGTACTTGCCCCGCAGGGTAGTAATGTTGGTGAAATCATTACTGACATTATTGATCGTGTAGTTGATCACATCACCTAGCAACACGTTGTTGGGTAATGATGTGCTCAGGGTATTTTTGACCCCGCGCACGCCTGGGCTGAAATCAATCACCGCTTTTTTCTTTCCGTCGGTGGACACCCCGTACACCGTGGCAGTGGCATCACTGGGAACCAAAAACTCCATGCCCGAAGCGCCTTTCTTCACGCCAACCTTGTCTATATAGGCCACAACCTGGCCCAGACCGCCACCGGTTTCGGAGATTTTGAGTGCCGCACTTACCGTTTGCCCGTCGGCCCACACAAAGGTACCGGTTTCATTGAATGTGAACTGGATTACAGCAGTCGATGACACTGGCCATTTAACGCTGATACCTGCGTCGGAGGTGAAGGCCGATTTGGTGTACTTGGTGGTGACATTGGAGGCCACCAAGCTAATCGCATCTTCGACCAGCGCCAAGTAATTACTAGGCGGTGCGGTGGACGTGGCATCTTTCACGGCATTGCCTAGGTTCTCACCCATTACGGCCGTGGCTGTAGAGGGCGCCGCTGTAAGCTGTGATTTCTTTAACACCACGAAGGCGCTAATGGTCTCGTCAGCTTGCTGCTTCTTGGTCTCGTCCTTGAGTTTGCTTTCTGTCGCGCCAAGAATGGCTTCGACCTGCACTTTGAGGCCACCGGATATCACCTGCGCCAAGGTGTCCGCATTCAAGGTCGCTGCCGCCGATTTAACCGCGCTGGTCACAGTCGTGGACTGGGCTACCTTCTCGGTGGCAGCCTTGACCAAATCTTTCACTACCGCCATGTCCATCGAGCCCGCGTTTACCATCAGCGTTTTGCTTGCCAAAGAAGCGGCAAAGGCACTCGTCACTTCCCGGTATATCGGCTGCAATGTCGCGCTGCCCGTGCCACTTGCCAAACCTGCAAAAACCTCGGTTACTTTTTGCGTCAATTGCTGCACAGCAAGCGATTTCTTCATGGCATCCATATTCACCAAGTTGCCCGCTGTATTTTTGGCAGCGGGGTCAAGGAGGTGCAAGTCCAAGCTGCCATCCAGGCCCAGCGAAGATTTCAACTGGCTCGGCGTCGCACCCGCCACTATCAAGGTGGTCAGCGGTGTGGCCGCTGTCGCACCCACAGGCGCTCTGAGCACGCCCTTGAACTCGGTGTTGGTATCAATATCGATACCCCCCGTGACGATCACGCCCGCATTGCAACCCGCAGGGAAGGTGTAAACGCCTACCGCATTGGTGGTCACGGAGACCTCGCCGGTGGTCACCAAGCCATCGCCATTGGCATCGCAAGTGGCCGTGGCCGACCTGAGATAACCATCCACCGCCACACCAGAGCTTGGCGCTGGATTGAGCACAGGCGATTCGTCTGCGCCGCCGCCGCAGGCGGCAATCATCAAAGCCAGCCCGCCGCCCAACAAGTATTTCATACGGGTAGATTGCATTTCTGTATCCATTCTTGATATTGGAGGAAGCTGCCACGTTTTGATGTGACAGCTAAATCCAACCTGACGGTGTTAACCGCAAGGATTGGATTTGGACGTGTTACTTACTGAAATACAGGTTGTCAATAAAGACCGTAGCCGTCCCTGTCGGCAAGGCCGAGAAGATGAACTGGGACAAGTTTGCTCGCGCCGTAAGGCCA
The DNA here is from genome assembly GCA_945865425.1 of Comamonas sp. lk. GTDB lineage: Bacteria > Pseudomonadota > Gammaproteobacteria > Burkholderiales > Burkholderiaceae_C > Allorhodoferax. Next base: position 11,927 of record CAMBFN010000006.1, on the reverse strand, counting down.
GTAAAGTCTGCCAGTGGAATTTTTATCGTGTTCCATGTGCCAGCAGTTGGCGTTTTGGCGACTTCGAACTCCGAATTCCCAGAACCAATGAAGTTAACCAGTTTGAGCCTGACAGTCGTCGCATTCGAGGTCCAAACGTCGAAACTAACATGCGTCATCTGGGTGGCATCGATTGCGTTTGCGCCCATCGCCTCAATACCTACAAAATCAAGTCCACTGTATTTTTTGACGTCATCATCAGCAATTTTCATCTCAGTTAATGTGGCAGCTGACCAACTCGTGCGCCAAGTGTCAATAGTCTTGTTGGTGTAGGCGTTGCTAAAAAGCGATATGACGTCGCCCGATGCTTTAGTAGGCGTAGGCGCTGCTGTTGTCGGTGCCAACGGCGTTGATTCCTTGCTAAAGTAAATGTTGTCCAAGAAAACAGTAGCTGCCCCTGTAGGTAAAGCCGAGAAAATGAATTGGGACAGGTTTGCTCGCGCCTTAAGGCCGGTAAAATCTGCGAGTGGAATTTTTACAGTGGTCCACTGGCCAACTGTGGGCACGCCAGCGACTTCGAACTCCGACTGCGGAGAACCAAAGTCAACCAGCTTGAGCCTGACCGTCGTTGCATTGGGGGTCCAAACGTCGAAGTTAACATGCGTCATCTGGGTGGCATCGATTGCGTTTGCGCCCATCGCCTCAATACCTACAAAATCAAGTCCACTGTATTTTTTGACATCGTCTGCAGAAATTTTTATTTCAGTTAACGTTGCCGCCGACCAACTGGTGCGCCATGTATCTACGGTCTTGTTGGTATAGGCATTACTGAAAAGGGCGATCACGTTGGAAGCAGCAGCAGTAGGTGTGGGCGCCGCAGTAGTGGGCGCGACCGGAGCGCTTGCCTCTTTGGCAGAGAACGTGATGTTGTCAACATAAGACACGTTGTCCTGATCCCTCACACCGAAGTCAGGGAACAAGATAATTTGATCAATGCTGTCATTTACGCCACCGATGACACCAGAGAAGTCAAATGTCAGCTCTTCCCATTGGTTGATTTTGGTATTGGCCACCTTTATTTCACCCGTTGAGCCACCGGATGCCGTGGCAAATTTGATGCCAACGTTGCTGATCACTGGTTTGTAAACCATGATTTTTACGACTGCATTAGACATGCTTAAAGTCATAGCACCAAAGTCGGCGCCATGTTTGCTTTCGAATCCCGCCCACGCTTGGCCTATTTTCAGCGACGTAAACTTCGCCACCTTAGCAGATGTGTTTACCCCGCCAGAAGCCGGATTCGCCACAATTTCCACCCCAGGATTGGCGCCATTTTCAAACGTACTCCAAGTAAACGATGCGCCGCGTCCACCCTGCTCAAAAGTCAGCGCAGAACTAACGGGCGCCGTGTTGTAAGCCTGCGTCACAGCCGGTACAGCAGCGTTTGGATTATTGGACACATCCGTGAATTTGCCCTGATCGATAGAAACGCTGATGGTCCCTGTGGTGTTCGCCGTTGGCGTGACAACCAAGGTGTAAACCTTATTCGTGCTGCCCGCGGTTACTGTTGAGGCCTTATCACCTCCTGTCACCGTCACGTCTTCGGCTGTGAAACCTTTCACTTCTTCACTAAAGGTGAAGGTGAAGGTGACCGGCCCGGTGGCCGTGGCATCCGTCACACTGTCCGTCAGCTCGACCGTCGGGGCCACGGTGTCAGCGGGGTCCGCGCCGCCACAGGCGCTCAGGGTGAGGGCTGCCACCAAGGCGCCAGCCAAGAGTGTGGATAGTTTTGCAAGACGTTTCATGGTTAGCACTCCTGACTGGATCTGGGTGATGAAAATTAAATAATTGAACAAAAGAAAGCGATTTCTGAAAGCGCTTTCATAGGATGTTAAGGTTTGTTGACAGGGAATGCAATAGCTCGCCATAAGGGATTTCCCTAGTAAGGAGGTCAGTGTTTTCACCTAGTGCCTACGGCGCCTGGTGATCAGTTAGCTTGCCTTTGGTAGACGCGCACATAGTCCACTTCCATCTGGTCGGACACAAAGCTTGCCGGTATTGAGCCGCCTAGAGCACCACCCATGGCCACATTGAGGATGAGGTACTGGGGCCCGCTGTAGGGCCAGTTGGCGAAGTTGCCATCCTTTGGGTTGGTGTACTCGAAGTACTTGAAGTCATCCACCGCGATCACGATCTTTTCGGGGGTCCAAGTTAACTGGTAGTTGTGAAAGCTGGTGCACGCGTCAGCCAGCGAGGTCAGGTTGCCTGGGTCGCCGCCGGCATGGTGCAAATAGGCCGACACCTCCCTTTTATCGGCGGCGCCAAAGCCCTTTTGCTCCATGATGTCGATCTCGCCGTACTTGGGCCATTGATCGTCCGGAATGCCCAAGAGCCAGATCGCGGGCCAGGTGCCCATGCCACACGGGGTTTTGGCCCTGATCTCAAAAAATCCATAGGTCCATGTCCCCTTGGCCTTGTCGCGGGTAATAAGGCGGGCCGATGTGTACTTTTGCCCCCCTGAGTCGGCTGCGGAGAGTGTCTCTTTTTTGGCGATGATTTTGAGGGTGCCATCGCTCACCATTGTGTTTTGCGTGCGTGCGTTAGCGTAGTACTGCAGTTCTCCGTTGTGCCACCAGCGTTTGTTGAATTCGGTGTCATAGCCCCACTTGGCCGGGTCCGGCAAGCCCGTGTAAGCAAACTCGTCCGACCACACCAGGCCCCAGCCGGCTAAGCGGTCTTCGGTTTTGAGCTTCAGTTCGTCGATATAAAAGGTGGTCGTGCCCGATACCGGCTGGCCGTAATGCGGAAAGACGCTCACCATGTCGTACGTGGTTTTGAAGTTGTAACTCGTGCCTTCCGTGGGGCTATCAAAGTCAAAGCTAAGGGTTTCCCAGGCGCCTGCCTTGGTGGTTTTCGCTTCTGCGCTAACGAAGACGGTGTTGTTGCTGGCTTTGTTTTCTAGCTTGAGCATGAACTTTTCGCCCGCTGCAGGCGCATAGACCCGCAGCGTTAATACCCTGTTGGCGCCCATGGTGACGGGGCTTACCTTTAAGGTGCCGGACGCGCCCAGCGTAGCACCAGCCCATACCTCACTGCCAATGTTTTTGACCAGTTGCACCACCCGGTTTTGTGGGTTGGAGGGGTCTGCGGCAAAGGAAGCGACCAGGCGGCCGAAAGGCGCGAGGGCGGTGGTGGCACCGGGCTCCATGTCCAGGCAGGTCAATGTGCTGCTGCTGGCGCAGGAGCCGGTGTTGCCGGAAGTGGCTGTAAGCTCCGGCGTGGTGTCATAGTTGATGGGTAGTGCGGCAGCGGCCGTGTTCCAGTTATTGGAGAGGTCTTTGTAGCGGCTGGCAGGTACGCTGACCGAGGCAGCGCCCTTGGCATTGGAGGGCGGGCTTAGCTGCACCTTGTAGTGCGTGGCATCTTGCTTGATAAAGGTGTCAACGGTGCCCCCGCTTGCAAAAATGCTTTCAATGGAAAAGCTGCTGCCCACATCCTCGCTGAAAGTGAAGAGCAAGGTAAGCGGGCCGCGAGCCGTCTCGCTAGTGGCAAGAGACGAAATAACTAAGGTGGGCGGGAGTGTGTCCTTTGTTGAGTCTGCTGCGCCCCCACACGCTGCCAACACGCTGGCCACAAGCACGGCCAGTGCCGCCCCTAATTTATGAATGGTCAAGTTGTGCATCTGCATTGAATTTTCCAATCGGCAGTGCTCAGTTGGATCGGCTCAGCGCACGCGGCGCCACCTGCAGGCTTTTGCCATCGCTAAACAACACCGTCAAAGGCTGCGCGCCTGGGTTGTAGGCAAGGTAGGTTTTGCTGCCGTCTGCGCGTTGGAACACGCTGTACAGCGTGGTGTTGGCGGTGGTCTCAAAGTCGGGCGTGCCCATATTTTGCAGGCTGAGCATCCAGTGCAGCGCGTGGCTACGGGTATCGCCCAGCTCAAACGAGCCCCAGCGGTCCCACATGGCCAATGCCGCCTGCGGGTCGGCGGTGGCCATGTACTTGGCAAACAGGTCTTGCCAGATGTCTATGGGCTTAGCGACTTTGCCACGCGCGGCATAGACTTCGGCTTCGGGTTTGAGCGTGGCCAGGCTGCGTTTGACAAAGGCCCCATCGCGCCCCAGGTAGGTGGACGCAGTGGTGATGGGCAGCAGATTGATGCCTTTAATTTGGCGCGGCTCGTCAATCCACCAGGTGTTGTGCGCGTACTTGCCACCAAACAGCATGCTGGTTTCCACGTTTTTGTATTCGGGCGGAAAGACCAGGTGGTGGATGTCAAACCAGTAGTAGTTAATGGCCTCGATCTCGGAGGTGTAGAGGTAGATGCCCAGGTCACGCAATGCTTTGTCGCCGGTGACTTCGGCCCACAAAATGAGGCCTGCCCAGGCGTTGATCGCCTCGGAGGACGACTCTTGGTTATTGCCAAAAGGCCCCAAGCCGATGCCCGATGCCCAGGAGTGGCCTTCGTAGGGGTCAAAGTTGCGCACAAAAGGGAAGTCCGCTGCTCCCCGACGTGGGGTGGCGATGTCGGCGATGAGCAAGTCCACCATGCCGCCCCACTGCGCTTTGGACGCCCATTGCGGGTCGCGCAGCGCGATTTCGGCCATGGTGCGTATCCAGTAGCCGTAGTGAAAATGGTGGTCGTTCATTTGCTCGACCGCAAAATATTCCTCGGGGTAGGAAGCAACGGTGCCTTGCGCTTTGTCGTAGTGAAAATAGGTTTTACTGTCCTTGCCGGAAAACCATTGCTCGATGCGTGTTTTCATATGCTTGAGCAATTGGTCGCGCGCCTCCAAGTCGCCTTGTTGTTCGACCACATCCATCAGCTTAGAGATGCGCTGCAATCCTTTGCCTTGCCAGTAAGGACCGACGCCTATTTCCAGCATCATGCGCCTGGCGTTGCGCACATCCGTTTTCATCAGGTCGCGCAATTCGGCGCTGCGGGTTTGCTCGGGCAGACCAGGCCAAAAAGGCACGAAGCCGTTGTAGGTGCGCGTTAGCTCAAATTGCTTGGCGGCCAGCAGCTTGATAGACCCGCGCAGAGTTTCAAACGCAGGGCCGAGCTTGCCTTGCAAGGCGCGGTTGTTGTGCCACTGGTGGGGGAACAAACCCAGCAGCGGCGGCACATCGGGCCCTTCCATGTTGCGCGCTGTTGCCACAAAAGTGCTGCGTACCCGGCTGGCGGCTTCGTCGAACTGCCAGTCCACCCGGGTGTCCTGCAAAAACGCATAAGCGTGGCGAGTGAACAAGTCCAAGGTGGCGGCGCTGTCGTCGGGCAGCGCAGCGGCTGACGCATAGCCTTTGCCTTCGGGCAAGTGACCTATCCATTCGGTGCCTGAGACTTGTTCCCAGCGCACGCCGCTGGGGCCGAACAATGCATAAGACTTGCCTTTGAGGCGCAATGCCAATACCCGTGCGTCTGCATGTGGCACGCGGGTGCCAGCAAATGGCAATTGCAGGCGCACATTACCTTTGGGGATTTGCAGCGATACAAATGGGCTGCCATGCGCCACGGTGGCCGTCATGGCGGCATCGTTAGGGCCCCAAGCAATGTCGATAGCCCAGTCACTGGCATTGGCTAACTTGGGGCGCTCTAAGGCAACGCCGGTGGGCGAAAGCAGCAAACCGTCTTGGTGGGGGTAGTGGATTTCCACATCGCGCCGCTCGGTAGGCACCACGGTTTTGCTGGGCAACGAAAACTCGATGCCCGCACTGCTGGGCAAAATAGTTAAGGGATGGGCAAACAAAACCTCGGGCTTGGCGCTATAGACGAGGGCCGAATACCACTGGTTGCTAGGCGCAGCGCGCTTGAGCATGGCCGGCGTGCGGTAAAGCGCGGGCGGCACCGCCTGGTCGGCCGCCTTGGGGGACAGGGTGTAAGCGCCAGCGCCGGCTTTGACCGTTTGGGCCTGCACCGCAAAAGAGGTGGCACAGGCGCACAGCAAAGCAAGGCACAAAGGGCGGATAGACGGCATGAGATTTCCTGTTCTGGGCAAGCTAGCCGGCCTGACCAAAGATGAGTTTTTAAATGCAGAATTATGAAAGCGCTTTCATAATTCGGGAACTAGGGTTTTCCATAGGCCCGACGGCGACTGGGGTTGCACCACAATTCAGGGAGATTTTTTGCGCCGTACGAGGGGAAACCCTAGGTTGCAAATGGCTCCAAACCGCGCACCATGCAATTACAATGAAAGCGCTTTCATACATTTTGGCACACCAATACCATGAGCCTACCAAGAAAATTCCGCCCCCCGCTCCGTAGCAGCACGCGACTGGTCCTTGCCAGCACCTTGCTTAGCCTGTCTGCCTCCAGTTATGCCATCGATTTCGGCCCTGACGGCATGTTCAGCCTGACCGGCTTTGCCAAGGCGGAAACATCGATGAGCAGCAACCAGTGTAAGGACTGCGCGCGCTTTCCCCTTGAAGACAAGCACCGCGTTTGGGCCGATGAGCTGGTCAATGGCAAAGAATACAAAACCATGGCGCAGACCACCATCTTGTTCCAGCCCTGGCTGGGCGCCAAGTACAACCTGGGCGAGGGCTATACCGCCAGTGCCTTGCTCAGCCAGCGCTTTCGTGGTGGCGCGGGCACTGTGCTCGATTCCGTGAAGTCCATAGACCGGGACATGGCATTTGATCCAAGCATTTGGTACGAAAAAAATATCGCCATCAGCCACGAGGATTATGGCCGCGTCGCTATTGGCAGCATGACGGCGCGCGGCTGGGCGGTGGCGGACTACCCTTATGGCACCAACATTGGCCTCTCTAATGAATGGGCGGGCAGCGGCGCCGGTTACGGCATGCTGGGCAATGCCATTCGCGTGACCACACGCCCCTTGGACGTGATGAACGGTGACCTGGTGCTAGAAGCCACTATCGACCAGGGCAAGACCGGCTTTACCAAAAACAAACCTTTGCTCATTGAGCTGTATGCGCAATACCACCAGGGCGACTTGGTGGTGGATGCGGTATTTCAAAACGCCAAAAACGGCAAACCCTTGGCTTGGGGTCACGGGCCTTTCGGTGCATTGACCGATTCAGCAGCCGATGACAGTTTGCTCACCAGCGGGGCCGAACAAAGCATGGCCATGGCGGTGGCGCGTTACCAACTGACATCGCAAATTGAGTTATCGGGCGGCGTGCGCACCAACCGTTGGAGCGGCATGCGGGCGATTCAGCTATCGACCGGAGCGCAAGGGCTTTGGAACAATATGTTTAACGTGGCATGGGATACCACCGTGGACGGTGTGGCCAACCCGGGCTATTCAGCCACGTCGGTGGACGTGAGCGCCGGGGCCCGTTACCGCACCGGGCCCTGGACAGCCTCGGTAGGTGTGATTTACCTCGGCACCGCCACCACCAGCAACCCCACTGAGCGCGGCCAGAGCAATGACGCTGCTGCCGCTACCGCAGGCCTAAATTACGACTACGGACAAGGCATTCAGTTGTATAGCTTTGCTGGGATGAGCCGCTTTGGCCGCATCGGCCTGTCGCCCATGTCCATGCCGGGCAATAACGCATTTTGGGGTGTTGACTCCCGCGTCAAGCAAAAAGGCAACTGGTTTGGCGCGGGTGTGGTTTACACGTTTTGAGGCTTAGCAGCCAAAGGCATTTCCATGAAATTTTCACGATTTTTCTCAAGCTCTGCGCACCGCGCTTTCTGGCTGCGCGCAGCAATAACCCTTTCTGGCTGCGCGCTGCTCGCCTCCTGCGGGGGCAGTGACGGCGGCACTATCAAAACCGGCGTTACGCTACGGCAACTCAGTACGGAAATGTCTGCGCGCAATGCCGTTAATTACGCGCCCTACCGTAGCTCGAAAGTGGAATCGGACCGTGCCACAGAAACGATCACCGAAGCCATGATCAAGCAGGATTTGGACCTGATGGTGGCAGGCAACTTCAAGCTCATACGCCTGTTTGACAGCTCGGATAAGGTAGCTAAACAAACCCTCAAAGTGATTCGCGACAACAGCCTGGATATCAAGGTCATGCTAGGCGTCTGGATTGCCAGTGGCAATGACACCTTCAACCAGGCAGAGATTGCACGCGCAGTAGCATTAAGCAAGCAGTACAGCGACATCGTGGTCGCCCTTAGCGTGGGCAATGAAACCATGGTAAGTTGGTCCTTTAATCCCTTGTCTGTCGCACAAATGGCGGCATACATTAAAAGTGTGCGTGACCAGGTCACTCAGCCGGTCACCACTGATGACAACTGGGCGTTTTTTGCGCAAGCTAGTGGCACTGAGAAAAATCCGCGTGCGGTGCTTGATGTGATCGACTTCGTGGCAATGCACACCTACCCACTGGCGGAGACGATTCATCCCCCGGCCACTTGGAACTGGCAGCAATTTGGAGTAGCTGCCGGACCTCTGCGGGCCACTGCCATGATGGATGCATCCATTGCCGCCACGCGTGCCCAGTACGCAGCAGTCCGCGCGCAACTAGACAGCCTTGGATTTCCTTCGATGCCGATCGTGATCGGCGAAACCGGTTGGAAGGCCGAGGTCTCCGATGGCGAGATCAATCGCGCCCATCCGGTGAACCAAAAAATGTATTTCGACCGGCTTCAGACATGGACGGACGAAATGCGCGCTGGCAAGGGTGGCCCCAAATCCATCTTTTATTTTGCGGCCTTTGATGAACAATGGAAGGGGTCCGACGACAAATGGGGCCTATTCAATAAAAGCCGAGAAGCACGTTACGTAGTACAGGGCCTGTATCCAAAAAGCAAGGGCTTCAAGCATGAGGCTGGCACTTACATTGCAGCGGATGCACTTTTCGCACCGGATGTGACCGACGCGCTTATTTCGGGCTCCCGGTTTACGGTGTATGCGGACATTGTGCCGGCGGGCGCGTCCACAGCCATAGCGACCGCCTTCGATTTGTTCGGCTGGGACACACCGCCAACAGCCTATGGCGGCGAAGAAGATGCCCCAGGTGAACGGATAGTAGGCGCACCCGGGGACACTGCTCACGGGATTGTTGTAAAGCCTGTACCCAAGGTTTGGGGCTGGGGACTGCTGATAGCTCCAGGCAAGGGCACGGTCACTGCGGATCTCAGCGCCTACGAAGCGACAGGTAATTTGAACTTCAGCATCAAGACGACCTACCCTGGAAAGTTGGAGGTGGGCTTCTACACCGGCAGCGGCGCATCGGGCTATGACGTTTACATGCCTCTAGTAAGCGGCAGTTACGGCTACGTGAACGATGGCAATTGGCACACGGTCACCATTCCGATTCGGGATATCAAACCGTCTGGCAACAAAGGCTCTGGCAATGAGGGCTCCGCCACATCGGTGTTTGATCTGAGCAAAGTGACCAACCCGTTCGTTATCGCAGATCGCTTTGGCAAAACCGGTAACAACCAAGCCGGTGCTACCAACACCAAGCTTTTTATCGACAATATTTACTGGTCCAAATAAGCTCATCTTGCGCACCTTGAAGTAAAAGGGCTCTAGGTAAAAGCATGATCCGCCATTACCTCAGCAAGCAGGGTGCGGCGTCCCAACTGCTAGAACAAGCGCCTTTGCTTGGCTACCTTAGCAATGGCGGCGTGCCATCGCTCTACATCAACCCCACCAAAACCTTCCAAACCCTGGAAGGTTTTGGCGGCGCCTTCACCGAATCCGCGGCCACCACCTGGAAAAAGTTGCCCTTGGCGCAACAGCAAGAGGTTCTGCGCGCTTACTTTGATCCGGTACAGGGGCATGGCTATACCTTTTGCCGGGTGCATATGAACAGCTGCGATTTTTCGCTGGGCAACTATGCGCATGTGGAAACGGCGGGCGATGTGGACTTGCATAGCTTTAGCATCGACCGCGATCGCGTAGCCTTGCTGCCCATGATTCAAGCGGCGCAGCAAGTGGCCGGGCGCACACTGCAACTCTTGGTCTCGCCCTGGAGCCCGCCGGCCTGGATGAAGAGCAATGGGCAAATGAATAGTGGCGGGCATTTGCTGGCGCAGTACCGCGCTGCTTGGGCGCGCTGTTTTGTGGAGTTCATACGCGCTTACGAGGCCGAAGGCGTGCCAGTATGGGGTGTTTCGGTGCAAAACGAACCCGAAGCGGTGCAGACCTGGGACAGCTGTATTTACACCGCCGAAGAGGAGCGCGATTTTGTGCGCGACCACCTCGGGCCTACTTTGGCGGCAGCGGGCTTGGGGCATGTGCGCATCGTGATCTGGGATCACAACCGCGACCGCATGGTGGAGCGTGCAGACCGGGTCCTGAGCGACCCCCAAGCGGCGCAATTTATTTGGGGTACGGGTTTTCATTGGTATGTGGAAGACCATTTTGAGCATGTGCAAATGCTGCACGACGCCTGGCCCGACAAGCACCTGCTATTTACCGAAGGCTGCCAGGAAGGCGGGCCACACACAGGCGAGTGGGCGGTGGGTGAGCGCTACGCGCGCTCCATCATCAACGACCTGAATCGCTGGACCGTGGGCTGGATCGACTGGAACCTGCTGCTTGACGACACCGGCGGGCCCAACCATGTGGGCAATTTGTGCAGCGCCCCGATATTGGCAGATCCGCAATCCGGGTCATTGGACTACCAAAGTTCGTATTACTACCTAGGGCATTTTTCGCGCTTTGTCCGGCCCGGCGCCAAGCGCATTTTGTGCGCCGCCACGCGCGAAGCCTTGGAGTGCTGCGGCTTTCTCAACACCGACGGATCGATTGCCGTGGTGGTGTGCAACCGCAGCGATACAACGATTGCCTTTGACCTGCACTGGTGCGGCCAGGACTACGCTACCGAACTTCCGCCGCATGCGATAGCCACTTATGTGCAGGCCGCGCAACTGACCTGAACGGCCCGTCTATTTATAAGACTTTACCCACAGCGTCAAAGCCCAGCACCGCCTCAGGTGGGGCACGCAAAAACACCATTTGTCCGGCCTGAAACGGCCCGCTGTTTGCGGCCACTTTGGCCTTGAGCAGGTCGGCAACGCCTTGCACGCGCATGTGCAAGACCGAGGCGTCACCCAGGTGCTCGGCCAGCACCACGGTGGCGGCTACGCCCTCGCCGCTGCCGCGGACTTGCAGGTGCTCGGGGCGCACGCCCAGGTGCTTTGCGCTGGCCAGGCGTTCGCCGGCCAGGGATTTCCATAGCGCCTGGTGGGCCAGCTCTGCGGCGCCACCTGGCTGCGCTAGCAGATTGATTTTGGGCGCACCCATAAAGCCGGCTACAAACACATTGGCCGGGCGCTGGTAGACCTCTAAAGGCGCACCGATTTGCTCGATCACCCCTTGGTTAAATACCGCGATGCGATTGCCCAGGGTCATCGCCTCGACCTGGTCGTGGGTGACGTAAATCATGGTGGTGCCCAGCTCTTTGTGCAGGCGGGCCAGTTCCACGCGCATGTCCACGCGCAAGGCGGCGTCTAGGTTGGACAAGGGCTCGTCAAACAAAAATACTTTGGGCTTACGCACAATCGCGCGGCCAATCGCTACGCGCTGGCGCTGGCCGCCGGACAACTCTTTGGGGTAGCGCTGCAAGAGTTCGGTCATGCGCAGCGTTTCGGCGGTTTGCTGCACCTGGCGCTCGCGCTGGGCCTTTGATACACCGGCCATCTTCAGCGCAAAGCCCATGTTCTCGGCCACCGTCATGTGCGGGTACAGGGCGTAGCTTTGGAACACCATGGCCGCGCCCCGGTCGGAGGGGCGCAAATCATTGGCCCGCACGCCATCGATGCGCAGTTCGCCAGCACTGATGCTCTCCAGCCCCGCGATCATGCGCAGCGTGGTGGTTTTGCCGCAGCCAGAGGGGCCGACAAAGACCAAAAACTCGCCATCGCGGGCTTCGATGTCGATGCCGCGTATCACCTCGGTGGTGCCGTAGCTTTTGCGTATGCCTTGCAGCGTGACGGTACCCATGGGTGTGTTCCTTGTTGCGGTGGGCGCTATCAGGCGGCGCGCTGCGCCTGGGCATCGCCGGCCAGAAAGTCG
>CAMBFN010000005.1 GCA_945865425.1 Comamonas sp. lk | reverse complement strand
TTTGGCGGCGTGCCCAAATCGGTGGATGGCGCGGCGGCTATGAGCCGGCGCGGTATCAAGAAAGTAGTGACCGGGCCGGACTTCGTCGCCGTCGTGGCCGATAACTGGTGGCGTGCGCAGCAAGCACTCAAAGCAGTCAAAGTAGTGTGGGACTACCGGGGCAATGAAAAGCTGGACGACCAGGCGATTGCACAAAGCCTGCAAGCGGGGGTGCTGGCATCACGCAGCCTGCGCAACGAAGGCGATTTCGAAGCCACCTGGGCGACTGCCACGGGCGCGCAAGCGGCAGACTTCAAAACAGTAGAGGCGGACTATTTCACGCCCTACCTGAACCACTTCACCCTCGAGCCACAAAACTGCACGGCCTGGGTCAAAGGCGACTTGGCCGAAGTCTGGGCGCCTACGCAAAGCGCCGAAGCCAGCCTCAACGAAGCGGCCAAAACTCTGGGCCTGCCGGTGGGGAACATAACCGTGCACCGGCCCTATTTGGGCGGCGGCTACGGGCGGCGTGGCGCATCGCAAGACTTTGTGCGCCAGGCGGTACTGATCGCCCGTGAACTGGGCGGCACGCCGGTGCAACTGCTCTGGTCGCGCGAAGAGGATATGCAGCACGACTTTTACCGGCCGGCGGCGCTGTACCGCCAACGCGCCGTGGTGAGCAAAGACGGGCGCGTGCTGGGCTGGCAGGCGCGCATGGCCTCGCAATCGATCATGGAAAAAGTCCGACCCGCATCGCTGAAAAACGGGCAGGACTTTCAAGCAGGTGAATCGTTTCACGACATGCCCTACCAAGTGGCGAATCTGGACCTACGCCACGGCATCTGCCAGATCAATGTGCCGGTGGGTTTTTGGCGCTCGGTGTTCCACTCGCAAAATCCCTTTGCACGCGAGAGCTTTTTGGACGAAGTGCTGCACGCTGCCGGCAAAGACGCATTGCTCGGGCGCCTGGAGCTCTTGCCCGCCGGCGGGCGCGATCGCAAAGTGCTCGAAGCAGCAGCCCGCGAAGGCCACTGGGGTGCCAAGCTAGCCCCCGGGCGTTTTCAAGGGCTGGCGGTGCAAGACGCCTATGGCAGCTTTGCCGCCTGCGTGGTGGAGTTGTCGGTGTCCAAGCAAAAAGCGGTGACGCTGCACCGCATCACCATCGCCGTGGACAGCGGCCAAATTGCCAATATAGATTCTGCGCGGGCACAAATTGAAGGCAATGTGGTCTATGCCTTGTCCAGCATTTTTATGAATGAGATCAATATCCAAGACGGGCGGGTAACCCAAAGCAATTTGGCAGACTACCCCTTGGTGCAGTTGCGCCAAACACCTGTTATTGAGTCCGTGCTGGTGCCCAGCGGCGGCGAGGTCTGGGGCGGGTTCGGCGAGCCGCCTTATGGGCCCATCACGCCGGCCATTGCCAATGCAATTGCCGCTGCGACTGGCGTGCGTTTGCGCCGCACCCCTTTTAGCCACGAAGGTTTTTCGCTGGCCTAGACGCGCGCTCAGCCCCGCAGCGTCTGTGCAAAGAATGCCAGCGTGCGCTCCCAGGCTTGGGCGGCGGCCGCGCTGTCAAAACGCGGCGTGGTGTCGTTGTTAAAGCCGTGCTGAGTGCCCGCGTAGTGGTGCACCGTCATAGCTACACCCGCCGCCTTCAAAGCCTCTTCGTACGGCGGCCAGGCTTTGTTGATCCGGTCGTCGGTGCCCGCAAAATGCAGCAAGAGCGGCGCCTTCACCTTGGCCGCTTCGCTGGCGGCAGGTACATCGCCATAAAAGGGCACGGCGGCGGCCAGTTGCGGCAAGCGCGTAGCCAAGCGGTGCGCCATGCCACCACCCCAGCAAAAACCCACTGCCCCCATCTTGCCGGCAGCGTCGCTGCGGCTGGCCAGCACGCCAGCGGCCGCCACAAAATCCTCGAGGGTCTTGGCCTGGTTTAGCTGCCCGAACAGTTGGCGCGCCTTATCCTCATCGCCGGGATAGCCACCCAGCGGTGTGAGCGCATCCGGGGCAAAAGCCATATAACCGGCCAGCGCCAGACGCCGCGCGACATCTTCAATATGCGGGTTCAGGCCCCGGTTTTCATGGGCGACAAGCACCGCCGGCAATTTGCCGCTGGCCCCCGAAGGCCGCACCAAATAGCCCCGCACAGTGCCGGAGCCATTGGGCGATGCAAATTCCACCCACTCGCTGCGGATGCGCGCATCGTCTTTTACAATCACCTGCCCCAGCGCAAAGTCCGGGCTCAAGGCCGCCAGCAGCCCGGCTGCCGTGGCCCCGCCTACGGCAAACTTTTGCGCCGCTTGCAAAAAGCCACGCCGATCGATAGTGCCGTGGACATAGGCATCAAACAAAATTAAAAGTTCTTGATCAAAGTCTTTTGCGCTTTGGCGTGACATGGCGTAGGGCTCTGCGGTAGGTTGGGAAATCAAGCCTTGGCGTGCCGCCTTGGCTTGTGCTCGCGACCGAATATACAGGAGCTGTGTAGCATTTTTTGTAAGTGATTTTTTCATGTCTGTCGCTATGGGCCGCTAAGATGCCAGCACTGCAACAGGAGACCCTCCATGGGACACAAGGTCAATTTTCAGCGCCCCGACGGCAAAGAATTACAGGGCTACTTGGCCGAGCCTGCGGGCAAAAGTAAGGCCCCGGCCATTGTGGTCATTCAGGAATGGTGGGGGCTCAATGACCAGATTCGCGGCGTCGCTGATCGCCTGGCCATCGCAGGCTTTCAGGCATTGGTACCCGACTTGTACCGGGGCAAATCGACGGTCCAAGCGCAAGAAGCACACCACCTGATGAGTGCACTGGACTTTGGCGATGCCGCCTCGCAAGACATTCGCGGCGCGGTGCAGTTCTTCAAAGGCCGCAGTGCCAAAGTCGGCGTCACCGGCTTTTGCATGGGCGGTGCGCTGACCTTGCTGTCGCTCACCCAATCGCCGGAAATCGACGCCGGCGTAACGTGGTACGGCTGCCCGCCCTTGGACTACGTGGACGCCAGCAAAATTCGCGTACCTCTCATGGGCCATTGGGCCACCCAAGATGAATTTTTCAAAATCGCCACGGTCGATGCATTGGAAGAAAAATTAAAAGCAGCTAAAGTAGATTTTGAATTCCACCGCTACCTGGCGCACCACGCGTTTGCCAACGAAACCGCTGTCGGCCCGGCGCGCATTCCCGCTACCCAATACGACCCAGTATGGGCGCAACAGGCCTGGGATAGGACGCTGCATTTCTTTGGACGTACTTTGGGTTAAGGCCCTCGGGGCGCTAAGCCTGCAGCGCAAAAGACGCCTTCAAGATTGTGCAACGGGTCTGCCTGCTCCTGCGCCCTAGCCACCAAAACTACCGTGTCGCCCCTGCCCGTCTGCAAAGCGGCCAGCGCCTTGCAAACCTTCTCCAATACAGGCTTTGCCGCGTAGCCATTCCTGGTGCAAGGCATGGTGCAAGGGCAAGTCCCATTGCTGGTAGGCGCTCATGCGGTCGGCGTTCATAGTGGTTTGGGGGAACCCGGCTACTTGCTCGGCCAGCGCGAGCGCCGCATTCAGCGCGCCGCCCTTAGGCACAACGCGGTTGGCCAGGCCCATGGCCAGCGCTTCGGCCGCTTCCACTTTGCGACCGGTAAGGATTAAGTCCATGGCATGGCCCATGCCAATCAGGCGCGGTAGGCGCACAGTGCCACCATCGATCAATGGCACGCCAAAGCGGCGGCAAAACACGCCAAAATAAGCGTCCTCCTCCATCACCCGCATATCGCACCACAACGCCAGCTCCATGCCACCGGCGACCGCCGCACCGCTGATGGCCGCGATCACCGGTTTGGACAAAAGCAGGCGCGAGGGGCCCATGGGCCCAAGCGGCGCGCTGGCGGGCGCAGCCTCCAACTGGGTGCCAGAGAGCGCATCGAAATCCAGGTTCGTCAAAACGCCCGGGCCACCTTCGTCTCGGGCCATGCGCGCACCGGCTTTAAGGTCCCAACCAGCGCAAAAATGCCCGTGCGCGCCGTGGAACACCGCAACCTTGGCATCTGCCTCTTCTTCGAAAGCGATAAATGCAGCGTACAGGGCGCGCGCGGTGTCGGCGTCCACGGCATTACGCACATCGGGGCGGGACAAGGTGATCAGCGTGATAGCGCCCAAGCGCTGGCTGCTGACGGCAGATGAATACTCGGTAGCGTGCATGGATTTCCTTACGGGTATGGCGGCGTGCTTGCGTTACGGGTAATGGCGGCAAAGGCCTTACAAAATGTCAATTTAACAGAGGCGCTTGTCGAAGCACTTCGCGCTCAGGTAAGCTTGTCCTATAACTTTGCTGGAGACCTGTCGTGTCACTTTATTTGCGCTGCGCCCTGCCCCCCATCTTGAAAATGACCTTGGCTGGGGTCCTGGTCTTGGTCTTGTTTGCCATGCAGCTCGCACATGCGGCCAGTGAGGAAAAGCTCAACTACCAGCAAGCGCGTAAGGCGCTGGGACATGCCGAGCCGCAGCGGCGTATCAACGGCATGCACCAATTGCTCAAGCTGGGCACTGCCAAGGATGCGGGCGCAGTGCTTGCCTTGCTTGACGATGCCCAGCCTGCAGTGCGGCAAGTGGCGCTGGCGACCGTGTGGCAGCTGTGGGGTAAATCAGGCGATGCCGTCATCGACAAACTGTACCAAGAAGGCATGGACCGCATGCAGGACCGCGATCTGCCCAAGGCGATCCATGTTTTTAGCGACATCATTGCCAAGCGCCCAGAGTTTGCGGAGGCCTGGAATAAGCGTGCCACGCTGTATTACATGGCAGGCGAATACGAGCTGTCCATGCAAGATTGCGAGGAGGTGCTTAAACGCCTGCCCGAGCATTTCGGCGCCTTGGTGGGCTATGCGCAAATGCTGGCCGAGCGCTCCCAGCCCGAACGCGCTCTTGCGCTGATGGAGCGGGCGAGCAAGATCAACCCCTATTTGGCGAATGCGGAGTTGATGATGGCAGCCTTGCGCATTCAAATCGAGAACAAGCGCAAAAATATGATTTGAATCAGCGCACTAAAAACCAACTGCAAAAGCGCTAATTCTCTGATGACCAGGACACAGGCTTTGCCAATTCATAACTTCATTGAGGCACCGTCGGGGGCTTAACGGTCTCTATCAGCACCTGCCCGGCCAGGCCGGCTTCGCGGTGGACATGAATATCCGCATAGGCTTGCGAGCCCGTAATGGCAGCCATCACTTTAAATGAGGGGTACATCATGATGGCCACCTGGTCCCAATGCGCATCGCCGCTGCCAACCAATAAGCCGCGCACCTTGCCTACATACACGAGCTTGCCACCCGCTTCTATGACCATGCGCGTCATGGCGTGGCCGTAAATGCTGTAGGCCTGCTGACCAGTCAAGTCACTTTGGCGACCATCGGCATAAGCTGCTTGCTCGCGAAATTTCAGCAAGTTGAGCATGTAAATCTCGCTGCCGTCGTCGCGTTGTAGGGCGTCCCGCATTTGTGCGGAACTGGGGATTTGGGCGTTCTCAATCTGCATACAACTGTCTCCTGTGTGCCCGATATGGGCTATTCATTTACTAAGGTGAGGACATAATACAAGGAGAGTTAGGTGTCGAAGTTGGCTGAAACAGTCAATGGCTAAGGGCCTGTGGCAGGCACCGATTGACCGCTACAAAAATGAGGAGTGAGAGCATGATCAAACGCATAGCCTTGGGCTTTTTGGCCTTGCTGCTTTTGGCAGGGGCCGGTTTTTATGCGATAGGCGGGCCTAGCGGCGCATTGCTTTTGTACGTGAAATACGTGCTGCGCAAGGACTACGGGCCAACGCAGGAAGTCGTCTGGCAAGCAGGGCCCGCGCAGGCCACGGCAAGCCCTGGTAAACGGCCCCCCAACGTGATCTTGATCGTGGCCGACGACTTGGGCTTTAACGATATCACGCTCAATGGTGGCGGCATTGCCGATGGCAAGGTACCCACACCCTATATCGACAGCATAGCCCGCGAAGGGGTGAACTTTCGTAACGGCTATTCGGCCAATGCCACTTGTGCGCCCTCGCGTGCATCCATGATGACCGGGCGCTATGCCACCCGTTTTGGTTTTGAGTTCACGCCTACGCCCAAGCAATTTATGAAGGTGATTACCAGCACCAAACCACGCGAAGGTTGGCCACAGGCCCTGTACCACGCAGACCGTGAAGGCGCGCTGATTCCCTACGAAGACATGGGCCTGCCCACCAGCGAGATTACGATTGCCAAATTAATGCAAAGCTCGGGCTACCGCACCGTGCATTTGGGCAAATGGCATTTGGGTGATAGCCCGCAGTTCCGCTCGTATGCGCATGGCTTTGACGAGTCGCTTTCGCTGATGCATGGCGGCTCGATGTTTTTACCGGAAAACAGCCCCAACGTAGTGAACTCCAAGCAAGAATTTGACTTGATCGACAAGTTCCTTTGGGCCTCGGCGCCTTGGGGCATACGCCATAACGCCGGCGAGGTGTTTCAGCCCCCAAAGTACATGACCGATTACCTTACCGACGAAGCCGTCAAGGTGGTGCAGGCCAATAAAAACCGGCCTTTCTTTATGTACCTGGCCTACAACGCGCCGCATACCCCTTTGCAGGCCACGCGCGAAGACTATGACGCGCTGAGCTTTATCCCGGACCACACCCTGCGCGTGTATGCGGCCATGATTCGTTCGCTGGACCGCAATATCGGGCGGGTACTGCAGTCACTCAAAGACCAGGGCGTCGATGACAACACCTTGGTCATTTTTACCACCGATAACGGCGGCGCGCATTACCTTGGCTTGGACGGGATCAACTCCCCCTACCGTGGCTGGAAAGCCACCTTCTTTGAAGGCGGCATCCATGTGCCTTTCTTCATGCGCTGGCCGGCTGGCATCCCCAAAGGTACGCAAGTGAGCGCACCCGTCAATCACTTTGATATTTTCTCGACGGCTGCGGCTGCAGCCGGGCTAGCAGAGCCCAAAGACCGGCCCATAGACGGCGTGAACCTGCTGCCCTATGCGCAGGGCAAATCCACCGGGCGTCCGCACGAAAATATTTTCTGGCGTACCGATACTTACCGCGTGGTGCGATCGGGCGACTGGAAGTTGCAGGTCTCGGAGCAACCGAAAAAAGACTGGCTGTTTGACCTGGCCAAGGACCCCACCGAAAAGAACAATCTGGCCGCCGCCGAGCCTGAACGCGTGGCGCGCATGAAGACTGATTTAATGGTTTGGGACAAAGCCCAAAGTAAACCGATGTGGCCTTCGCTAGGCGCAGGGCCGATTGCCATCGATAAGAACATCAAGCAAAAATTAGGTGCTGGGGACGAATACGTTTTTTACGGAAATTAATTGGCACTGGGCACAAAGTCATGGATTGCCGCGGCCTACGGCCTCGCAATGACGGAATTTGGGTTTTTGAAGATCCGCCGCATGGACACAACTTTGCGGCGGCGGGCCTGCTTCATAATGGCGCGTGACTACGCCTCCACTTCCCCCTGAAGCAGCCTCAGCCCCTACGGCGATAGACTCCCGCGAAGATTTAGTCGATTCCTCCTATGCCTGGTTCCGCCTAGGTATTTGCCTGTTGATGATGACGCTAGGCAATCTGGGCATGTGGGTGGTGCCGGTGATTATTCCGGCCGTCCAAGCCGAGTTTGGCATTGGCCGCGCAGAGTCCGCCCTGCCCTACACCTTGTTGATGATCGGCTTTGGCGTTGGTGGCATTTTGATGGGCCGCATGGCGGATAAATACGGCCTGTTCCGGCCTTTGGTAGTGGCCGCATGCGCCATGGGATTGGGCTTTGTGCTGGCGTCTACATCCACCAGCATCATTGGATTTGCGTTAGCGCATGGTGTGCTGATTGGCCTGCTGGGCAGCTCGATTGCATTTGCCCCATTGATGGCCGACACGGCGCTGTGGTTTGCCAAGCGACGTGGGGTGGCGGTGGCCATTTGCGCCAGTGGCAATTACCTATCGGGCGCGATCTGGCCACCGGTGATGCAGCACTTTATCGAGACCTTGGGCTGGCGGCAGGCCTATATGGGTGTGGGCCTGTTTTGCGCTGTGTGCATGCTGATGCTTGCGCCACTGCTGCGTCGCAGACCGGCGGTCGTGGTGATCGCACCCAGCGTCAGCGCTGATGCTCAGGCGAGGGAACTTCCGTTTGGCTTGTCCCCCACCCGCGCCACCGTACTTTTGTGTGTAGCGGGCTTTAGTTGTTGCATTGCCATGGCCATGCCGCAAGTGCATATCGTGGCCTATTGCACTGACCTGGGCTATGGCGCAGCGCGGGGTGCGGAAATGCTCTCGCTCATGCTGGCCTGTGGCATCGTCAGCCGCTTGGTTTCTGGCGCTATTTGCGACCGCATCGGCGCGCTGCGCACGCTGCTGCTGGGCTCGATCTTGCAAGCTACCGCGCTGCTGATGTTTTTGCCTTTTGACGGGCTGGTCTCGCTCTACCTGGTGTCCGCCTTGTTCGGCTTATTCCAGGGGGGCATCGTGCCGTCTTACACGCTGATCGTTCGTGAAAATTTTGCGCCCACGCAAATCGGCGCGCGGGTGGGGACGGTGATTATGTTCACCATGCTAGGCATGGCTACCGGGGGATGGATGTCAGGCAAAGTGTTTGACCTGACGGGTTCCTACCACGCTGCGTTTTTAAACGGCGTGGCTTGGAATATGCTCAATGTGGCGATTGTGGTGTTTTTGTTGCGGTCGCGGAAAACCAAATAGCTCACTCGCCCCCCACCGCCACCGCCTCGCGATCTTGGGCCAGGTACACCCAATCGACCACCTCGCCGGTGGGATGGTATCCCGATACCAATTGCTGCAGCAAGCCGCGTATTAGCGCCACATCGTTAACGCCCTTGGCAATGTGTAGTGCACCCAGGCTTTGCTGCAGTTGGGACCAAGGCAAAAAGGGCTCTTGGGCTTTCATGATGCGAGGGTGCTGCGTGGGAACCGGGTTTTCACCGATCAACAATTCCTCGTACAGCTTCTCGCCAGGGCGCAGGCCAGTGACGGTGATTTCTATGTCTCCCTCCGGATTGTTTTCGTCTCTCACGCTCAGACCCGAAAGCTCGACCATACGGCGTGCCAGATCCACAATGCGCACCGGCTGACCCATGTCCAACACAAACACATCACCACCCGTAGCCATAGCTCCGGCCTGTATCACCAACTGAGCAGCTTCTGGAATCGTCATGAAAAAACGGGTAATGTCCGCATGGGTCAGGGTGATGGGACCACCATTTCGAATTTGCTCTCGAAAAAGCGGCACGACTGAACCGCTGGAACCCAACACGTTACCAAAACGCACCATCGAAAAACAAGTGCGCGAGGTGGGTGCAGAGCCACCCTGAGCCATCACCGCCGGGTTAAGCTCAGCCAAAGCCTGCAACACCATTTCCGCTAAACGCTTGCTAGCGCCCATGATGTTGGTCGGGCGTACGGCTTTATCAGTGCTGATCAGGACAAAATTGCGCACCCCATTGCGCACGGCTGCTTCTGCACAAACGCGCGTACCCCACACATTGTTGTGCACGCCTTCGGCGGGGTTGTGCTCTACCAAGGGCACGTGCTTGTAAGCGGCCGCGTGGTACACCGTGTGCGGGCGCCAGGTATCCATGATCTCTTGCATGCGTACTTCGTCGCAGACTGAGGCCAGCAATGGAACGATTTCTGATGCAATAGTCAAGTCTTCTGATACACCGATTGGCTGTGCAACTAATTCACCATCTAAAGAATCACTTGGGGAATTTTGGCTCTGATTTACAAAGGCGAGTAACTCCAAATGAATTTGGTACAAAGCAAATTCACTCATGTCTACCAACAACAATCGCTTGGGCTTTGCTTGCAAAATTTGTCGGCATAGTTCACTGCCTATGCTGCCTCCAGCACCAGTTACTAAAACTGTTTTGTTTTGGGTGTTTCGGTTAATCAATAGCGCATTGGGTTTGACCGGCTCCCGGCCAAGCAAGTCATCAATATCCAACTCACGTATATCGCTGAGACTGACCTTACCGGTAGCGAGATCATTAATTTCTGGCAAAGTTCGTACCGAAAGGTGTAAAGGCGCTAAGGCTTCAAGAATTGCATTTCGACGTTGCCTGGAAATGGTCGGCATAGCCATCAATATATTTGTTACTTTGCTTTGGGTCACCAACATAGGGAGATCGCGTGGGTCAAAAATGGGTAACCCATTTAACACGTGGCCGTGCAAACGATCATCATCATCTAGATAACCGACCAAGCTAATGTCTGTGCTTACCGCCATCGCGTTAGCCAACTGCCTACCGGCGCTTCCAGCACCGTAAATGAGTAACTGTGGCAAGGCGGCACGTTTCCATCGACTTTGATACTCACCACCGAGCCAGAGCTTGGCAAACGCGCGCGACGTGCCCACAAAGAGCAAAAGCAGCATGGGCTGGATCAGTCCAACCGTACGAGGGATACCATCAAACCCGATCGCAGTAAATATCGCTGCATAAATCAATCCGTATACACCGATTGCCCTCACCAAAGAAACGATGGCAGGTAGGCCGCTATATCGGAATATTGCGCGGTAGAGCCCTGAAATAATAAATAGGGGAATGGCCAGTGAAATCGACACCGCAGCGGCCAACATAGACCTACCCGCCAACGGAATAAATTCGCCCAAACGTAAGTAATATGCTAACCAAACAGACAGCACACAAAAACTAATGTCAACGACCAAAACAATAATGCGTTTGGCCTCTCGCGGCAGGGCCACAACAGATTGCGAGATTTCGTTAAAGAAGTTATTCATGTCATTTTTAGATTATTGTCAATGGGTCACACCATCGCCCTGTACCACCTTTAACACCGTTAGCCAAAGGATATAGATGTCGAATGCAAAGCTTTGACGCGACAAGTACTCTGCATCAAACTTAACTTTCTGCGCAATTGGCAACTCATCTCGCCCGTTGACCTGGGCCCACCCTGTCAAACCTGGTGTAAGGGTATGTACACCGACCTCTGTTCGCATGCCAATCAAATCCGCTTGATTAAACAGTGCTGGCCGGGGACCCACCAGAGTCATGTCGCCTACCAAAATACTCCAAAACTGGGGTAATTCATCGAGGCTGCTTTTGCGCAGGAATGCACCTACCGGGGTGAGCCAAGTCGCAGGATCATCCAACATATGGGTCGCCACCGTTGGCGTGTCAGTGCGCATGGTGCGAAATTTTGGCATCCTGAATATCAGGTTGTTGCGGCCGACTCTATCGGACCAATAGAGGACCGGGCCTTTGGAAGTGAGGCGAACGACCAGGGCGATGGTTGCCAGGGGTAAAAGAAAAATAATGGTAGCGGTGATTACTAGGATCAGATCGATTACACGTTTCATTTGAAGCAGACGCAAATTGACGCATCGTGTGAGGATTTAGCGGATCAGCGAGATTTGAGGGACAAACTAAATTAACCGTCTGACACCCGCAACCACCGGTTGCAGTACCGAATTCAGCGTCCTGCAGTTCTTGGTCTCCAAGTCTGCCGTGAGTGGATCATTATGTGTGTATCGCATCAAATGCGCACCATCAGCCAATTGGACATAAATATCCACACCATCCAACGCGCAAGCAGATTTTGCTTATCAATGAATCTCACCCATTAGTTAGTGCGCAATGCCGAAATAAATTTAACATCACCTATTACTGCTCCGCCGACTTCATGCTTTTCGTCTTGGTACAACCGACGACACAGCGCCTGTCCTACAACACCGTTTGTGCCTGTTAAAAGAACCCTCACGACATTCGCTCCGGTCATCTATGCCGAGCAACCACATCGTCGAAATGCGTCACTAGCTCCGTTACACGGGTTTGTAAACGGTAATGCGCCTCAAAATAATCGCGGCCATGTTTCCCAAGACCCACGCGTTCCTCGGGTGTCATCCGAAAAAGTTTCAATACCGCGTCGGCCAATGCGGATGCGTCACCTGCCGAACAAGCAAGCCCGGCGTTTGCTTTGGTTATAGCACTCGCAGCCTCGCCGTTACAACTAGCAATTACCGGCTTTCCTGCTGCTAGGTAGCTTTGAAGCTTGAACGGAATAGTTGATGACAAAGCTGCATCATCTCGCAAGGTTAAAAGTAAAACAGATGCCGAAGCAAAGATTACAGACATGTCCTCAGCAGGCACCTGACCAGTCATCGTCACATTCTTTAATCCACTGTGCGTAATGCTTTCACGAATGGAATCAGCCATACTGCCGCTACCTACCAAATAGAACTTAATGCAAGCCACGTTTTGCAATAATTTGGCCGCCTCAATAATTGTTTCGCAAGATTGCGCTTTGCCAATGTTTCCAGCGAACACGACTGCGAAGCATGCTGCAACTTCCTCTACAAGCTGAACATTTACAGTGGACTTTGTAAGATCAGGTGATACGTCTTCAACTGAATTCGGGAAAAAACGTATGCGTTCCTTTTTGCTTGTCCAGCTTTCTACGGACGCACGAAAGCCTTCAGATTGAATCAGGATGGAATCAGAGAACCGGTAGATGTAGCGTACGGCGAGCCCCACCATACCCAATATCCATCGATTTTTTATGAACCCAGTTGCCACCAACGCATCTGGCCAAATATCCTGTACCCAGAGCACCAGTGGCGCGCGCTTTAGCCAAGATACATAAATCGCTGGAAGTGCTTGCAGTAGAGGTGAAGGCGCATAAACAAAAACTGCATCAAACTTTTTTCCACGCAGAGCATAAGGTGCGAACAAATAGCCAGAAATTATGAAAGAAAGGTAATTAAGGGCCATTCCTTTTCCGGAATTTTTGCCTCGCTGCCTTAAGGGGATGCGAATCACTTCGATCCCAGAATACTCTTCCATCTGGATGCCCGCTGCCTTGTAGCCATCGAATATTTTTCCTTCAGGGTAATTGGGTTTTCCGGTCAACACCGTGACCTCAATTCCCTTTACCTTGAGACTACGCGCGACTGTATTGATATGGAAATTTTCAGGCCAGAAATACTGTGTCCAGATTAATACTCTCATGTGAGCATTTCTGCCAAAAATTCTTCAGCCGAACGAATTTGAACAGCAGGTTCAGGATTCTTGAGAAAGTACCTGACTGCCCGTGCAATTGAAACAGGGGCGTTTGGATCAAAAGTTTCCGCAGGCTGAATCACATCGCGCACGTCATCCGGTTCAGATGCAAATACTGGCAGGCCAAACTGCGTGATTTCGATAAGTAGCCCCGTATTTACGCCTCGATTTATACAGTAAAGCCCAAAGGCACTAAAGTTGCGGAAAAAAACAATAGGCATTAGGGCAAAACCGGTTGTATGCACCTAAGTTCAATGCCTTGCATAGGTATGCCTACCAGCACCCCATCTAGGCTACTTGTAGTGACTTTGAACAGGCCTGCGTCATGCAACCAATGAAGTTGCGTGTGGGATTGCAAGGTACCATCCGCGATGGCTGCACAGACCGAATAATCGCCAATCATGAGTGTAGGCATTTTGAAGCTAAAAACCGCTTCAACCGTCTGTCCGGCTGCAATGCTGGGAGTTTGTCCTTCATAGGCTCGATAAGTGTTGGCACCAAATAGCGCTTGACCAAGGCGGTCTTTGATGAAAAAGCCAAGAATAGGGCGATCAACGGTTTGAATGGCGCGCGCTTTGACGCTGACCTGAACCAAAGTCTGCCCTTCGCAATGACTCAGTGCGCGACCCTCGATGCCTGTTAACCCGACACCAATGATTTCGGCACCTCCATTGCCAAAGGCTGCAGAGTTGGGGTTAAAGTTGAAGCCGGCAAGATGCTGTGCGCCTTTGTCTACCGCTTCACTATTGCTTGCATGCGTGGGTTTAACCACGCGCATTTCCGGCTCTAGCGCCGTAAGCACCGGTTTGCTGCCGGTGACGTCGCTCTGCGTTTCGTTGGGGTATATGTCAGCCATGTAGGCATCGCATACCTTTGCAGATTCGCCGAATGCGCGTACTTTGCCGTGCTCTAGCCACATAGCGCTGTCGCAAAAGCGTTTGACTGCACTAAGGTCGTGACTGACAAAGAAGATACTGCCGTGTTTTACGAATTCATGTAGAAAACGCATACACTTTTGCGAGAACGAAGCATCACCCACCGACAATGCTTCGTCGATAATTAGAATATCTGCATCGACGTGGGCTATGACAGAAAATGCAAGGCGTGCGACCATGCCGCTGGAGTAAGTTTTTAAGGGCTGGTCGATAAAATCTTCGAGTTCGGAAAAGGCGACTATTTGATCGAAACGCGCTTTGATGGCACTGGGTG
Source organism: Comamonas sp. lk (assembly GCA_945865425.1). Taxonomy (GTDB): domain Bacteria; phylum Pseudomonadota; class Gammaproteobacteria; order Burkholderiales; family Burkholderiaceae_C; genus Allorhodoferax. Next base: position 20,989 of record CAMBFN010000005.1, on the reverse strand, counting down.
GCATCATCAGTAAGTTGCAGTAGAGTTCTATATTTTCCCGCCCGGAATACTCCATGTTGAAGCCGGCGCCAAGTTCGAGTACGGCGGCGACTTTGCCATTGACTTCTATTGTGCCAGCGGTCGGCTCCAGGGTGCCGGTAATCAGTTGCAGCAGCGTGCTTTTACCTGCACCGTTTTTGCCAATCACCGCAAAGGATGCACCCCGATAGACTTCAAACGAAACATGGGATAGGGCATGGAAATCGCGATAGTAACGGCGTTTATTGTTGCCCCAGAGGCTTTGTTTTATGCGATCAGCCGACTTGGGGTAAATCTCGTAGCTCTTACTTAACCCATGGACACGAATGAGTGGTTTTTCTTCAGATAACATCGGCGAATCCATGACGAGTTTTATCAAAAAATAGTTTGCCAAGCCAGGCAATGGCTAAGGCAGCTAGCGTGTAATAACCTAGGGATTGCCAATCCGGCGACACACCCATGTTGAGCAGGTTGCGAAATTGCTCCGCAGGGATAGTTATAGGGTTAAGGCTCATCAGCCATTGGTAGTCTTTGGGCAACACTTCGCGCGGATAAATGATAGGCCCAAGGTACATCAAGAGTTGCACGGAAACGCTGATTACTTGGCCGACATCACGGACGAATACGCCAAAAGACGCTAAAAACCAACTGACACCTGCGGTAAGGATGACGAGGGGCAACAAAACAAAGGGGATTAACATGAGTGTCCAGTGGAGTTGCCCACCAAGGACAATGACCAGCAAGCTCCAAGCGACTAAGCCGAGCAGCAAGTGGAATAGCGCCGTGCCGATCGGTATCCAGATTAGCAAACCAACCGGGAACACGACTTTCTTGACGTAATTGGCATTGGCGATTATCAGACTGGGCGCACGACTCGCGCATTCGGCGAAAAAGTTGAAAACCAAAAGTCCAGAAAACAAAATCAGCGTAAACATGGACGGGTCGGAAATATTGGGCCAGCGCGGCGTGAGGATGATCCCAAAGACCAGCGCATAAACCGCCAGCGTGAGTAGCGGAAAAAAGAACGACCAGGCAATGCCGATGAATGTACCTTGATAACGCGAAGTTATGTCGCGCTTTATCAGTTGGTACAACAGATTACGGTAGCGGTAAATGTCGCTTAAGGCTTTGGGGACAAACTGCATCTGCATGGTTTACCACCCTAACCGGCGGTAGATGCGTTGCCAAGTAACGCGCAGGCCGTGATGTTTGAGCGAGGTGGCTACTTTACGCAAAGCCGATGGATGAGGTGTCGGTTGACTTGGCGCCGTGGCTGGAATCACTGCTGTCGGTTGTGGTGAAAAAGCATTGGCAAACATATCCGTCGTATCGAGCAACAACGATTTGATTTGCCGCTCGAATTGAGCAAGGTAAGGATCGTGAATGATGAAAAACGCGATATTGACATAGCCCATCGCTTGCTTGCGCTTGTTAAGTGCGGCAGTGTTGGGCCCGACGCGCACTTTTGAAAACACGCCATCTATGCCACCGATTTCGTATTTGCTGGCGATGCAAATCCATAAACACACGTCTTCAGCAATTTCAAAATGCTCGGGAAACCGATTTTTTTTGAAAATATCGGCGCGCGCCATGACCGTTGGCATAGCGATCGGGCAGGAAGCCATAATGCCGGGAAAAACATTGCCGCTTAAAGTGCCTGAGGAGATCGATCCGATGACATTGCCCTCCAAGTCCATGCGAGAGTAGGAGGTATGCGAGAACACCAGACCGCGTTCTTGCATGTAACTAAGCTGGGTTTCCAATTTCGCCGGACAAAATAAGTCATCGGCGTCGAGAAAAGCAATATAACTACCCGTTGCGCGATCAATGCCGTTATTCCTGGCTTTGGCCGGCCCGCCGTTGTCTTGGCGGAAATACTTGATGCGCGGATCGATTGTGATGAATTCAAGCAACGGTGCCAAATCGTCGGTAGAGCCGTCATCAATTAACAGGATTTCAAATTGTTGGTAGCTTTGCGTCTGTACACTGCGTATTGCTTCTATCGTCCAGGCGACGTGGTTATAAAACGGGATGATGACCGAAATTTTAGTGCCGCCTTTGCAGTCTTCGACCATTTGCAGAGCCAGTTGGTGCGCATCTTTGTACGGTGTATCAGCGAGAAATTGAGCAGTGCTGGTTAAAAAGTTATAGGGTGAACCTTCCATCGCGGTCATTTCAACTTCGGTGAGCTTGGTTAAAAAACCGCACCACAGGGCGTTGCATTCGTCAATATGTTTGTCAATTTTGTTCGTGCCTTGGTCGGGGTGCACCCGCGATTGGATCAGAATTTCCGGGTCAAAATGCAAAGAGGCAACGCGGAACATATCAAACCACAGGGCGTAATCCTGAGTGGAGGGTAGGTTTACATCGAACACGCCGATTTCGTCAAAATATTTTTTCGGGATCAACAGCGAACAACCGTGGATCAGACCGCGCAACAAGGGTAGTAGCGGAATATTGCGTTTTTGCGGCGATAAAACGGAGTCCGGGCGCACCGTATATTGTGGTTGTGATTCGGTATTTATTACTTCGTATCCGCCGTAAATAATGGTTTCTTTATCAGTCAATGTGGCAAGTAAATTGATTTGGCGAGCCACCTTTTCCGGCATATAGCGGTCATCATGACTGAGCCAAGAAAAATACGCGCCGCGCATATTGGCGATACCAAGATTGAGCGCGGAAGCACAGCCACCATTTTCCTTGCAGAAATAACGGATTTTGTCGCCATAGCTTTGGGCAATCGCGTCGGTTTGCCCGTCGTCTTTGGAGCCGTCGTTAATGACAATAATTTCCAGATTTTTATAAGTCTGCGCCAAGGCACTATCTATCGCCTCGCGCATGTAGTTGACACCGTTGTAAACGGGAATCACGATTGAAACCAGCGGCTGAAAATCTGGCGTGGCCTGTTGTTTCATGAACTTTTCCTTAGTAGAGTAAGCGCGTCCGCAAGTTGCTTCAATGCGCGCTCGTGCTCGTCAAGAATACTTTGTCTGCCAATTAGTATTGCCTCAAGCTGTTTCAATGCGCCCTCGTGCGCGTCAAGAACGCTTTGTCTGCTAATTAGCATTGCCTCAAGCTGTTTCAAAGCGCCCTCACGCTCTTCAATATTCGACTCAATAGCCTGAATACCTAGGTTTTGCAAAAACTCGGGCTTCCACGCCGCAATAGGAAATTCGAAAAGCCCCCGAACAGGGTTGAGCGCGGGCGCACTCGAGACACAAAGTATCGAATTTGGCGGATTCTCCTCTGTACGCATCAATTCAGTAACGCCATCGAGTCCTTCGTATAAGAATTCTTTATTTGGATAGGCCTCGAAATGCTGCTCTTTGATCCAGTGAACGAGGTGATGAACATTGCCGTCCCCCTCGTTAAATGGAACGTTTACCATTAGCCGCTTCCGCCAGGACACTTTCAGCGCAAAGTTCAGCCCGTCCACTACGTGTTCCAGCGCATGGCGTGAAACAACGTAGTCGAATGTATGAGCTTCGCGCACCCACGACTCAGCGTCGCCGTGTACATACTGAATGTTTTTCGCGCCGTAGTTACCTAGTGCATACTGAATTGACTCGATGCTTGAATCGATACCTACAATTTTGGCGCCTAAAATGTCTCCAAGCATGAATGTCCCGTGCCCGGTGCCACAGCCAATGTCCAGGATCTTGATGCCGTCCTTAAGCATTGATGGATCTCGTAAGATGTCGGATTCGATAATATCGCGAAACAGTTTATAACCGCTTTTGTGACGAACCACTTCATCTCGGCCGTGAGTTTCTCCCGGAACCAGACGTTCACCCTCATTGAAAATTGCGTCCAACATCTGGCTATTCGTGCTCATTATTTCTCTCACTAATTTTTTTACTTGCACCAAATTCGGATTTATTTCGACCAAACTACGCGATTGATAAAGTCAACATAACTCAGGACAATCCGCAGAACTTTCTGCGATACCAGCCCGCCTTCATAGTCTGGAACCGCATGACGAATAGCACCGGTCTGATCCTGGCTGGTCACAATACGGACAGCATCCAAAACACGTTCCGACTTCAGCCCACTCATGATCAGCGTGCCCTGGTCCATACCCTCTGGACGTTCGTGTGAGTTACGAATTGTCACGGCAGTCAAGCCCAGCAACGAAGCTTCTTCAGTGATGGTGCCACTGTCAGACAGGACACAGAACGCTTCCATCTGCAACTTGATGTAGTCAGAGAAACCAAATGGCTTGAGGAACTGGATTCTCGAACTCAGACCATCAACCCCTAACTTTTCCAGCTGCTGTCTGGTGCGCGGATGGGTGGATACGATGACTGGCATTTCATGCTGTTTAACCAGAGCCTGCAGTGTATCCAGCAGGTCTTGCAGGTTTTCAGTCGAGTCGACATTTTCTTCACGGTGCGCGCTCAATAAGAAGTAGCCTTGAGGTTGTAGGTTGAGTCGGTCAAGCACATCCGATGCTGTAATTTTTGGCATGTAGTGCTCAAGCACTTCTTGCATGTGGGAGCCGGTTTTGATAATTTTGTCAGCGGATATTCCTTCGGCCAGCAAATAACGCCTAGCATGCTCGGTGAGCACCATATTAATGTCGCTCAGATGATCCAGAACCTTGCGATTGAGTTCTTCTGGCACGCGCTGATCAAAGCAACGGTTACCCGCTTCCATGTGAAATACAGGAATCTTGCGGCGTTTTGCGGCAATGACCGAAAGGCATGAGTTGGTGTCGCCATAAAGCAGTAAGGCCTCGGGCTGCTCTTTTTCCAGTACCTCATCGGCTTTCTCAATCACACGCGCAATTGTTTGGGCAGCGTTATTACCAACAGCCTTAAGAAAATAATCGGGTTTTCTAATGCCAAGATCTTCAAAGAAAATTTGATTAAGTTCGTAATCGAAGTTTTGGCCGGTGTGAACCAAGACATGCTGTGTATGTCGATCAAATTCAGCGATCACTCTTGACATTTTGATTAGCTCTGGTCGAGTACCGACGATGGTCATGACCTTAAGCATTTAGCTGCTCCTGAATGTAATCAAGCTTGAGCAGCAGATTTTTGACACCCTCGACATCCAATCGCGTCGTGTTGTGAGATGTGTAGTCATCAAAAGTGGCAATGTTGAGTTCGCCTTCTACGGAGAATTTTGCATAGTTCAAATCGCGGTTGTCTGCCGGAACCCTGTAATAGCGACCCATGTCGCTGGCTCTGGCAAGCTCTTCTCGTGCCACCAGCGACTCGTACAATTTCTCGCCATGGCGCGTGCCAATAATGCGAATGTTGTCTTTCTTAGAAAATAGTGCTTGCAACGCCTGCGCCAATACTTCGATAGTCGATGCAGGTGCCTTCTGGACAAAAATATCGCCTTGTTGACCATTTTCAAATGCATACGCCACCAGATCCACGGAGTCTTCCAGCGACATCAGGAATCGTGTCATAGCTGGATCTGTAATGGTCAATTGCTTGCCTTCCTTTATTTGGCTGACAAACAATGGAATTACAGAGCCGCGCGATGCCATGACATTGCCGTAGCGGGTGGCACAAATCACGGTTTCGCCTTCTGTGCGCATGCGTGCCTTCGCGACCATTAGCTTTTCCATCATGGCTTTGGAGATGCCCATTGCATTGATGGGGTAGACCGCCTTGTCAGTGCTGAGTAAAACGACGCGCTCAACCCGGTTGGCTATCGCTGCATTCATGACATTTTCAGCACCCAGCACATTGGTGCGAACCGCTTCCATGGGATAGAACTCGCACGACGGCACTTGTTTGAGTGCCGCAGCATGGAAGACATAATTCACACCCTTCATGGCATCGCTAACGCTATCATAGCTCCTGACATCACCGATGTAGAACTTGAGCTTGGGGTTGTTGAGAATGATCCGCATGTCCTCTTGCTTCTTCTCATCACGGCTGAAGATGCGAATTTCCTTGACATCTGTTTCCAGGAATCGCTTGAGGACGGCGTTACCAAATGAGCCTGTGCCGCCCGTAATCATCAAGATTTTTCCATTAAACACTTTTAATCCTTTTTATTTATTTGAAATCATACATGCGCTGAATGAGTGTTGGCCATTCAGGTGGCGTATAGCCTGTGGCTTCTTTGAAACGATCCGAATTCAACGAGCGATCAATAACGAGTTCTTCGGAAGGATTGATTTCGATATTTTTTCCGTATGCATGTGCCAGCATCTGTAGCAGATCAAACTTATTGATGGGTTTTGCGGAGACGTGGTACAGACCATGTAGCTCCGTGAAGGGTAGCACGACGTCCCGGACGACGGTTGCTAGCTCGACCGTTGGCAAGCCAGAAAAAATGGCACGTGTAAAGCCCTTGACTACTCCCTGCTGTGCGAGAAACCAATTCACTAGACTTCGATTTCCCGACAACTCATGGCCGATGATGGAGGTCCGCAGAGTAATGGTATGCGGGTAATCCACTTCACCCAGCAGTTTGGATCGACCATAAAGATCATAGGCATCTGGAAAGTCTGTTTCAAGATAGTTGCCTTTGGACCCAGAGAATACGCAGTCCGTGCTGATATGAACAAGGCGTGCGCCGGTGGCCTGGCAAAGCGCTGCAAGCCGATGCGGCAACAGCGTGTTGATTGGGACAGCTTGCAAAGGATCGTTGGCATCAGCTAATTGCTTAACCAAGCCGACACAATTTACGACAACATCAGGCCGCACAGCTGTGAATGCTCTGACCAGGGTGTCGCTGTTTTCAACATCAGTGCCGACGATGATCCCTGCGGACAAATTGTCCGAAAAGTGCTGGCGGGCACTATTGCTTCGCGCGGTACCGTAAACGGCCAGATCACCACGCTCTGATAAAATGCGAAACATGGCATTGCCCAGCATGCCGGTTACTCCGAGGATCATTACTTTCATGGTTTAACGGCAAAGTTAACATGTAAGAACCTATGAACCTTCACTCTGCGCTGAGTAACTATCCCGCACGGTTTAGATGAGCGAGGCCAATTGTCGGAGTCGAGATCAACCTGATCATCAAAGCCATCTCTAACAAAATTCTTATATACGGTCAAGACGATTACAGCCATTAGGTTCGCTTCCGAACCAGAGTTACCAGTTGCGTGAGTCTGCGCAGCAATAGAGTCTAGCTGCTGGCCCAGGTGTTCCTGCCCATTGAAAGTGCCCATCAGGATTGCAACCTTGGGCTTGACTTGCTCGTTCTGAGCCATTACCTCGGGCACATTCATGAGGCACTACCCAACGGTCGCCTTGATCGACTTGGCAAATGCGCATTGGGGCTGCGAGCGACAAAAAAGAAACTTTCCAAAGTAAAAATCAAAGGTAAGACTAGGGAACATACCCCAATGTAATGCTTGAATCTGGCAAAACCTGACTGAAGTCGACAATCAATGGCGTAGTGCCGAATACGGCGTAGCAAATCGCCTTAGATATGAGCAAGGCTATTCGCAGCAGCGTCGATAGTATAAGTTGCCAAAAAGGATACTGCCAAAACGGTCGAAGCAGTTGCCAAAAAGAATGCGTTCGCAGACGCTAGCGATGCGGTTTTGCGGGTGGGCGACCCTCCACGCGCAGCCCCGTAGGTTGAGTAAGGCCAGCAAAGTCTAGGTACCGCACTTTTGCTGCGCCCCGGATGCCAGCGCGCCACGGCCGCGGTAGACCCGCCCCAGCCCAGCCTGCACCGCCAAAGGGGGCACCCAGCCAAGGCGCTCACGTGCTTTAGCAGGATCGACCTGCAAGCTCTCGCACAACCTTCCCACAACTGCCCTAGCCCCAAGTAGCGCGGCGGCGCCTTGCAGCAGCCACAAGGGCACTGCAATCAAGCGCGGGGGCACGCCAGCGGCATACGCCAAGCCCCGACACAGCTCAGCGCTGGACAGGTCTTCACCATCGCTAACAAGGAACACCTCGTTGCTTGCTTGGGGGGCGGTGAGGCAGGTGACTATGAAGTCAGCCAGGTTATCCACCGCGACCAGGCTGCGCTTGTTGTGCACCGCGCCCAGCGGTAGGGGCCAACGGCGCTGCACTGCGCGCGCAAGGGCCGCGAAATTGGCGCGCACTCCCGGCCCATAAACAAGGGGTGGGCGCACGATCACCACCTCCAGCCCGGTCTCACCTGCGATGCCCATAAGGCCAAGCTCGGCCTCATACTTGCTGATCGCGTAGGGGCCTCGCGGCCGTGGGGCGTCCGCCTCAGTGAAGGCCATGCCTGGTAGCGTCGACTCACCATTGACTTTGATCGAGCTGACGTAAACAAAACGTTTGATCCCCGCCGCCGCCGCCCGCCTGGCCAAGCGCAAAGTCGCCTCTACGTTGTCCTTTCGGTACTCCGCCAGCGGGTCCAAAGCAGCCTCGTGCATTACATGAACACGCGCAGCCAGGTGGACCAGGCCATAACAGCCCGACATGTTCACATGGTCATAACGGTCGGACTCTGGCGGCTCAGACACGCCTAATCTACGGCGCGGTGCGGCTACGGCCTTATAGCCCTCGGCGGCGAGCCTCGCGAGCAGTGCCGTGCCGACGAAGCCGCTAGCGCCAGTAACCAGCACGGCACCTGCAAAGCGCTGCTCCAAGGCGCTCATGGGCGGCGAAGTCCAATCTGTGCAGAGGATCGCCACAGCGTGGCCCTAAAGCTGGCGGACAAGAAATATCGGCACATGCTTGCGAGGTGCACGACCAGATAGCGCAGGCTGCGATGGCTGGAACGCCTGGCTAGGTGCATAACGCTTACCTGCCGTACCTGCACTACCCGCATGTTCGCCAACCAAATCCGTGCGCACAGGTCTACGTCCTCGTAGTACAGGAAGTACCGCTCATCAAAACCGCCAAGGGCGTCGAAAACCTCGCGACGCATCAGCATGAACATTCCGCCCACCCAGTCCACGTCATGTGGCGCGGCGGACCGGACCTGATCCGTTTTTTGGTTTGCACCTAGCGCTTTCAACAGGATCACCCAAGGCGTCGGAAAGCTGCGTGCACTGTCCTCCACCTTACCCAGGGCATCCAGGACGAGAGGCGCCACGACCCCCACAGACAAATCGGCCAGCGATTTAACAAGTTCGGGTAACACATCAGACGCAAGTCGCACGTCCGGATTGAGAACGCAAACGTGCGTGCCAAGTGCTTGGCGCAAGGCGCCGTTGTGGTTGCTCGCAAACCCGAGCGGTTTGGCGTTGTGTATCACCCGCACGGGGAACGGTAGCTCACCAAATTGCGAGGGCAGGTCCTCGGGTACGTTGACTGTCAGGATCACCTCCAAAGCGCTAGTCCCACAATGCCGAGCTATATCGCCAAGCAGTGCACGCACCAGCGCGAACTGACCATGACTCACGATGGAAAGTGTCACAGCGGGAGCGGCCTGCACGCTACTTCGTCCACATCGTTTTGAGCGCATGGACCACAATACGGCGGACGAACTTAGCCACCGAAAGTAAGATTAAACCAACAAATTGCGCACGCCTGATATGCCCTTGCCGCAACAGGCGTAGGTAGTTACCTATGTCGCCACGCTCCATCAACCATAGCTGTGCACTCAGGCCCGCCTGTCCGTAGGGGCGCTTAAAGATAGCTGCAAGCGGCATTACGAGTCGATCCACCCTCCCGCCTGCGCATACCACGCTCAGCCAGAGCATGTGATCCTCCATGTAACGCTGCCTCTCTTCAAAGCGCTGGATGACGTCACGCCTGATCATGGCCGATGGTGTAACGAATCGGTTGGACACCAGCAACAGCCACTTAGGCAGACGCCTTGATTTGGCTGGGAGTTCGGCATCCGAAAGCGCCCAGTTTGCCTGGAGCGCTGGTCCAAGCACCAGATGCGCATGGCCGCAAAGCACAACCGCCGGCTGGGCCAGCATGTAAGCGAGTTGAATTTGAATTTTTTTTGGGTGCCAAGCATCGTCTGAATCAAGGAAGGCAATATAGGGCTGGGTTGCAACAGCCCATCCAGCATTGCGGGCGCTGCCTGCCCCCTTGTTCTCATCGAGGGTCACTATGCGTACCCACCCCGGCTCAAAGGCACGCGCGATGGCCACCAACATGTCTGCAGTGCCATCGCCACTGCAGTCGTCAACCAAAATGACTTCCGCGGGCAACTGCGACTGAGCGGCGACGGAGTCCACCGCACGCTGCAAGGTGTCTGCGCAGCGGTAGCAAGGAATGACCACCGACACTGGTGCAAACCGAAGCTGCTCGCTCATACCTTGGTCCAGTACGGGGGCAGACCCCTCAGGCGACGCCCCCAATCCAACACAGTAGGGGTGAGTCGAGGCCCCAGCCAACGGCTAGCTAAAAGCCGCAGGTAAACGCGAGCCCACGCCATGCACTGCGAAAGCCATGCGACCGGGTAACCATGCTTTGCCAACGCCCGGTGTGCCTCCCTCAGGCCCATGATCGCGTTGGCAGGGTTGGTGCTCAAGCCGCCCGGCCGCATTGCGGTCACCAACAGTTCGCCCAAATAATGAGGGCGATTAGCGGTGATAGTACGCAAGAGAAATTCATAGTCCCCGGCAATGCGAAATGATGTGTCAAATTCGCCATACGTTTCAAAAACGTCACGCCTATGCATCACAGCAGGGTGCGGCAAGCACATTTTCTTCATAAACTGGGACTCAACCGATTCCCAGGGATCGCCCAACGCGAACATCGGATTGCCGCCCTTATCCAGCAACACGATTTGCCCATAGGCAATACAAACATGGGCTGACAAATTCTTCAGTTGCTCGATGAGCGCTCCAACAACATCGTTACTCCACAAGTAATCATCGGCGCCCAGAAAGCAGACCCACTCCCCGCGCAGATGGGGCAAAGCCTTATTCCACGCATCGTAAACACCTTGATCCGCGTCGGAGGTCCAGTAGGCGATTTGCGACGCGCGCTCATGCAGGACATCTAGTGAACCATCGGAGGAGCCCCCATCGATCACCAGCAATTCAAAATCTTGGCAGTTTTGTGCGATCACGCTGTCCAAGCACTGCGCTAGCGTATCCGCGGCGTTATAGACGGCGACGACGAACGAAATCATTTGGCGGCTTGCACCAAAAGACCCGCAAGTGCGGGCATGGTGACGCTGGCCTGCCAACCCAAATCCTTCAAGGCGCTTGAAGGGTCTGCCTGGCTATAGAAAATATCTGAAGGGCGATAAAGCATGGGGTCATCAATTACATGGTCCCGCCATGCCAAGCCCGCATGTGAGAAAACCACATCTACAAATTCTTGCAAGCTAGTTGTGACACCCGTTGCAATGACGTAGTCCCTGGGCGTTTTTTGCTGCAACATGCGCCACATAGCATCTACGTATTCAGGCGCCCATCCCCAGTCCCGCGAAATATCCAAGCGACCCAAGGCCAATTTTTCAGTCGATCCACGCGCTATACGCACAGCAGCGTCCACCACCTTTCGCGTTACGAAGCGAGCCGGTCGCAAGGGGGACTCATGATTAAACAAAATACCGCTGCATGCATAAAGACCATAGGCCTCTCTGTAGTTGGCAATCATGTAATGCGCGGAAGCCTTGGCGACTGCATACGGGCTGCGGGGAGCAAATGCGGTAACTTCGTTTGCGGCCGACTTACCTACATCGCCAAAGCATTCACTGGAACTGGCGTGGTAGATGCGGATACTTTGGCTCACAAAACGTACCGCCTCCAAAACATTGAGGGTTCCTATGGTGATACTTTCAAGGGTTTCAACGGGTTGCTCAAAAGAGAGTCCAACGGAACTTTGTCCGGCCAGAAAATAGACCTCGTCGGGTTTGCAACGGGACACCACGCTAAGCACGCTTCGAAAGTCATTAGGCGCCATTGAGCACAGCGTCAACCGGCCTGCTATGCCCAGCATAGTTAGGTTGCGAAATTCGGATGCCTGCGCATCACGCGAAGTGCCCCAGACCTCATACCCCTTGCCCAATAGCAACTTTGCCAGGTAGCCACCATCCTGTCCGCTAACTCCGCAAATTAAAGCTCTCATGCCTCTAGTTCCCGATAAACGGCTAGCGTCTGCGCAGCACATCGCTTCCATGAGAAAAGGCTGACTTGCGCATTTCCAAGCGTTGACAATTCTTTTTGACGGGTGGGAGACAGCAGAACCTGGTCAATCGTCTGCTGCATCGACTCCACAAGATTAGGATCGAAGTAAGCGCCGGCTTGTCCGACGACCTCGGGAATGGAACTGGTATGACTGCAAATGACGGGGCAGCCCAGCGACATTGCCTCCAAAGGAGGGATGCCAAAACCTTCGTACTTGGATGGGTACACAAAGGCTACAGCCCCAGCATATAGGGCGGCAAGACGCTCATCAGTACCGCTAACGTGTGCCACGTCATTGCGGTGCAATTGGTACCTCTGGATAAGGCTGCGTTCAGTAGCGGTCAAAGGTCCTCCACCAAAGCAAACGATTCGCACGCCCTCGCGGCGCGCCTGAGACCTTGCATAGGCCTCCAATAGTCCGTCAAAATTTTTGTAACCGTGGCGGCTGCCCACATACAGCAAGTAGGGCCTCACACCGACCAGCGAAGATGCGCTAAGTGATGAAAGAGGCAAGGTGTCGTATCCCAGGTAGGTCACGGATACCTTGGACTCAGGCACTTGGTAGGTTTCAAGCAGGTCTCGGCGGGTGCTCTCAGAAATGCAAATCAGATGATCCGCGCGCCTAATGGCCTGCGCGCGATTATGGGCTACAGGGTCATTGGGCAAGAAACTTTGGGGAAAGCGCTCATGGATGAGGTCATACACAGTAAGCACGCGGGCAGCCCTAGCCCTATAAAGCGGTGTGCCAGAGAAATAGGTTTCATGTATGACATCGGTACGCTGGCCCATGGCGCAAATCGGAAACAGGGCCTGATTAAGTACAGACAGACTTTGCCCTAATCGAGGAATTGAGGGAATGTAGAGGCCTCGAACGGCCACATTCCCACTGGTCTTTAGCGCGCGCAAATACTGGTTGATGTGCAGGGGCGCACAGATCTGCGCATCCACACCATCGTGTTCGACTAGCTGTTCGGCCAAGGCACAAACGTATCGCGAAATCCCGCCAAACTGCTGCAAGGAAAATATCTGTGAATCAAAAACGATACGGGTCACGACTTTAACAACTCTTAAATCGGTGAACTGCCGCGAAGCATCGCTTCATGGTCGCTTACTGTTTTTGAGCCCAAACGATGCCGTATCCATGGTGCGAAAAGTTGCGAAACGCGGCGTCCAGTGGCCAAACGAATCCGTGTCGCATTGAGCGCTTGGCTGGACAAGATATGTATGCCATTGGCACTGAAAAATCGCAATCCCAGCCGCTGGCCCAATGTACGCAGTGTTGTTTGCGTGAAAAATCCAATGTGCTGCCCAGTGGCGAAGGTGTAGTACCACCAAGCCTCCGGCGCTGGGACCGCTCCCTGGTACAAATTGGTGGTGAAAATCATTGTGTTTGAACGAGCATGGCGCAGCGTCTCATCGACAAAACGAAGGGGATCCACCAAATGCTCCATCACCTCAATGGCTGTTACGGCCTCACACTGGGCTAGATCTGGATGGTATTCAAACCCCGTAGCCAGCAGATTCTTGCAATGCTCGTCGGCCCAGAAAAAATCAAAACCCTTGTCACGCATTAGGCGAGTCAACAGGCCGTATCCGCCTGCGGCATCCAAATATCGACCCTGGCCATGCGACGGCATCGCCAAGTAAAGCAGACTGGCCAGTGCTTGGGCGATCTGCGTATTTCGGCCTACCAACCCCGTATCAGCAGCCGCAATGGCGCTGGAATAAGCCTCGTCCAACCAATGCGGATCGCCAGCGCGCAAGAACTCGCAGTGTCCGCATACTTCATAGGTCGCCTCGTACTTATTCAACACGCGCGCTGAAAAGCATGGGCGCATAGCTTGGGAACAAATGGGACAAGTCACGCTAAAGGTTCCGCTATGAACTTAGACTTTATGTGGGGCAAGAAGACCACCCCATACAACAACCCATGTGTCAGCGCATATGCGAGGGTAGCTACTACTGGTATTGCTATCACGCCAAATTGGGCAGCTCCAACGATCTTGAGCGGAAGCACCAGAAGACAAAATAGCACAACCACCAATACCTGCTGCTTGACAATATTCATGCCATTGAGAAACATGCCCAGGGCCCCACCGCAACAGTCTATAACCGTCCAAACGGCAAATGCCGCCAGCAAATAATCGGGCGCGACGATCAGGCCTCCAGTCCAAACCGCGAGAAGCCAGGGTCCAAGCAAATACAGTATTACCCCAGCAAGCGAGGCTATGATAAAAGTCAGCAAGAAACTGGCCTTAAGCGTCTTTTTAATAAAACCAACATCGCCTTTGGAATAAGCATCTGCATATGCCCCCCATAAAGGTGCATTCATCATCGCAAGTGGCTGACTCACCAATTGAAATAGGCGTGTAACAACGCTGAACACCGCAACCGATGTAGCACCCAGGGTACTGGAAATAATAAGCGCATCTGCACCCCAACCGACCATGGTCCCGATTTGGAGCACAAAGAATAAGCCGCCGCTACGCAATAGGCCGCGTGACTCAAACCAAATCGCCGGGGCCAATTGCGCGATAGTGAACAGCTGACGTCGCACCAGAAGAAACATCAGCCCAAGCGTTACAAATGTTTGTACCCCAAGGGTGGAAAGCAGCAACAAGCCAAGTCCCGCATGCGCCTCAGACGCAAGCCATAAACACACTAAAGCCAATAAAGACCCAATAGTATTGACCAAGTGCACTTCAAAGGTCCGCTGCATGCCAGCAAATACACTTTGAATTCCAGTGGTGAACAGGTTTAGACCGAACAATAAAGCAAAGATTTTTGCGGCCTGCTGGGCTTGCCGCAGTAGTTCGGGTTCGCCAGCCTTTACTATGCGGTCCCATGGCAAAAAATCTACCAAAACGTAAAGATTCAGCGCTACAACAAGGCCAATGAGAAAGAGCAAACCTAGCCCGCCAGTTATAACTCTTTGCACCTCCTGCGGTCGTGCTACGGAGCGACTGGCCACTAAATTAGTAAGCGCATTTCCAACCCCCAGACCAAGGAAGCTCAGCATTCCAGAAAAGCTAGCAATGGTCATCCAGACACCAAAGCGCTGTGTCCCTAGATAGGGCAAGGTCAGGCTGATACTGAAAGCCATTACAGCCAGCGCTGCGCCCTTGCTGCAAACATTAGCTACTACCGCCCAGGCAGCCAATCGATACCTCTCCGATGCCCTGCCCTCGGGCGTTGCGCAATCAAAAGGCTGAGCCTTAAGATACCGAAATAATCTCAAAGAGCGAACTTTCTCATCGGTCTTATTCAGCACTCAAATTAACACTATAGCCGTGCTGCATCAATAAGGCCGCTCTTTTTGCATGCCCCAAATCCTCAGCCACCATCTCCGCGCACATCTCCCATGCAGTAATCTCTGGCACCCAGCCAAGCTTATCTTTAGCCTTGGTAGGATCACCAAGCAATGTCTCCACCTCTGTCGGCCGGAAATACCGTGGATCAATGCGAACAATGGGCTTATTTACCCAATAGCCCACTTCGTCCACCCCAGATCCTTCCCAGCGAATGGGCATGTCCAGTTCTTGCGCTGTCCACTCAATAAATTGCCGCACGCTGTATTGCATTCCGGTCGCGATCACAAAATCCTCAGGGCTATCCTGTTGCAACATCATCCACTGCATGCGCACATAGTCTTTGGCGTGGCCCCAATCCCGCAAGGCGTCGATGTTGCCCATGTACAAGCAGTCTTCTAAACCCTGACTAATATTGGACAAGCCGCGTGTGATTTTTCGCGTCACGAAGGTTTCGCCGCGTCGAGGGCTCTCATGGTTAAAGAGGATACCGTTACAGGCATAAATGCCATAGGCCTCGCGGTAATTGACAGTGATCCAGTAGGCATACAACTTCGCAACCGCATACGGGCTGCGCGGATAGAAAGGCGTAGTCTCTTTTTGCGGAGTTTCCTGCACCAATCCATAAAGCTCGGAAGTAGAGGCCTGGTAAAACCGGCTTTTCTTTTCCAGGCCTAAGATGCGTATGGCCTCCAAAATACGCAGCGTGCCCATGGCATCCACGTCTGCCGTGTATTCGGGGCTTTCAAAGCTGACAGCCACATGGCTCTGGGCGCCTAAGTTATATATTTCGTCTGGCTGTGTTTCCTGAATGATGCGCGTCAGGTTGCTGCCGTCGCTTAAATCCCCGTAATGCAGTTTAAAGCGCGCGTTGTCGACATGCGGGTCCTGGTAAATATGGTCTACGCGCTGGGTATTAAATGAACTTGCGCGCCGCTTAATGCCGTGTACCGTATAGCCCTTCTCCAATAGAAATTCGGCGAGGTAAGAACCGTCTTGGCCGGTTACCCCGGTAATGAGTGCTACTTTAGATTTGGTCATGGAATTTATTTTTGCGTTATGAAGTCCTGATACGCAAGCGCTAGGCCTTGCATCACATCCATCTTGGCCTGCCAACCGAGGCTACCCAAACGACCACTATCCATCCATTTGCGCGGCGCGCCATCGGGCTTGCTGCTATCAAAATCAATAGTGCCTCGATAACCCACGGTTTGACCCACTGCCTGCGCCAGCTCGGCGATGGTCATATCGCTTCCAAAACCAACATTGATATGACTGAGCATAGGCTGAGTATGTTGGTGATAAGCGACCTGTGGCAGGTTCATGACAAACACGCTGGCATCAGCCATATCATCTACATACAAAAATTCACGCCTTGGCGAACCACTACCCCATATGCTTACGCTTGGTGCCCCCGACAGTTTGGCCTCGTGGAAGCGCCGAATCAGCGCGGGGATAACGTGGCTGTTTTGCGGATGGTAGTTATCGCCGGGACCATACAAATTGGTTGGCATGACGCTGCGGTAGTCCACGCCGTGGCTGGCGCCGTATTGGCGGTTATAGCTTTCGCACAGTTTAATACCGGCGATTTTGGCAATCGCATAAGGCTCATTGGTGGGCTCTAGCAAACCGGTCAATAGAGCTTCCTCGGGCATAGGCTGCTCCGCCATTCGCGGGTAAATGCAACTGGACCCTAAAAAAAGTAACTTTTTTACGCCATTGCGCAAAGCTGCGTCAATCACATTGGCCTGCACCATCAGGTTTTGATAAATGAAATCCGCCGGATAGCTGTTGTTTGCGTAGATGCCGCCCACTTTGGCGGCGGCTAGATAAACCTGATCGGGCTTTTCTTCAGCGAAGAAAGCTTGCACGGCGGCTTGGTTTATCAGGTCTAACTCAGCGTGTGTGCGAAGCACCAAGTTGCTATGGCCTTGGCTTTGCAAAGCCCGCACGATAGCGCTGCCCACCATGCCCCGGTGTCCAGCGACGTAAATCTTAGCCACGCCTGGTATCGCGCCCATAAGTATCTTCAAACCGCACGATATCGTCTTCGCCCAAATAGCTGCCGGACTGGACTTCGATAATTTCCAAATCCGTTTTCCCCGGGTTTTCTAGGCGGTGGGTAACACCCAGGGGGATATAGGTGCTTTGGTTTTCGGTCAGCAAAACCTGCTCGTCGCCGCGCGTTACCAAGGCTGTGCCTTTGACCACAATCCAATGCTCGGCACGGTGGTGGTGCATTTGCAAACTCAGCTTGGCACCCGGACGCACGCTGATGCGCTTGACCTGGTGTCGCTCGCCGACATCCACGCTGTCATAGGTGCCCCAGGGACGCGCCACTTTGCGGTGCTGGGCCGACTGGGCCACTTTGTCCGCGTCCAATCGCGCCACCACTTGTTTAACCTGCTCCACCTGGCTACTGTGCGCCACCAGCAAAGCGTCTGGCGTGTCCACTATCAGTAAATCATGGGTGCCCAAGGCCACCACCGGGCGGTGTGGCGCATGCACAAAGGTGTTGTGCGCACCCATGATCAAGCCCTGCCCGTGTACGCGGTTGCCCTGTGCGTCCGGCTCACTGAGTGCGGCCACAGCGTTCCAGCTTCCGACATCGCTCCAAGCGCTGGTAAATGGCAGTACCGCCACGTTGGCATGTTGCTCCATGACTGCGTAATCTATGCTGTCAGAGCGGCAAGCAGCAAAGGACTCTGCCTGCGGACGCACAAATTGGCCATCGCGCGTGCAGTGAACCATGGCTTGGCGGCAGGCTTGCAATATGTCCGAGGCGTGTTGCTCCAAGGCGGCCAGCAAGGTTGCGGCGCTGCATAGAAATATGCCCCCATTCCACAGCGCGCTGCCGGTCAGCAGCAAAGCCTGCGCCTTGTCCAGCGCAGGTTTTTCGGTAAAGCCCTCAACTGCATAGCTGCCGTCAGGCCGGGCTGCACCTTGGCGGATATAGCCGTAAGCGGTACTGGGGAAACTCGGACTGATGCCAAAGGTGACGATGGCGCCAGCCTGAGCGGCTGGGAGGGCTTTTTTTACGACCTGGGCAAAAGCCTTGGCATCGGGAATGTGGTGGTCCGAGGGGCAAAACAGCAGCATGGCATCAGAAGCCGCGGCAAGCGCTGCTATTGCCATGGCCGCAGCCGTGTTGCGCGCCACGGGCTCTAGCAAGACGGCCCCCTGCACGCCAGCATCTTGCATAGCTTGCGCCACTAAAAACCGGTGTTCTTCCGAGGCGACGCAAATCGCGTCTTTGCCCAACAAGGACACCCGCTCCAGGGTCAGTTCCAGCAAGCTTTTGCCCCCGATAAGCGGTACAAATTGCTTGGGAAAGCTTTTGCGGCTAAGTGGCCAAAGCCGCGTTCCGGAGCCGCCACAAAGGATGACCGGAGTGATTTGCACTGCAGGGAGGTTTTGCTTGTCGTTCAAGGCGATCAGAAAAGAGGTTTGGGACGTTTGAGGCAAAAAAATACAGCGCCAGAAAATGATTCACCCACGCTACCGCAATGCCAGCTTAGGCTCGGCGGAGGTGATCTGACGCGAATTTAAGTTCGGACGCCAATTTGCAGGGACCAAATTTAACTGAATGATGAGTCTAACATTGCAATATATGCGTATCAAAGCGCTAGATCCCCGGATTTTGGACATTCATTAAGGAAGGTCTACATAAGTCCGTCATCGCGAGGAGCGGCCTTTAGCCGCGAGGCGCTTGCGCCGTGGCGGGACGCGGCGATCCATAAGTGTTTGATTGACAGGCAAAGTAGATTGCTTCGCTGCGCTCGCAATGACGGGTTTGGACTTATGCAGAGGTTCCTTATATTTGATCTAGATTAAAATTACTCCAGGTGTACCTTCAAAATTTCAAGGAAAAAAATAATGTCCCATTCTTCTGTTTTTATAGATGCCTTTGACAACGTAACCCTGGCCGACGGCGTGATTCGCTTTGATCTGATTACCGTGGCACCAGGGGCAGCCAATGCGCAGCCCGTGGCTACCAAGGTTGGTAGCATTGGCATACCTATCCAGGGTTTCTTGCGTACTACAGAGCAATTCAATCAGGTCATCAACAAGATGGTCGAGCAAGGCATTCTTAATCGTACCGATCCCCCCTCCACAATCGAGGGAGCCGCTGCCACTGTCAAAAAACCCAAAGCATCCTGACCCGCTGGAGGCACCACCGGGCAGGTAAAGCAGCGCTGACCCAAAACACGTGAATATACTTTTCGTCCACCAAAACTTCCCAGGGCAATTCAAGCATCTCGCACCCGCTTTGGCTGCGCTGCCGGGTTATCGCGTAGTTGCGATGCACATCAATCCTAGCCCGCCGATGGCCAATGTGCAGACGGTAAGTTATTCACCCAAGGCGCAAGCTCAGGGCCAGGGCCACCGCTGGCTCACTGACCTGGAAGCAAAGGTAGTGCGGGGCGAGGCCGCCTACCATGCAGCACGCCAGCTTCAGCTCAGTGGATTTACGCCCGACGTCATCGTGGCACACCCGGGCTGGGGCGAAAGCCTGTTTTTAAAAGACGTGTGGCCCCAGGCGCGCATGGGCATTTACAGCGAGTTCTACTACCATGCGCAAGGCGCAGACATGGGCTTTGACCTGGAGTTGTCCCCCCCAAAAGAGGACGACGCCTGCCGCCTGCGCCTGAAAAACGCTAATTACGATTTACATTTCCCGATCAGCCATGCCGGTCTGTCGCCAACACAATGGCAGCGCTCTGTGTTTCCGGAGCCTTTTCGCTCCAAAATAACCGTCATGCACGATGGCATTGACACACAAATTATCCTGCCCGATTCGGACGTCAGCATGACACTGGGCACGCGAAAGGGAAAGTTACTGCTAACACGCCAAGACGAAATAATCACCTTTGTGAACCGAAACTTAGAACCTTACCGGGGCTACCACATCTTCATGCGTGCCCTGCCGGCCATTTTGAAAGCAAGGCCAAGGGCGCGCGTTCTGATCGTAGGTGGCGATGGGGTTAGCTATGGTGCATTGCCGCCAAGCGCTAGCGGAGAATCGGGCAAAGGTACGAGGGGCTGGCGCCAAGTCTTTCTCGACGAGGTCAAGGCAGACATTGATCTGAGCCGCGTACATTTTCTAGGAAAGATACCCTATCGCGAATTCGTACAGATGCTGCAACTCTCTACCGTGCACGCCTATCTGACCTATCCCTTTGTCCTGAGTTGGAGTTTGCTGGAAGCCATGAGCGCGGGCTGCGCCATCGTGGCCAGTAACACCCCGCCGGTACGCGAAGCAATCACCCATAACGAGACAGGTCGTTTGGTTGATTTTTTTGATGTAAGCAGCCTCGCATCTAACTTGATTGAACTATGTGAAAACCCTGATGAGCGTAAAAGACTAGGTCAAGCGGCCCGTGATTTCGCCATCCAACAATACGACTTGCGCGGTCACTGCCTGCCGGGACAACTGGCATGGGTGCAATCGTTCAGGGATATGCCACTCTAGCGCCTCGTCTGAGGATGCTTTTTTATGTAGTGGTATAGACCCCAAACTGTGCCAAATTAAAGCTCGAACCCAGCTCCGTATGCGCAGCCACCAAGCTAGTGAAATAGCTCGTATTCAGGGCTGTGGCGCCAGTGGCCCCGGCAAAGCTGCCGTCTACGTCCCCACTCAGATAACCCACCAGGCCCACAT
>CAMBFN010000004.1 GCA_945865425.1 Comamonas sp. lk | reverse complement strand
CTATCGACCGGCAAGCCTGCCGCCCAAAAAGCCAATTCCAGGTTGTGCTGCACCGTCAAGGCGGCGCTCAAATACAGCTTTTGCGGCAAAAATCCGATGTTGCGCGCGCGCCAGGCATCGGCACTGCGGCCGGACAAAGCCCGCAAGTCCTGCCCCGCCACCGTGAGCGCGCCATGCTGGGGTTTGACCAGTGCTGCCAGCAATGCCAGCCAGGTAGATTTGCCGCTGCCCGAGAGACCACTGAGCAAAACCACGGCGCCTTGCGGCACTGCCACATCCGGGAATACCAAAGGCTGACCCGCACCGTACGCAAATTGCAATTGCTGCGTTTCAATCATAGAAATCAGGCCATCCGGAAATTGGAGTGTCAGGCCTTGGCTAGGCGCGCAAACGTCTTTTTGAACTTGGCCACTTTAGGCGCCGCCACTGCCATGCAATAGCCCTGGCCGGGGTTCTTGGCAAAAAAGTTTTGGTGGTATTCCTCGGCGCGGGCGTAGTTGGACAACATCTGCACCTCGGTGACGATGGGTTTGCCAAAGTCGCCTGCCGCATCCAAAGCATGCACCAGGGTCTGGGCCGCTTGTAATTGCTCGGACGTGGTGCAGTAAATAGCGCTGCGGTACTGGGTGCCTACGTCATTACCCTGGCGGTTAAGCGTCGTCGGATCGTGGATCAGAAAAAAGATTTCCAGTACCTCGGTCAAACTGATTTGCTGCGGGTCAAACTCCAGCCGTACCACCTCGTTGTGGCCGCTGGTACCGGTACAGACCATCTCGTAAGTGGGCTGGGGCGCATGCCCGTTGCTGTAACCGGACTCTACCTGCGTGAGCCCGCGCACCTGCAAAAACACCGATTCGGTGCACCAAAAACATCCTCCCCCCAGTACCAGGGTTTGTGCGGCTGTGCCCATGCGCTATTTCTCCTCAGTCAAGACTGAATAATCAAAACCCCGAGCATAAGGCGCTTGCGTGTCCGTACGGTGTAGCCCAGGGCGCGCGGGGACAAACGGCATTGCCCGGCTTAGGGCAATAAGCCTGCGCAAGAGCGCACAAGGGCCTGTACGCAGCCAGGCGTTACACTACTAACCACCTGGTCAGTAAAAATGCAGTTGATCAAAAACTTCTTCCAACCTACCTGCCCCATGCCGGTCAAGCGCGAGCGTCGTAAGGAGGCGCGTCCCGGCGAACTGTTGCAGGCTGCGCTGGCCTTGTTCGTGGAGAAAGGCTTTGCCGCCACCAAGGTGGAAGACGTGGCCCGGATGGCTGGGGTATCCAAAGGCACTTTGTTTCTATATTTCAGCAGCAAAGAAGAGTTGTTCAAAGCCGTGGTGCGGGACAAGATTGTGGGCCAGTTGTCGCAGTTTCATGCCGCCATTGACGCCTTTGAGGGCCCAACCGACCGACTGATGCGCACGTTTTTGCATGCGTGGTGGCAGCAGGCAGACGCCAGCCAAAGCAGCGGCATCGCCAAGCTCATGCTCAGCGAAGGGCAGCAATTTCCTGAATTAGCCGCTTTTTACCGCGAAGAGGTCATTGATCCGGCGCGCGAGTTGATTGCGCGCGTGCACGGGCGCGGCGTGCAGCGGGGCGAATTTCGGCCTATTGACCCTATTTATGGCCCCTTGACCCTGCTCTCGTCTATTCTATTTTTGGCTTTGTGGCGCCATGCGCCGGCCTTGAGCCCCTCGCAAATAAGCCCTTTGCAACCGCTGGCCTATTTGGATGCTTTGATCGATACCCACCTTAGCGGGGTGTTACTGCACGAGCCAACGCACCCTGTACTTGATAAAAAAGCTTTATGAAATCGAAATTACCCTGGATATTTCTGGTGCTGGCGCTTGCCGCAGGCGGCGGCGCGTTTCAATGGCAACGTATGAAGAGCAGCACGAGTGCAGCCACCGCCGCTGGCGCAGCGACCAAGCCCGCATCGGCTGCCAGTGCAGTTGCCAAGCCTTTGCCCGTGGTGGCGCTGGCCGCCAGCGACTTGGTCAGTGTGCAAACTATCGCACTGGTGCAGATGCTGCAAATCTCCGGGCCAGTCAAAGCGGTGAATTCGGCTTTTGTAAAGGCCCGCGTAGCCGGTGAATTGCAGGATCTGCTGGTACGCGAGGGCGACTATGTAAAAGCCGGGCAGGTGATTGCGCGCGTGGACAGCACCGAATACCAGGCGCGCCTGCGCCAGGCACAGCAACAAGCCCAATCGGCCAAGGCGCAGGTCGATATTGCGCAGCGCAACTATGACAACAACCGCTCGCTAGTGGACCAGGGCTTTATTTCCAAAACTGCACTGGAGATGTCCGCCTCCAACCTGGCGGCCGGCCAGGCCGTTTACCAAGCGGCGCAATCGGGTGTGGACGTGCTGCAAAAATCTTTAGACGACGCGGTCATGCGCGCGCCCATTACCGGCCAGGTATCCCAACGCCTGGCGCAAAACGGGGAGCGGGTTGCCGTTGATGCGCGTGTGGTGGAGATAGTGGACCTGGCGCAATTAGAAATGGAAGCCAGCCTGAGCGCCGAAGAGGCGGCCCGGGTCCGGCTTGGGCAAGTGGCGCAGGTCAGCATCGACGGCAGCATTGACAGCGTGGCCGCCAGGGTGGCTCGGGTCAACCCGATTGCGACCGCGGGCAGCCGCGCGGTGGTGGTGTACCTGACGCTTTCACCCCATGCACAACTGCGCCAAGGGCTGTTCGTGCAAGGCCGTTTGTCCACCGGCAGCCGCATCGGTCCGGCGCTTCCCTTAAGTGCGGTACGGACAGACAAACCGTTGACCTATGCCCAAACCATCGTGGACGGCAAAGTGGAGCATCAAACGGTGGTAACCGGCTTTATCGGTGACTACCAGGGGCAAACCATGGTCGAAGTGGTCGGCTTAGCGCCGGGCACGCGCGCGCTGCTGGGCAGCGTGGGCGCTTTGCTAGCAGGCACGCCAGTCACCGTGAACGAAGCGGGCAAATAATTTATGTGGTTTACCCGCGTCAGTCTGAACAACCCGGTGTTGGCCACCATGATGATGGTCGCGCTGGTGGTGTTAGGCCTGTTTTCCATGAATAGGCTCAAGGTCGATCAGTTTCCCGCCATCGACTTCCCTACGGTGGTGGTAATTACCGACTACCCGGGCGCTGCACCCGAGATTGTGGAGAGCGAAGTTTCCAAGAAGTTAGAAGAGGCGGTCAACTCGATTGCAGGCATTAGCTCACTGACCTCTCGCAGCTACGAAGGCCAATCGGTGGTCATCATCAGCTTTGACCTGACCATGGACGGTCGCAAAGCGGCCGACGACGTACGCGAGAAAGTTGCATCCGTCAAACCCTTGTTGCGAACCGAAGTGAAAGAGCCACGGGTTCTGCGCTTTGACCCATCGGCCAAGGCGGTCTGGTCGGTAGCGGTCTTACCCGATGCCAAAGGCCCCGCGCTCAGCGCCGTGGAGTTGACCAACTGGGCTGAGCAGGTGTTTAAAAAGCGCCTGGAAAATGTGCCCGGCGTGGGATCGGCCAGCGTAGTGGGCGGCACCAAACGCGAGATCAATATTTACCTCAATCCGCAGGCCATGGAGTCGCTGGGCATTACGCCCGACCAGGTCGTCTCGGCCGTGCGCAATGAGAACCAAGACCTGCCCCTGGGCAGCATCCGATCCTTGGAGCAGGAGCGGGTGATTCAGGTCTCGGGCCGCGTGCCAAGGCCTGAGGACTTTGGCAACATCATCGTCGCCCGCAAAAATGGGGCGCCGGTGCGGGTCAGCCAAATTGCACAACTCAAAGATGGCGCGCAGGAAGTGGAAAACTTGGCCCTGTACAACGGGCAGCGCACCTTGCTGCTGTCGGTACAAAAATCGCAAGACGAGAACACGATTGGCGTCGTTGACGGTCTGGAAAAAACGCTGGTCGAAGTGCGCAAACAATTGCCGCCGGGCATCCGGCTGGAAACGATTACCGATGGGTCGCGCCAGATCCGTGTGTCCGTGGATAACGTCAATCGCACGCTGATCGAAGGCGCGGTGCTCACCGTATTGATTGTGTTTTTGTTTCTTAACTCCTGGCGCTCTACCATCATCACCGGCCTCACGCTACCGATTGCCCTAATAGGTACGTTTTTGTTCATGTACATGCTGGGCTTTACCATCAATATGATCAGCATGATGGCGCTTAGCCTGTGCGTAGGTTTGCTGATTGACGATGCCATCGTGGTGCGCGAAAACATTGTGCGCCATATTCAAATGGGCAAAACGCCGTTTCAAGCCGCTATGGACGGCACGCAAGAAATCGGGCTGGCGGTGCTGGCCACCACCTTGTCTATCGTGGCCGTATTCTTACCCATTGGTTTTATGGCCGGCATCATCGGCAAGTTTTTTCACGAATTTGGCCTGACGATTGTGGTGGCGGTGCTGATATCCATGTTTGTGAGTTTCACGCTGGACCCTATGCTTTCCAGCGTCTGGCACGACCCTAGTGTCCAAAGCCATGGGAAACACAGCGGGCCCGCTAACTGGTACGACAAAACCATAGGCCGTGTCACCGGCTGGTTTGACCGGGGTACGAACTACCTGGTGGATGTGTACCAACGCATTTTGCGCTGGGCGCTGGGCCACAAACTGGCTACCGTCTTGCTGGCCATTGGCATTTTTATCGCCAGCCTACTCATGGTACCGCTGCTGGGTACCGAGTTTGTACCGAAGTCAGATTTTTCAGAAACCACGGTCAACTTTCACACCCCGGTAGGCTCCTCCTTGGAAGTGACCGAGGCGCGCGCTAAGCAGGTCGAAGCCATCGTGCGCGAATTTCCAGAAGTGCGCTACACGCTGACCACCATCAATACCGGCAACGCGCAGGGCAAGATGTACGCCAGCATTTACATCCGCTTGCTGGACCGCAAAGCGCGCAAACGCGGTATCGAAGAAATATCTACTATTTTGCGCGAACGCCTGGCCCATGTGCCGGGCATTACCGTCACCCATATCGGCTTATTCGATTCGGTGGGCGGTAGCAAACAAATCACCTTTTCGCTGCTGGGCAGCGACATCCAGACTTTAGAACGCATCGCCCAAAGCGCCTTGCCCAAACTGCGCGAGATTCCCGGCTTGGTAGATCTGGACTCCAGCATGAAGCCCAACAAGCCCACGCTGGAATTAGAAGTCAACCGCGACGCGGCCTCCGACTTGGGCCTCTCCCTGGCCCAGATCGGCAACAGCCTGCGCACCTTGGTAGCCGGGCAAACCGTGGGCAACTGGCGCGCAAGTGACGACCAAACCTATGATGTCAATGTGCGACTCAACCCGGCTGCGCGCGACAGCGCCACCGACCTGGAACGCATGCCCCTGGCGATGGGCAGCAATGCCGACGGATCGGGGCGCATCGTGCGCTTGAACCAGGTCGCCAAACTGGTGGAGACACGGACATCCAACCAAATCAATCGGCGTGACTTGCTACGCGAGGTGTCGATCAACGCTAATGTCAGCGGCCGCTCGGCCGGAGAAGTTTCCAAGGACATCAAGAAAGTGATGGACGGCATTAGCATGCCGCCAGGCTACAGCACACAGTTCAGCGGATCGACCAAAGACATGGCCGACTCCTTTGGCTACGCCGTGTCGGCGCTGGCGCTAGGCATTGTGTTCATTTACATGATTCTCGCCAGCCAGTTCAAAAGCTTTTTGCAACCGCTGGCGCTGATGACGGCCTTGCCGCTGACCCTGATCGGCGTGGTGCTGGCGCTGATGGCCTTTCGCTCCACCCTGTCCATGTTCTCGGTCATCGGTGTGCTCATGCTGATGGGCCTGGTCACCAAAAACGCAATTTTGCTGGTGGACTTTGCCATCCGGGCGCGTGAAGGCTCTACGGACGCCCAGGGACGCGCGGTGCCCGGCTTGGACCGTAATGCGGCCTTGCTGATGGCCGCTAAAGTGCGCCTGCGCCCGATTTTGATGACTACGCTGGCGATGATTTTTGGTATGGTGCCGCTGGCCTTTGCGCTCTCCGAAGGCTCAGAAATGCGCGCGCCCATGGGCCAGGCGGTGATCGGTGGGGTAATTACCTCGTCCCTGCTTACCTTAGTGGTCGTCCCGGTGGTGTATTGCTATTTGGACGATCTGGGTCAGTGGATGCGCCGACTATTCGGGCTGCCGGCCGCCGCCTTAGATGCGCCGTCACAAGCCGCCGGTAAAATTGGGTCCGTCTGAGCTGCGCTCTCGAAAGTATTGTTATGAACCTTGCCAACATCGCCCAAGCCCGCTTCAATATGATCGAGCAGCAAATCAGACCCTGGAATGTGCTCGATGCAGACGTTCTAAGCCTGCTGGCCGATGTGCGGCGCGAAGAGTTTGTGCCCTTGGCACACCAGGCGCTGGCCTTTGCTGACCTGGAAGTGCCCCTGGGCCACGGCCAGTGCATGCTGGCACCGCGATTGGAAGCACGCATGCTGCAAGACTTACAAATGCAGCCCCATGAAAAAGCACTAGAGATCGGCACCGGCTCGGGCTATATGGCTGCGCTGCTGGGGCGCCGCGCACACAGCGTACTGAGCCTGGAGCGCATCCCTGAACTGGCCGCCATCGCAGGCACCAAGCTACAAAAAGCGGGTCTGAACAATGTCGAAGTACGGGTTACTGATGGATCCCAAGCCTTAATCGGCCTAGGCAAATTTGACGTCATCGTGCTCAGCGGCTCGGTGCCCCAGGTGCCGCAACATGTGCTGGACCTGCTGGCTGTGGGTGGCCGCCTGATAGCCATTGTGGGCGACGAGCCCATCATGTCGGCCCAGCTGATTACCCGCGTGAGCGAAACCGCACTGCGCAGCACTACGCCTTGGGACGCCAATGCACCGCGTCTGCATGGTTTTGCCGAACATTCGCAGTTCCACTTTTAAAGCACCACCTATCCAACGATGATTGCACAGGTTCGACCCGCTGATTTCGCCGCTTGGTTGGCGGCTGTTGCGCAATCGCATCCTATGGACGCGCCGGTCTTGCTTGATGTTCGCGAACCCTATGAACTGGGCTGGGCACAGTTGGCACAGGGCGCTGATTTTCGCGTCCTCGCCATCCCTATGGCCGACATACCCGCGCGCCTGGCCGAACTGGACCCCGACCAAGCCATTGCCTGCCTCTGCCACCATGGTGTGCGCAGCATGCAAGTGGCGCGCTTTCTGGCCAGCAACGGTTTTGGCCATGTGGTCAACATCGAAGGCGGTATCGACGCTTGGTCCGCACAGGTCGATAGCACTATTGCGCGTTATTGACGCAAAGACATTTTTCGTTGAAGAACACTATCCGGCCCCAACAACATCTATTTAACGACCGAGAAACTGACTATGAAAACACCCATCCATCCCTCGCGTTTGCGCCATGTAGTTTTGCTGATGGCGATCTGCATGGTACCGGCTGTGCAGGCCCAAAGTCTGGTGGACTTGTATGCCGCCGCGCGCGACTTTGATGCCAGCTACCAATCGGCTAAGGCACAAAACGACGCCAACCTATATAAGGCTGACCAGGCTATGGCCCTGGTCTTGCCCAAGGTCGGCATCAATGCCACCTGGAGCGCCGGCCTGGCGCAAGCGGACCGTACCTTTAACAACAACTCCATGACGCTGGACGCCAGTCAGGGCTTGTACCGGCCGGCCGATGAGGCCAGCTATGCACAGAGCCGCAAAGCGGTACAACAAGCCGCCAGCGCCTTGCAAACTGCCGAGCAGGAACTGATCTTGCGGCTGAGTCAGGCTTACTTTGATGTGCTGGCATCGGCCGACAGCCTGGAATTTGTAAAAGCCCAAAAAGTGGCGGTGCAAGAACAATTAGCTGCCGCCAAGCGCAACTTTGAAGTCGGCACTTCCACGATCACCGACGCGCGCGAAGCGCAAGCGCGCTTTGACCTGGTACTAGCCCAAGAGATCGCTGCAGAAAATGATTTGCGCGTCAAAACATTGGCATTGGCGCAGTTAGTGGGCAAGTCCGATGTCAAGCCGTTGGCGCTTGCACCGGATTTCAATCTTTCCCAGTTCTCGCCCGCGGACATGAACGAATGGCTGACCGTCGGTCAAACCGAGCACCCCGTTATCCGGCAGCTTAAGCTCGCGCTGGAAGTGGCCCGCCTGGAAACCCAAAAGGCCAATTCAGCCAATATGCCCACAGTAGATCTGGTGGCCCGCTACCAGGCCACCACCAACAATGGCAGTGTGGCCTCGTCATTTTTTGCGGGCTCCAATGCCTACACGGTGGGTTTCAACATCAATATGCCATTGTTTTCCGGCTACTCGATTCAAAATCGCGTCAAAGAAACCTTGTCTCTAGAAGACAAGGCGCGCGCGGATCTGGAAGCAGCGCAACGCAATGTGGCTCAGAGCACCCGTGCAGCGTTTATGGGTGTGGACTCGGCACTCGGACAGGTGCGGGCCTACCAAGCGGCGACTATCTCCAGCCAAAGCGCGCTCGATGCCAACAAGCTTGGTTACCAGGTGGGCGTGCGCATCAACATCGACGTACTCAATTCCCAAAGCCAGCTCTACGACACCAAAGCCAAGCTATCGAAAGCGCGCTACGACGTTTTGGTGGGTAACCTCAAGCTGCGCCAGGCCAGCGGCATCCTAAAGGCGGCTGATCTACAAGCCATTAATGCGCTGCTGCGTTAGGCGCTAAGCAGCAAGGCCCGTGCGCCTTAGCCCTGACGCCACAGCGAATCCAAGGCCCGGCTTAAACGCAGTGCAGCACCCCTGTGGGTCTGCGCAAAAGCCCAGGCAGCGCTGCTCGCAGCCTCCAAGGCCACTTTGTCTTGCAGAAGTTGCAAAGCTGCCTGTATGGCCGATGCCAGGTCGGGCCGCACCAAGGCAGCGCCAGCCTCCTGGGCCATCTCGGCCGCTTGCGCAAAATTAAAGGTATGCGGGCCCATGACCACCGGACAACGGCAGGCGGCAGCCTCAATCAGGTTTTGCCCGCCTAGCGGCGCAAAGCTGCCGCCTAGCAAGGCCACATCGGCCAGGCCGTAATAAAAAGCCATCTCGCCCAGCGTGTCGCCCAACCAAACGTCAGCGACCGAAAACTGTGCTCCATCGACCGATCGGCGCGCCACCGACAAGCCCGCCGACTGCAGCAAGTCGGCCACTGCGTCAAAACGCTGCGGATGGCGTGGCACGATCAAACACTGCACGCGGTCCATAGCCAGCCCGCTTACCCGCGCTTGGCGCATGGCATCCAGCCACATTTCCTCTTCGCCTTCGCGACTCACGGCCAGCATGAGTACCGGGCGCAGCTGCGCCTGGCGGACCGATTGGCCTTGGCTCCACAAAGCCAGGTCGGGCTCCATGTCAAATTTGATATTGCCGGTTGGGGCATAGGGCTTGACCCCCAGCGCGCGAAAACGCATGGCCTGGTCCTCGTCCTGCGGCCAAACGCCGGCCAAGCTTTGGTAAGCCGGTTCGGCCAGCCAATGTAAGCGCTGGGCGCGCTGCAAAGAGTGCGCGCTTAAGCGTGCATTGACCAGGCACAGTGGCACCGAGGCCTGGGCACAGGCGCGCACCAGGTTAGGCCAGATTTCGGTGTCCACCAACAAGCCAAGGCGGGGCTTGAAGTACTGTACAAAACTACGCGTAGCGGCCGCCGTGTCCCAGGGCTGCCAAACCTGTAAATCGCCCGCTTGCAGCAAGTCAGCGCCGGCATCCAACCCAGTGGCCGTACCATGGGTGAGCAATAAGCGCATACCAGGCCATTGGGCACGCAACAAGGCAATCAATGCCCCGATAGCACGGGTCTCGCCGAGGGACACCGAATGCACCCACAACACCGGGCCCGCTTGCAAGGCCGCTGCGCCATAGTGCCCGAAACGCTGTTCTACATGCTGCGCATAGGCCGGTTCGCTGCGCGCCCGGCGGCGTAGCTTCCAGCGCAGCGCGGGCTGCAATAAGACCATTAGGCCGCTGTACAGCAAATGCACCAAACTTTGCAGCGCAGAGACGGGACGCGATGCCGGCCGCTGGGACTCCGAGTTGTTCATGGGCACACCCGGCCCGCATGGGATGCGGCAGTGACTGCTTGCCAGGCATCCCACACCTGGGCTCCGTCGGGCGCCTCTGCACCACCGACAACAAGTTGGTAGTCTCGCCCCACCGGCCCGGCACGCCACGCACGGTCCTGGCTGAAGATCTGTACATGCGGCAAATCCAGGGCCACGGCCAAATGGCTGAGGCCGGAATCGACGCCAATCACGCCGGCGCTGGCAGCCATCCGGCGGGCCAGCGCGTCCAAGCTGTGTGCCGGCCAAACGCAAGCCATCGGGCCTAACTGGCCCGCAAGCGCCTTTACCCGCGTCAACTCCCGCGCTCCGGCGTGCGGAAAGCCCACAGAGAACCCGGCAGTGATCAATTTTTGCGCTACAGCGAGCCAACGGTCGTCAGGCCATTCGTTATCCGAACGCGTGGTGCCATGCGCCAGCACCACTTCGGGCATCGCCATGGCCGGTTGGGCCTGAGCCCCGATATCCCAGGCGTATCGCGCAGGCATTTGCAAAAGCGGCAAATGGCTATAAGCCAGGGCCTTAGCCGCCAACAGGCGATAACGCTCCACCGCGTGGATGCGCTGGGGCATGGGCACACTGCGCTGCACAAGGTAGCGCACTGGCCACTCATAGGAACAGGCATCACTGCCATTGGCATAGGTCACGCTAAAACCGCCGGGCTGTAGGCGGGCTGTACGGGCCACCCAAGCTGATTTGAGCAATCCTTGGAAGTCAATTACAGCGTCATAAGCATCCCGACGCAATCGGGCGTGAAATGCGCGGCGTTCTGCGCGTGTCGGCGCGCTAAAAAAAGACTTACGCCAACGCCTTTGTCCGACCGGTATGACAGCGCGCACTCCGTTTACCAAAGACACCAAGGGCGCAAACGCTTCTTCTACAACCCAATCGATCTCTGCGTTTGGAACCGCCGCCAGTAAGTCTGGCACCACCGCCATGGTCTGAATGACATCACCCAAGGAGGAAAGCTTAACGAACAAGATGCGCATGGGGCCAGGCGGTAAGTCTCAATGCGCGGCCTCTTCGAACCGTGCATCGGGCTTGACACTGCGCAACAAAACCATCATGGCGTCTTGGATGCGTGCCAGCGCTTGCGCGTCATGGCCCTCAAAGCGCAGCACCAGCACCGGCGTGGTGTTGGAGGCACGCACCAGGCCAAAACCATCGGGCCAATCTACGCGCAAACCGTCGATGGTGGTGCATACCGCTGGGGCGACAAAGTGTGCCGCCGCTACCAAGCGTTCCACCACTGCATGCGCTTCGCCTTCTTGGCAGGGCACGTTGAGCTCGGGCGTGGAAAAGCTGGTGGGCAATGCGTGCAGCAAAGCATTGGAATCGGCAACACGGCTGACGATCTCCAGCAAACGACATCCTGCGTAGGTGCCGTCATCAAAACCGAACCAACGCTCTTTGAAAAATATATGCCCGCTCATCTCGCCGCCCAGGGGCGAACCGATTTCGCGCATTTTGGCTTTGATCAAAGAGTGGCCGGTCTTGAACATCAGCGGCACGCCGCCTGCTGCCGCTATGGCCGGAGCCAGGCGCTGCGAGCATTTCACATCAAACAAAATAGTAGCGCCGGGTACCCGCGAAAGCACGTCCTGCGCAAACAACATCATTTGCCGGTCTGGGAAAATATTACTGCCATCGCGCGTCACAATGCCCAGGCGGTCGCCGTCGCCATCGAAGGCCAGGCCCAACTCGGCGTCACCGGCCTGCAAGGCGGCGATCAGGTCGCGCAGATTTTCGGGCTTGCTCGGGTCCGGGTGGTGGTTGGGGAAATTACCATCGACCTCGCTGTACAACTCGGTAACCTCACAGCCTATGGCGCGCAAAATGCCCGGCGCGCTGGCACCGGCAATGCCATTGCCCGAATCGACCACGATTTTGAGGGGACGCGCCAACTGGATGTCACCGACGATGCGTTCGCGATACGTGGGCAAAACGTCGGCCTGGGTGCAGCCGCCACCGGCTTGCAAATCCCAGCTTTCGTCTTCCATGATGCGGCGCAAAGACTGGATTTCCTCGCCGTAAATCGCCTTACTGCCCAGGACCATTTTGAAGCCGTTGTAATCACGTGGGTTATGGCTTCCCGTAACCTGGATGCCGCTGTTGCACAAGGTGCAGGCGGCAAAGTACAGCATAGGCGTAGTGGCGGGGCCGATATCGATGACCTGGACGCCCGTATCCTGCAAACCCTGCATCAATGCGCCGGCCAGCAGCGGCCCGCTAAGGCGTCCATCGCGCCCGACGGCCACGGTGCGCTCGCCCTGGCGCATGGCCAGGGTGCCGAAGGCGCGGCCCAGAGCGCGTGCCATGTCGGCGTGTACCGTGGCAGGCACGATGCCTCGGATGTCGTAGGCTTTAAATATGGTGGGAGAAAGTTGCATACGATGAAGGTGATTGCGTATTTTTATGTGTGCCGGGCTGGCAGGCTCAGTGCGAAGCATTGTAGAAGGGGCACCTGCAAGCAATTGCGGACCACCCGCGCCTTGGATCAGCGCCGAACGGAGTCCGCAAAAACCGCCATGCCCAACGCCCGCTGGTCTTGAGGGCAAGCCCGATACACTGCAAAATTCGAAACCTGCTCTCATACCCCCATGCACCGCTTCCCGCCCCAGGCAGTCACCTGCAGCTACCTCAGTCCCTTAGGACCCATGGCGCTGCTGGCAACGGATGATGCCCTTTTGGGCGCATGGTTTGAAGGCCAGCAGCACTTTGCGGTGCTTGACACTTTTCAAAAGCGCCCTGGCCATTTGCTGCTGGAGCAAGCCCGTAGCCAGTTGAACGACTATTTTTCAAAAAGGCGCAGGGTGTTCACGCTGGCCTTGGATTGGACAGGTGGCACCACCTTCCAGCAATCGGTGTGGCAAGGCTTGCGCGCCATTCCCGCCGGCACTACCTGTACCTATGGCGCGATTGCGCGGGCCATCGGCAACCCGGCAGCGGTACGCGCCGTGGGTGGTGCGATAGGCCGAAATCCTTTGAGCATTTTTATACCCTGCCACCGCGTGATCGGCAGCAATGGTCAATTGACCGGCTATGCCGGTGGCCTGCCACGTAAGATCGCCTTGCTGCAACTCGAAAGCGCGATTTGAATTCCCTTGTCAGCGACGCGCGCCCAGCACGCTGGGTACCTGATTTCATTGCCCTGGCAGCCATTTGGGGCGCTTCTTTTTTATTCACGCGCCTGAGCATGGCCGGCTTTGGGCCAGTGGCCACCGCCGCGCTGCGCGTGATCATCGCCAGCGCCGTGCTGCTGCCCTTGATGCTGCTGCGGGGGCACCGGGCCGACTTTGTATTGCATTGGAAAAAGGTCCTGCTGGTCGGGGTGATCAATTCGGCCATTCCCTTTGTCTGCATCGCCTTTGCGCTGCAAAATATTTCTATCGGCCAGTCCTCGGTGCTCAATGCCACTGTGCCCTTGTTTGGCGCGCTCGTCGCCTGGTTCTGGCTGGGTGAGCGGCCATCGGGTTCGCGCGCGGTGGGCTTGCTCATCGGCTTTGCCGGCATTGCCTTATTGGCCAGTGAGAACGCCAGCTTTGACGCCAATCCCCTGGGCGGCTCCAGCGCCTGGGGCATTGCCGCCAGCCTACTGGCCTGCCTGTGCTACGGCATTGCCGCCAGCTATACGCGGCGCTTTTTGGGTGGCGTGCCGTCTTTGGTCTCGGCTACCGGAAGCCAGCTGGGTGCCTCGATTTTTCTACTGCCTTTTTGCCTGTGGTTTTGGCCGGCGCAGGCGCCCAGTACGCAAGCATGGCTCGCCGTGAGCGCCTTGGGCGTGCTGTGTACCGGTACCGCCTACATCCTGTATTTCCGGCTGATTGCCAAAGCCGGCCCAGGCCGCGCATTAACGGTGACTTTTGCCATCCCGGTATTTGCCATTGCCTATGGCGTGGTCTTGCTGGGTGAAGGCGTGACGCACTGGATGCTGGGCTGCGCTTTAGTCATCGTCTTGGGCACCAGCTTGTCCAGTGGTTTGTGGAGCCTGCCGTTTTTCAAACCGCGCACAGCGGACTAAGTACTGCGCGCGGCGCGTGGCCGCTTTCGCTTATCCCCTGGGGTGGTGCTCCGCATGCAGCTTGGCCAGGCGTTCGCGCGCGACATGGGTGTATATGGTGGTGGTGGAAATATCGGCATGACCCAGCAGCAGTTGCACAGTCCGCAAATCGGCGCCATGGTTGAGTAAGTGCGTCGCGAATGCATGGCGCAAAGTATGCGGCGACAAGGGGGCATGGATGCCTGCTACAAGCGCATATTTTTTCACCAGCATCCAAAACATCACCCGCGTCATGGCGCTGCCCGCAACGGTTCCGCGGGTGGTCACAAATAGCGCTTCGGTCTGCTTGCCCGCAAGCAAGACATCGCGGGCGCCGCCCAGGTAATCACCCAGCCACTGGCTTGCCACTTCGCCATAGGGCACCAGGCGCTCTTTAGAGCCCTTTCCCATCACCCGCAAGACGTTGTCGTTGAGCCCGAGTTGAAACACTTTGAGCCCGACCAGTTCACTCACCCGCAGGCCGCTGGCGTACATCAGCTCCAGCATGGTGCGGTCACGCACGCCAATGGCGCTGCCCACATCGGGCGCGGCCAACAAGGCTTCGACCTGGGCTTCACTCAAGGTCTTGGGCACACGCAAGGCCTGCTTGGCCGATTGAAGCTGTAGCGTAGGGTCTTGCTGCACCAGTCCATGGCGCAGTGCCCAGCGGAAGTAGCGTTTAAAGACCGTCAGGCGGCGGTTGGCGGTAGTGGCTTTGCTACCCCCATGTTGCGCCGCAAAGTAATGCTGCAATTGCCATTGCGAACAACTGGTCAGCGACGCGCCTTGCAGATGGGCTTGCAGCTTGACCAGGTCGCGCCGGTAGGCCTGCAAGCTGTTGAGTGCCAGCCCGTCTTCCAGCCACAGCGCATCAACAAATGCGTCGATAGACGCATCACTCGCCGATGCAGGCACGATGCTCGTTGGCAGGCCGGGCAAACTCAGTCGAGCTTGAGTTTGGCTGTCTCTACCACTTGCTTATAGACCGCGTATTCGGCCTTCATTTGCTCTGCAAATTGCTCGGGGGTGTTGCCAATGATGATCGAGCCGGTGTCCTCGATGCGCTTGCGAACCGAGGGGTCTTCCAAGGCCTTGCGTACTGCCGCATTGACCTTGTCCACCACGTCTTTGGGTAAGCCTTTAGGGCCGTAAATACCGTAAAACGCCATGCGGTTCACCGGCTCCAAACCCACTTCTTTGAAGGTCGGCACTTGCGGCAATTGGGCCAGGCGCTGCGGTGCAGCAACTGCGATGGCGACCAGTTTGTTAGTCTGGATGAAAGGCAAAGCCGATGGCATATTGTCAAAAATAATCGGCACCTGGCCAGCCACGGTGTCGTTGAGTGCCGGACCGGCGCCCCGGTAAGGAATATGGGTCACAAAGACACCGGCCAGGTTTTTGTACAACTCCATCTGCAGATGCCCGATCCCGCCCGTGCCCGAGGACGCGTAGGAATGCTGGCCGGGGCTTTTTTTCAGCTCGGCGACAAAGCCCTTGTAGTCCTTGGCGGGGAAGCTGGGATGCACTGCAATCACATTAGGCGTAGCCGCCACGTTGATGATGGGTGTGAAATCGGTCAGCACGTTGTACGGAATTTTGGGGTTGATGGCCGGGTTGGCCGCTACCGTGGACACGGTGGCCATACCCAGCGAATAGCCATCGGGCGCGGACTTGGCGGTTTCATTGGCGCCAATCACGCCGCCGCCACCGGCCTTGTTTTCCACCACCACGCTTTGGCCCAGGGCCTTGCCCATGGCATCGGAAATCACCCGGGCCACGATGTCGGTGGTGCCGCCGGGCGCAAAAGGCACTTGTAATTTCACCGGTTTGTTGGGGTAGGCCTGGGCCCCTACGCCACTGGCCGCTACCAGGGCACTGAGGGCAAAAATGGAAACGACTAAGGGGCGACGCTGCATAGGAAACTCCTGTGTATCAATGGCCGCTGCCAAGCGCAGCGACCTTCATGGTAAACGGCGATACTACAACGAAGCCCGCCAGGCCCTCACCAAAGCGGCCACACCGCGTGGGCCCATAGGTCCCAAGCTGCTGCGCCCTTCGGTGGCCCGACGCTGCGGGCTTGCGCTGGTATCCTCGTAGGCGTGAGCTACGCCCTAATTCTGCTTCCCGAGTTTTCCCTTATCTTGCTGGGCTACCTGATCTGCCGACATACCGCCCTGAACCGCAGCGTGTGGAGCCAGGTGGATGCGCTGGTGTACTACTTGTTGTTTCCAACCCTGTTGTTTCACTCCATCATCAAAAGCCCGCTGGACATGGGCGACGCCTCGCGCCTGTTGGCCGGTGGCTTGGGCGTATTGGCAAGCGGCGTGGCACTGGCCTACAGCCTGCCCTTTCTACCGGGTCTCTCCAGACATATTGACCGGCGCGAACACGCAGCGGCCGCGCAAGTGGGCTTTCGCTTCAATTCATTTATCGGCCTGGCCCTGGCCGAAAGGCTGGGCGGCCCCGTAGGATTGCTATCCATCGCCGTTTTGATCGGTTTTTGCGTGCCCTTAGCCAATGTGGCGGCAGTCTGGCCCATGGCGCGCGGCAGCGAGCGCGGCTTTGGACGCGAGTTATTGCGTAACCCCTTGATCATCGCCACCACCAGCGGCTTGGCGGCAAACTTGCTTGGTTTATCGCTCCCCCACTGGGTGGAGCCCACGGTGGCGCGCATTGGCGCGGCATCCTTAGCGCTGGGCCTGATGGCTGCGGGCGCTGGCATGCAATTGCAGTCGCTGGCCCGGGCCAAAACCCTGGGCATGGGGCTACTGAGCATCCGGCACCTGCTCTTGCCCCTGGCCGCGCTGGGCCTGGCCTTTGCACTGAAGCTATCTCCAGCGCATGCAGCCATCTTGCTCACTTTCGCCGCCTTGCCCACTGCGGCCAGCGGCTATGTACTGGCCGCCAAAATGGGCTATGACGGCGGCTACGTCGGTGCCTTGATCACCGCCTCCACCCTGCTGGGAATGGGCAGCCTGGGGCTGTCGCTCGGTATTTTGTTACCGCTGTACGGCGCTTAAGGCGCATTAGTTACTTGGCTTGGCTTGGCTTGGCTTTGGTGGCTCTTGCGCCAACGCCCAATGCACATGTTCCCGCACGACCTCGCTCTCGTGGCCCAAGTGCGCCAGCAACGCTTGGCGCAAAGCGCGCCCGCGTGCATCTCCCGCGCGCAAAGCATTGCCAGCGGCCACCGCCACATTGCGCAGCCAGCGCACATGGCCTATGCGGCGGATAGCGCTACCTTCGGTGCGCTGCAAAAACTCTGCTTCACTCCAACCCAGTAGGGCCTCCAGAGCTTGGCCGTTAAGCCCCGCGCGTTCGTCAAAGTCTGGCAAAAGGCTGGTGCGCGCATATTTATTCCAAGGGCATACGCTTTGGCAGTCATCACAGCCGTAAATGCGGTTGCCCATTAAGGGGCGTAGTTGCACATCGATGCTGCCCGCATGCTCAATAGTCAAATACGAGATACAGCGCCGCGCATCGAGTTGATAAGGCGCAACGATGGCCTGCGTGGGGCAGACGTCGATACAGGCGCTACAGCTGCCGCAATGCGGCTCCACCGGGGGGGTGGGTGTCAAGGCCACATCGACAAATATTTCGCCCAGAAAAAACATCGAGCCCGCTTCCCGGTGCAAGACCAGCGTGTGCTTTGCGCGCCAGCCCAGGCCGCTGCGCGTCGCCAATTCGGCCTCCAGCACTGGCGCAGAATCGGTAAAAACCCGGTGGCCCAGAGGCCCTAGATGCGCCGCCAAACGCTCTACCAAGGTTTGCAAGCGGCTGCGTAAAACCTTGTGGTAATCCCGCCCCCGCGCATACAAAGCCACGGTGCCGGTGGCCGGGCTTTGCAGACGGTCCATCTCTATGTTTTGCCAGCCCGGTGGGGTGCCGCGCGGCAGGTAGTCCATGCGCGCAGTGATGACACTCAAAGTGCCGGGAACCAGTTCGGCGGGCCGTACGCGCTTGGTGCCATGGCGTTGCATATAGTCCATGCCGCCGTGAAAACCGGCCTCCAGCCAGGCCAACAAACCAGGCTCAGCGCTGTGCAAATCCACCCCGGCCACGCCGATTTGGGAGAATCCCAGTTCCTGCCCCCAGGTTTGCAACTGCGCCATGTCCAGCGCCGCGGCATCGGGGGTGCTAGTCTGGGCCTTTGGATTGTTCACCCTGTGATTGTAAAAACCCCGCCTCTGCTGCTGCACTGGCCTGACGAAAACGCCACGCAAGCCTTCGCTGAGCACTTGGCCGGCCAGGTGGGTTTGCGCAATGCATTTGTCAGCCTGCAGGGCAATTTGGGTGCCGGCAAAACCACGCTGGTACGCCATCTGCTGCGTGCGCTAGGGGTGCAAGGGCGTGTCAAAAGCCCTACCTATGCGGTGGTAGAACCCTACAGTCTGCAGGGCCTGGACATCTGGCATTTCGACTTCTACCGCTTTAGCGACCCGCGCGAGTGGGAAGACGCGGGT
Source organism: Comamonas sp. lk (assembly GCA_945865425.1). Lineage (GTDB taxonomy): Bacteria > Pseudomonadota > Gammaproteobacteria > Burkholderiales > Burkholderiaceae_C > Allorhodoferax. The sequence goes on along the minus strand of CAMBFN010000004.1, from coordinate 22,029 downwards.
TTTCGGGATATTTTTGCCAGCCCCGGCCTCAAGCTGGCCGAATGGCCGGACAAAGCCTTCGGCGCGCTGCCGCTGCCAGACTTGGAAATTCGCTTGGAAGTCCACCGTGACCAAAGCCGCAGCGCTACCCTGCAAGCAAAAAGCGCTACCGGCCTTGCGCTGATGCAAGCGCTGCAAGAAGCGCCTACGCGTGACGCTGGAGAAAACGCATGAAGCGGCGCGCTTTTGTGCAAAGCGGGGCGGTAGTCCTGTGCCTGGGCGCGGGCTTGGTACGCGGCGCCAGCATTGTCAATGTGCGCATCTGGCCGGCGCAAGACTATTCGCGCGTCACCATTGAGTCAGACAGCCCGCTGCAAGCGACACAAAGCCTGGTGAACAACCCGCCGCGTCTGGCAGTGGACATAGCCGGTATCAGTATGAACCCAGCGCTCAAAGAGCTGGTGGCCAAGGTGCGGCAGGACGATCCGAATATTGCAGGCATCCGCGTGGGCCAATACACCGCCGATGTGGTGCGCCTGGTCATAGACCTCAAGCAAAGCGTGCGGCCGCAAGTCTTTAGCCTGACCCCCATCGCCGCCTACCAACACCGCCTGATCCTAGACCTCTACCCGCTGCAAGCAATCGACCCGCTGGACGCATTGATTGCCCAGCATGTGCCCGTGCCTACTGCGAGCAAGGCGGTCGACCCGCTGACCGATTTGCTGGCCCAGCGAGGAAGCAGAGCTGATTTGCCACCGGCCGTGGCGGGCAACACCGCGACACCGCTTAGCCCTCCTGCCAAGCCGATAGCGCAAAGCAAAACCGCTGAGAACGCCAGCCCCGGCGCTTTTATAGGGCCCAGCCCGCCTAATGCTGGCACCGACCGCTTGATCATCATCGCACTAGATCCTGGCCACGGTGGCGAGGACCCGGGCGCCATAGGGCCGGGCGGCACGCAGGAAAAAAACGTGGTGCTGCAAATCGCTTTTTTGCTGCGCGACCGCATTAATGCCGCCAGCGTTAAAGGCAACCCCATGCGCGCCTACCTTACGCGCGATGGCGATTTTTTTGTCCCCCTGCATGTGCGCGTACAAAAAGCCCGGCGAGTGCAGGCCGACCTGTTTGTCAGCCTGCATGCCGACGCTTTTTACACTCCGGCGCCGCAAGGGGCCAGCGTGTTTGCCCTCAGCCAGGGCGGCGCATCGAGCAGCGCGGCGCGTTGGATGGCAGCCAAAGAAAACAAGGCTGACTTAATCGGCGGCCTCAACGTCAAAGCCAAAGATGCCGTAGTGCAAAGCGCGCTGTTGGATATGAGCACTACCGCGCAAATCAGCGACAGCTTAAAACTGGGCGGCACGCTGCTGGGCGAAATGGGCCGCGTTGGCAAGTTGCACAAAGGCAGTGTGGAGCAAGCCTCTTTTGCCGTACTGAAAGCGCCAGATATTCCCAGCGTACTGGTTGAAGCGGCTTTTATCAGCAACCCCGAAGAAGAAAAAAAACTAATTACCGAGGACTACCAAAACCAGATTGCCGATGCCTTGATGCGCGGCATCAGCGCCTACTTTGGCAAAAACCCACCGCTGGCGCGTACACGCACGGTGGGTTAGATATGCACAAGCATCGATAAAGAATTTTTCAGGAAAACACCTGCGCCAATGTGCGCGCATAGTCCTCCTGCAACACCGCACCTTGCGAAGAGTGAGAACGCCATTGCCCGCCTACGCACACAGCCAAAGGTGCGCTACCTGGGCTGGAGAACACATGGGCATCCAGCACATGCGCGTGAGGCAGCCCACACAGCGCGGGCGAATTGATATCCAGCACCACACCATCTGCCCGCTGGCCTTCTTGCAAACCACCTAAGGGGCGTGCGGTACAGGCCTGCGCGCCATGCACCATGGCTTGCAACATATTGGCCGCACTGCTGGTGGTTGCACCGCTTTGGGCCGCCACATTGCGCTGGCCACGGATCAGCCGTTGGCCGTATTCGAGCAAGCGCAGTTCTTCGTTCCAGGCGCGGCTGATGTGGCTGTCCGAGCCCACGGACCAGCTGCCGCCTTGGGCGCAATAGGCGCCATAGTCGAACACGCCATCGCCCAGATTGGCTTCGGTACTGGGGCAAATCACGATGCTGGCACCACTGGCGCGCACGCCATTTAGTTCCGCCTGTGTGGCGTGAGTGGCATGTACCAAGTTCCAGCGGTGATGTAGCTGCGCATGGCTTAACAGCCAATCGATAGGCCGCTGGCCCGTCTGCGCGATGCAGTCGTGCACCTCTTGCGGCTGCTCAGCAATGTGAATGTGGATCGGCAGCCCTTGCGCATCTGCAAAGGTCACCAAATCCGACAGGGCTTGCGGCTTAACGGCGCGCAATGAATGCAGGGCCACACCCAGATTCACATGCGCCATATCGCGCGTGTGGGCCTGTAAATCCTGTACCAAGCGGGCGATGCTGTCGGGCGTGGAGGCAAAGCGCTGCTGGTCCGGGCGCAATCGGTCTGCGCCAAAGCCCGAGCGCATATACAAGGTGGGTAATAGCGTCAGGCCGATTCCGCTGCGCTGGGCTGCCCGCACCAAGGCCATGGACATGTCTAGCGCGCTGGCGTGTGGCGCACGGGCACCAGCGTTGTGCAAGTAGTGAAATTCACACACTTGCGTATAGCCGCCAGCCAGTAACTCGGTATAGAGCATGGTGGCAATGACTTCTAGTTGTTCGGGGGTGATGCGCTGGGCCACGGCGTACATGCGCTCGCGCCAGCTCCAAAAATTATCCTGTCCATGTGGCGCGCCCTGCTCGGTAAGGCCTGCAATAGCGCGCTGAAACGCATGGCTGTGCGCGTTGACCACACCAGGGAGCACCGGCCCGGCCAGGCGCACCGCATCACGCACGGTGTCCTGCGCCGCGTCGCAAGTGATACGTGACCAATGGCCGCTGGCGTCCACCTCCAGCAAAACATCGTTGGCCCAAGCACCTTGTACCCAGGCTTGGTGTGCGAAATATCGGCAAGCTTCAATGGCCATATTTGCCTCCTGCAACCAAAGCAGCGCCAGCATTCAGGGCCGCTTGCAGCATGCCACAAAGTTGGGGCTGCACCTGCGCAGCCAGCGCTGCGTCATAGGCAAAAGGCGCCTCCTCCTGCATATACAAGTTTTGGCACATTTCCAGTTGCAGCGCATGCACATGGTCTGCCGGCCGTCCATAGTGGCGCGTGATATAGCCGCCCTTGAAGCGGCCATTGAGTACATGGCCAAATTTCCCTGCAGCAAGGCATACATCCATGACCGCTTGCGTGATTGCCGCGTGGGCGCTTTCACCATTGGCAGTACCTATATTGAGCGCCGGCAAGGTGCCGTCAAACAACCATGGAATGGCCGATCGGATGCTGTGTGCATCCCACAAAAGTGCGTAGCCGTGCACGTGTACCAATCGCTGCAATTCGCGCGATAGCGCACCGTGATACGGCTGCCAGTAGTCGCTGCGCCTTTGCGCACGCGCCGCAACATCAGGCGCGCAGTCCTCCAAATACAAAGCATCACCAGTAAAAAAGCGCGTGGGGCACAACTCGGTATTGGACGCACCGGGGTACATGGGCACATCGTCTGGTGGACGGTTGAGGTCGATCACATAACGGCTGTAGCGCGGCTGCAAAACGCTGGCGCCCATGGCGGGCAAAAAGTCATACAACTGTGCTAAGTGCCAATCGGTGTCCTCCACTTGCAAGGCGCGCGCGGTGTAGCCCGCTTGCAGCTGCGCTGGGATCTCGGTGCCGATGTGCGGCATGCTCACCAGCAGGGGCACAGTGCCTTTTGTCAATGCAAAAACAGGGCGGCTCGGGTCTGTCTCCTTCATCGCAACTGTCCCTTGTAAACGGAGGCGCGCAGTGGATTGGCCCCTATAGCATAGGCCAGCGCCGCCGGATGTTGCACATCCCACAGCGCGAAATCAGCCCGCATGCCGGGCGCCAGTACGCCCCGGTCAGCCAGGCCCAAGGCTTGGGCCGCGTGGCGAGTCACCCCAGCTAGGGCTTCTTTGGGCGTGAAGCGAAACAGGGTACAGGCCATATTGAGCATCAAGAGCAGCGAGGTACAGGGTGAACTACCTGGATTGCAATCGGTAGACAGCGCCATGGGCACCTTATGTTGACGCAGCAGGTCTATAGGCGGCAACTGGGTTTCCCGTAAAAAATAAAATGCGCCGGGCAGCAAAACCGCCACCGTGCCCGCTTGCGCCATGGCGACTGCTCCCTCGCTCGATAGCCATTCCAAATGGTCGCAACTGAGCGCGCCATAGTCCGCTGCCAATTGCGCGCCGCCGCTATCGCTCAGTTGCTCGGCATGCAGCTTGACGGGCAGGCCCAGCACGCGCGCTGCATCGAAAACGCGCGCGGTCTGCGCCACGCTAAATCCAATGCGCTCGCAAAAAACGTCCACCGCATCGACCAGACCCTCTGCGTGCAAGGTATGCATCATGGGCAGCAGGCTGTCAACGTAGGCATCGCTCTGTCCCGCAAACTCGGAGGGCACCGCATGCGCGCCTAAAAAGGTAGTGCGCACATCTATCGCGTGGCTGCGGGCAAGATTGCGCGCCACTTGCAGGCATTTGCGCTCGTGCTCCAAAGCCAATCCGTAGCCGGATTTGATTTCTATGGTCGTCACGCCCTCGGCCATCAGGGCGCGCAAGCGGATACCACCGCTACGCTCCAATTCAGAGGCGCTTGCCTCTCGCGTGGCGCGCACCGTGGAGGCGATACCGCCGCCTCGGCGCGCAATATCCTCATAGCTCACACCCTGCAAACGTTGCTCAAACTCAGCAGCGCGGTCGCCGCCATAAACCAAATGGGTGTGGCAGTCGATCAGTCCCGGCGTTATCAGAGCGCCTTGGCAGTCATGCTCGGTACTGCACTGCGCTTTCAGTGCGTCCGGCAGATGCTTGCGCGGCCCAAGCCAGCGAATCATTTCACCTTCGGTCACCAGAGCGGCATCGGGCATCAGCCCATAAGGCTGCGCCGCACCCTCTTGAAGGGTGGCCGCGTCGCAGTGCGTCCAAAGGCTTAAAGACATGGCGCCATCTCCATATAGAGCGCATCCGCGCTGTCAATGTGCAGGCCTTGCGCAGGCACAGAAGTTATCCAGGCCAGTGACTGCGCGGGCACCGGCCAAATGCCGTTTGCGTCGCGTAACACCGCACCATTTGCCCCCGTCCACAGCGCACACACTGAACCATTTTGCGCAGACACCGCCAGCGCCCCCCGCACCCGCTGCATCTGAGCTCGCGCATGCACGCTACGCACCATCAAATTAAAGTCTTGCGTTGGCCCGTTGATCAATGTGCAATACACCGGCACAGCGCCGTCGAAGCAAAAGGCTTCGCTTTGCTGGGTCAATCGCTGCGTCTGCACCGCGCTGCCCTGCCCCAAGGCCAGTTCGACACCCGCGCCGCCCAGTACGGCAAACCACCGTTGCACGCCTTCAAACGCTGAAAACGGGCCATCGCCATCCACCTGTGCCACGGAGACACGCCAATGCCAATCCGCCACCCCAGGCGGCCAGGCCAACAACTCGCGCGTGACGCCACCGCCGTTTTTCCAAGGTAGTGGCGTGGCGTCAGCTAAGGCGATGTGCTGCCAATTCATAGCTGAAAATTGCCTTGCAAGTTGTAGCGCATACCGGGGTAAACCAGGCGCCCCTGGCTGGCCACCTGCGCGCCGCTGATAGTGCAACGGGTAATCACCAAGCAGGGCTCGCTGGGCTTGATACCCAGGGCTTTGGCTTCCAGCTTGGTAGGCAATGCCGCCTCGATGCAATAGCGCGCCTCGCTGAGTGGCGCGCATTGAAACAGGTATTGCGTGGGCGTAGTGGTTTGAAAATCCACTTGCAAATAATCCGGCGCGGCGGCAGGATTGACATGGCGGTCTTCCAACTGAATCGGCACGCCGTCCTCGTAATGCACCATCACCGAATGAAACACCTTGGCGCCGCTGCGCAAGCCTAAGGCAGGGGCTAAGGATGCATCCGCACTGATAACTTCCAATGTCAGCACCACGCAGCTATGGCGATGGCCACGCTCTAGCACCTCTTCATGGATGTCGCGCACCGCCAGCGTACTGCTGATGCGGTGCCATTGCGCCACCACCGTACCCGAACCTCGGATACGTGTGAGCAATCCTTCAGCGGCCAGCTCGGTCATGGCGCGGTTCACCGTCATGCGGCTCAGGCCAAACTGCTGTTGCAGCACCGCCTCGCTGGGCACGGCGTCGCCCGGGCGCAAGTGCCCGTGGTTGATTTGCGCTTTGATAAAGGCTTTGACCTGCTCGTAGGCTGGCATGGGGGGCTGGGGCATGGGCGGATTATGGAAGGCGGTGCGTGGGCTGGTGAGCTCACTTGTGGGCTCAGGGTTTTCCCCCTATTGTGCAAGTTGTATAGACAACTACACTATCCTGACAAACCCTTAAGTGCGCTTTGCAGGAAACCCCAGCACCATGAACGCATCGCTCCCCCAGGCCGCCCTGGCCCCCTTCGCCAATGCCCAAGCCCGCCCGGTGCGTGCCCCGCGCGGCCCGGCCTTGAGTTGCGCCAACTGGCAGATTGAAGCGGCTTATCGCATGATCCAAAACAACCTGGACCCCGAGGTGGCCGAAAACCCAGACCAGCTGGTGGTCTATGGCGGCATTGGCAAAGCAGCGCGCAACTGGTCCTGTTTTGAAGGCATTCTGGACAGCCTGCGCAAGCTCAAAGAAGACGAAACCCTGCTGGTGCAAAGCGGCAAGCCCGTAGGCGTGTTCCGCACCCACACCGAAGCGCCGCGCGTACTGCTGGCCAATTCCAACTTGGTGCCGCAATGGGCTAACTGGGAACACTTCAACCAGTTGGACCGTGCCGGCCTGATGATGTACGGCCAAATGACCGCGGGTAGCTGGATTTACATCGGTTCACAAGGCATTGTGCAAGGGACTTACGAAACCTTTGTGGAAGCCGGACGCCAGCATTTCGGCGGCTCGCTGGCCGGACGCTGGATCCTAACGGCCGGCCTGGGCGGCATGGGCGGCGCGCAGCCACTAGCCGCCACCTTTGCCGGGGCTTGCTCGTTGAACATTGAATGCCAGCAAAGCAGCATCGACTTTCGCTTGCGCACCCGCTACCTTGACAAGCAGGCCGCAACCTTGGACGAGGCATTACAACTCATCGCCCTGCACACAGATCGCAAAGAGGTCGTGTCTATCGGCCTGTGCGGCAACGCAGCAGACATCATTCCTGAACTGGTACGCCGCGCCAAAGCCGGCGGGCCGCGCCCGGACATCGTGACCGACCAGACCTCGGCGCACGACATCATCAATGGCTACCTGCCCTCGGGCTGGAGCGTGGCCCAATGGAAGGCGGCGCAGCAAGACCCGACGCAGCATGCCGCGCTCAAGCAAGCCGCAGGTCAGTCCTGCGCCGTCCATGTACGCGCGCTGCTGGAGTTTCACGCCATGGGAATACCCACGGTGGACTACGGTAACAACCTGCGCCAGGTCGCCAAAGACTTTGGCGTTGCCAATGCCTTTGACTACCCCGGCTTTGTACCGGCTTATGTGCGACCCTTGTTTTGCAAAGGCATAGGGCCATTTCGCTGGGTGGCATTGAGCGGTGACCCTGAGGACATCCGCAAAACCGACGCCAAGATGAAAGAACTTTTCCCCGACAACGCGCATTTGCATCGCTGGCTGGACATGGCCGGTGAGCGCATCGCTTTTCAGGGCCTGCCTGCGCGCATTTGCTGGATTGGCCTGGGCGAACGCCACCGCGCCGGTCTGGCTTTTAACGCCATGGTGAAAAGTGGCGAACTCCAAGGTCCTATCGTCATTGGCCGCGACCACCTGGACAGCGGCTCGGTGGCCTCGCCCAACCGCGAAACCGAGGCCATGCAAGACGGCAGTGATGCGGTCAGCGACTGGCCGCTGCTCAATGCCTTACTCAACACCGCCAGCGGCGCCACCTGGGTCAGCATCCACCACGGAGGCGGCGTGGGCATGGGCTATTCGCAGCACTCGGGCGTGGTCATCGTCTGCGACGGCACCGACAGCGCCGCGCGCCGCTTAGAGCGCGTGCTCTGGAACGACCCGGCCACCGGCGTCATGCGCCATGCCGATGCGGGCTATGAGGTCGCGCAGGAATGCGCGCAGGCGCACAGCCTGAATTTGCCCATGCAGGCGCGCTGACATGACGACACCCTTGCACCTGGTACCCGGCGCGCTGACGCTAGAGGCGCTATTAGCTATACACGCGGGTGGCGTGCAGCTCAAGCTAGATGATGCCTGCCGGCCCGGTATACGCGCCAGCCAGCAGGTAGTGCAACGCGCAGCCGATGGCGACGCGCCGGTCTATGGCGTGAACACCGGTTTTGGCAAATTGGCCAACAAGCGCATCAGCAAAGAGCAACTGGCCACCTTGCAATGCAACCTCATCCGCTCGCACTGCGTGGGCGTGGGCGAGCCCTTATCGGCACCGGTGATGCGCCTGATGCTGGCCCTCAAAGCAGCCAGTCTGGCGCGTGGGTATTCAGGCGTGCGCGAAACCGTGGTCGATACCTTGATCGCCGTTTTCAACGCTGGTCTGCTTCCCTGGGTGCCCTCGCAAGGCTCGGTAGGCGCTTCGGGCGATTTGGCGCCACTGGCGCACATGACGCTAGCCCTGATGGGCGAAGGCTTTATGCTGGTGGAGGGCCAGGCCGCCCCGGCATTGCCCTTGCTGCAAGCGGCAGGCATTACGCCCCTAAGCCTGGGCGCTAAGGAAGGCTTGGCGCTCATCAACGGAACCCAAACCTCTACCGCGCTGGCCTTGCACGCCTTGCTCAGCTTTGAGCCGGTGCTCGAAGCTGCGCTGGTCATCGGCGCGCTGACGATCGACGCGGCACGCGGCAGCGACGGCCCGTTTGACCCGCGTATCCACGCGCTGCGCGGCCAGCCCGGCCAAATCGATGTAGCCCAGTACTACCGCAGCCTGCTGGCGGGCAGCTCGATACGCTTGTCGCACTTGGATGGCGATGACCGCGTGCAAGACCCGTATTGCCTGCGCTGCCAGCCCCAGGTAGTCGGCGCCTGCCTTGATCAATTGCGCCACGCGGCCACTGTTTTGCTGCGCGAGGCCAATGCCGTCACCGATAACCCGCTGGTGTTTGCCCAGGACGGTGCCATGCTCTCGGGCGGTAATTTCCACGCCGAGCCAGTGGCCCTGGCCGCTGACGGGATGGCCTTGGCGATTGCTGAAGTAGGCGCGATTGCCGAACGGCGCATTGCCATGCTGATTGACAGCGGCGTCTCCCGCCTGCCACCATTTTTGACCGAGGATGCCGGGCTCAATAGCGGCTACATGATTGCGCATGTGACAGCTGCGTCACTGGCCTCCGAAAACAAGTCACTGGCGCACCCGGCCAGCGTGGACAGTTTGCCTACCAGTGCCAACCAGGAAGACCATGTGTCTATGGCCACGTTTGCAGCCCGCCGTCTGCAAGCCATGGTGCACAACACCGCACACATCCTGGGCATCGAACTGCTGGCTGCTGCGCAAGGCATCGACTTTTTGCGTCCTTTGCAAAGCTCGGTCTTGCTGGAAGAAGTGCATGCTTTGCTACGCCAACACGTGCCCAAAATGGAGCAAGACCGCTATTTGGCGCCCGATATTGCACACGCCAGCGCCTTGGTGCAAAGCGGCGCACTGGCGCGGATATTGCGCAAGCTCAATGATGTACCCGCACTCTGGATTCCCGCTTGAAGCGCTGTCAGGCAGCGCGTCTTCCCCACCACCTACTATGAAAGGACGACGCATAGCCACCCACACCGCACCATAATCCACCCTCTCGTTGGCAAGTTCGTCGGTACACCGCGCCTTGCATGGTTGACTTCCCTGTTTCAAATTAATTATTTACTGGAGACACACATGAGCAAAAGACTGGTACTGAAATCGCTCTTGGGCGCCACCTTGGCAATGGGTTTATTGGCTGGCGCACAAGCGCAAGATGCACTAGCACGCACCAAAGCATCTGGCGTTTTGAAAATCGGCACTGAAACGGCTTTTGCACCGTTTGACTTCATCCAGGAAGGAACCCACACCGGCCTGAATTCGGACTTGATGAACGAAGTGGCCAAGGAAATGGGCGTCAAGGTCGAGTGGACCACCCTGCCCTGGGAAGGGGTACTACCCGGTCTGGAAGCGAAAAAATTTGACATGGTGACCGGCCCGGTGACTATCACCAAAGCCCGTATGGAGCGCTACCGCTTCACCCCCCCGATCGCCGAGGCCACCGTGGCCCTGCTCAAGCGCAAGGGTGACAAGACGGTGATGAAGCCCGAAGACATCGCCGGCAAGCCGGTCGGTGGCGGCAAGGCCTCGGCCCAACTGGCACAGCTCAAGACCTTTGCCGAAAGCCTGGGCAAAGCCGATGTGCGCGAGTACCCCGGTAACAACGAAGCCTATGCCGACCTGGCTGCGGGACGCATCGTGGCGGTGGGTAATTCGCTGCCCAATATCAGCTATGTAGCGCAACAACGTTCGGACACCTTTGAAGTGGTCAAACCGGCCTTCGGTCTGAAAACCTACTTTGGCTACGTGACCCGCAAGGATGACGACTCGGCCAAGCTGATGGACGCCATGACCGCTGCTATGTTAAAAATCAAGGGTGACGGACGTCTGGCCAAAATCCAGAAAAAATGGTTTGGCGATTCCTTTGACATACCGGACTCGGTGCCTAACCCGGCTCTGTAATTTTTTGATGTGAAACCTGTATCCGAACCGCATAGGCTCGGATACAGATTGACTGTACCCAAGCCACGGAGCACGATGTGTCCTGGAAACTCTTCGCACTCCTTGTGCAATCTTGCGGGCTGACCATCGCCATCAGCGCGGTGTCCATTGTGTTTGGTCTGCTGATTGGTATTTTGGTCTCGGGCGCTATGCTCTCGCGTAATGCGCTTGTCTCCTGGTGCGGACGCACCTTTGTCAGCTTCTTTCGCGGTTCACCCCTGCTGGTGCAACTGCTCCTCATTTACAACCTGCTGCCAGTATTAGGGCTCAATGTGCCCAGCCTGGTGGCCGCCATCGTCGGCCTGTCTTTGTGCGATGCCGCGTACCAGGCTGAGAACATGCGCGGCGGCTTAGCCAGCATTCCCAAGGGCCTGCTGGAAGCGGCCGACATGCTGGGCCTGAGCCCACGCCAGCAGTTTTGGCGTATCAAAGTGCCTATCGCCTTGCGCCTGACCTTGCCCGCGCTAACCAGCGAGGCCATCATGATTGTCAAAGCCTCCTCGCTGGTGTCGGTAGTGGGCGTGGTCGAGCTGACGCGCATGGCGCAAGACCTGGCCGCCAGCACTTTCAAGCCCTTGGAACTGTTTGCAGCTGCCGGTTTGCTGTATTTCGTCACCAACTGGGTCTTGTCCCAATTGGGCCGCCGCTTGGAGCGCTCCTTTAGCTGGGGCATCCGATGATCATCGACTTCACTCACATCACCGAACAACTGCCCGAGTTGGTGCGTTCCATGGGCGTGACGCTGGTGATCTGGTTGGTCGGCACGGTGGGGGCCTTGGTGCTTGGTTTTTTTGTGGCGCTGGGCCTGCGTTTTGGCGCCCGGTTTGTGCGCTGGCTGCTTTATTTTTACGTGGAGTTGATACGCGGCACGCCTTTTTTGGTACAGCTGTTTTTACTCTATTACGGCGGGCCGTTTATCGGCATCGCGCTAGACCCGATACCTGCGGGATTGCTAGGAGTCACCGTCTATGGTGCGGCCTATTTCAGCGAAATTTTCCGGGCCGGTTTTGATGCCATTCCGCGCGGCCATGTGGAAGCCGCGCAATGCCTGGGCCTTTCGCGCATGCAAATTATTTTCCGCATCGAAGTGCCTGAGATGACTATGCTAGTGCTTCCTCCGGCGGTAAATATGACGGTTATCTTGCTCAAAGAAACTGCGGTGCTGTCCATCATCACCGTGCCCGAACTCACGTTTTTAATGCAAGCCATAGGTTCGCAACAATACGCATTTGTCGAAGCCATGGCGGTACTAGCCTGTTTTTACTGGGCCATGGTGTCTATCACGGGGCGCATCGGCAAAGCCTTCGAACAAAAACTCTCTAAATTCACTTTCGCCCACACATGAGCACTGCACCCCATTCAACGCATCCGGCCATCTCTGTGCGCGGCGTGAGCAAGCGCTTTGGCCAGACCGAAGTTTTGCACGGCATCGATCTGGAGATACCGCACGGCCAGGTCACCTGCGTAATCGGCCCCTCGGGTTCGGGCAAAAGTACGCTGCTGCGCTGCATGGCATTTTTGGAAGAAGCCACCGAAGGCACCATCTTGATCAACGGCGAGCCCTTGGGCTTTTCGCAAGTGCCAGGTGCCGACCGCGTGCGTCTGGCGCCCGAGCGCATACGCGCAGTGCGTGCCAATATCGGCATGTGTTTTCAGCAGTTTAATTTATGGCCGCATATGACGGCGCTGGGCAACGTCAGCGAGGCCCTCAAAACCGCACGCGGTGTGCCCAAAGCGCAGGCTGAGCAACGCGCCATGGCGCAGCTGCGTAAAGTAGGTCTGGAAGACCGTGCCGGCCACTACCCCTCGCAACTTTCGGGCGGCCAGCAGCAGCGCGTCGCCATTGCACGCGCGCTGGCTTGCGAGCCCAAAATCATGTTGTTTGACGAGCCCACCTCTTCGCTGGATCCGGAGCTGACCGGCGAGGTGCTTAAGGTCATGCGCGACCTGGCGGCCGACGGCATGACCATGGTGGTGGTGTCCCACGAAATCGGTTTTGCTGCCTCGGTGGCCAACCGCATTACTTTTTTAGATGAAGGCAAACTGCTGCTGCATGGCACCCCTGCCGAAGTCTTCGGTAAACCCCGCCACCCGCGCCTAGACCAATTTTTGGACACCTATTTGGACCGCGGCGCGGCGATGTTGGTGTAGCGCTTTAGGCCATTTAAGCGCTTACTTTTTCGGTACCACGCCAGCGCGCGTGGGCCAGCAAAGTCGGTACTACACGCCGCCGTGTTGTGCCCAAAATTGGGCGGGGGTGATGATCGGATAACGCCCGACCAGAGCCAGCAAGTCTTTATCCCCAGTGATGAGGTAGTCGATATTTGCAGACGCCATCCCAGCCACCAAGGTCCCGAGCACAGGCTGATCCCCTGCGTCGCGTAATTCGGGGTCTATGTTGGTGTCCGGTTCTATGACTTCGGCCTGGATAGACAAAGCGTCCACCAAATCGTCTATCTCGGTAGCGCTCAAACCATGGCGGTGCGACAAACGCGGCAAGACGCGCCGCAACTCATCCAACAGGTAATCGGACAGCACCAGTTCCAGAGAACCCCGGTGCCAGGCGGTCAAAATTTTGCCTGGGATGCTGGCCGGATAGGCGATCCCTGACAGCAATACATTGGTATCTAGCACCAGGCCCATACGCAGCGCAATCAAGTGACCTGGCGTGGTTTTGCGCTGGCGCCCGGTGCCTGCTTGTTCATGACCTGCCGCTCCGCCGAAATGGCCGTGTCGATGTCAGCCAAGCCCTGCTCTTGCGGCACTGCAGCAAAGCCAGTTTCAATCCGCTGGCACAGCGCATCAAAGCGGCCTTGCATGCGCCGGATACGTTCAAACAAGCGGGCGTCCACCAGGGCAGCGACGGGTTTGCCGTCCTTGCTGATCAGTACGCTGTCCTGGCGGTACTGCACTTGGTTGAGCATTTCGCCCAGGTTTTGCCTGAAATTCACGGCGCTGGTTTGGGTGATCATGGTTTTTCCATCCCGATAGATATATCGATCATACTGGTCATTATGACCGATGCGATCGCCAAAGATATCAGGCCACAAACAGTTTGCCCGGATTCATCAGCCGCTGCGGGTCTAACAACTGCTTCACCTGCGACATAGCGGCCAGCTTGGTGCTGTCGGTGGTGTCGTTCATCGCGCCGATGCGCTTGGAGCCTACGCCGTGCTCTGCGGAGAACGAGCCGCCCATGGCTTGCAAGTTCCGGTAAAGGATGTGCTCTACCGCTTGCGCGCGCTTGGGCGGCAGCGGACCGGCCTGATTCAAGATGATGTGCAGATTGCCATCGGCCAGGTGGCCGAAGATATAGGGACGCCAGGCGGCGTCGTATTGGGCTAATTCGGTCTGCACTTGCGCCGCGTACGCAGGGATGCGCGAAAGCGGTACTGATACATCGTAGGACGGCGCTTGCGGGTGCGCGCGATAGACGATGTCGGTGTCTTCGCGCAGGCGCCACAGTTCGTTCTCCTGACGCGCCGAGCTGGCGATGATGCCGGTGGCGCCGGGGTAATCGGCGGCAATGGATTCAAATAAATTTTCCAGCGCGGCATTTAGCGCATCGCTTTGGTTGCCGCCCAACTTGAGCAAGAGGTACATGGGCTGGTCTAGCGGCATGGCTGCGTCCACCCATTGCAAGGCGTGGGCGTTGAGCTGCATAAAGCCTTGCCACAAGGCCTCGGCAGCGCGCAAATGGCCGGCGTCGATATGCAAGGCGCGGCTGATAACTTCCAAAGTTGCCTCCACCGACGGCAGGCCGAGCAACACCGTGGCGCTGGCCGGGGGCAGCGGGTCCAGCTTGATGACTACGCGCGTGACCACACCCAGCGTACCTTCAGCGCCTATGAACAAATGTTTCAGGTCGTAGCCCGCAGAGTTCTTCACCACCCGCGTCAAATCCTGAAACACCGTGCCGTCCGGCAGCACGGCTTCGAGGCCAAGCACGCGGTGGCGCATTACGCCATTGCGAAACGCCATTACACCGCCGGCATTGGTAGACACCATGCCGCCCAAGGTGGCCGAACCGCGTGCGGCCAGATCAATGCCCGGCTCCAGTTGAACTGCCGCAGCGGCCTCTTGCAAAGCCTGCAAAGTGCAACCCGCGCCCACCACCGCCACGCGCTCAGCCGCATCAATGGGTTCGATCTGATTCATACGTAATAACGACAACACGATTTGCCCCAGCTGCGACACGCTGCCACCCACCAGTCCGGTGCGCCCAGCTTGCGGCACCAGCGATACACCGTGCTGCGCGCACAAGCGCACTACTGCAGCCACTTCCTGCGTAGAGCCGGGCGAGACGACGATGCCTGCGCCCAGGTTCTGCGGGTTCCAACCTACATCCAAAAGCGCGACCGCCTCGGCGGTCGCTACATAGTCGGCACCGATGGCTTGGCGCAGCGCTTGGAGCAAAGTAGCAGGAATTGAGGTCTTAGGCATGGCGTATTTCCTAGAAAAAATTTAACGCAGATGAAAGCGATTTACACCGCCATATACGGCAGACTTGGCACCGAACTTGGCGCATTATGCGGATGCACAGGCTAGGAACACATTGCGAAGCTAATTCATCACGAGCAGCGTAAATCACACCAGACCCGTCATCGCGAGGAGCGTAAATCACACCAGACCCGTCATCGCGAGGAGCGTAGCGACGTGGCGATACATGCGGGCATGAAGCCCTGGATTGCCACGGCCTGCGGCCACGCAATGACAACACTTTGTCACGGCCTGCGGCCTCGCAATGACGACACTTTGTCAAGGATGCGGCCACGCGAGATCCGTCACTGCGAGGAGCGAAGCGACGCGGCAGTCCATGCTGCAATGAGGTCACTACCGCCAAAGCATGAAGTCCTGGATTGCCACGGCCTGCGGCCTCGCAATGACAACACTTTGTCGCGGCTGCGGCCTCGCAATGACGCCACTTTGCCACAGCCTGCGGCCTCACAATGACAAGACTTTGCCACAGCCTGCGGCCTCGTAATGACGGGCTAGCCTCGCTCGCCATGGGGGCATTGGCCTCAATTGGATTGCGCCACATTTAAGGTTTTGGGTTGAGCAGCGCCAGCGCAGCCAACAAACGGTCGTTGTCTTGCGTGCTGCCAATCGTGGCGCGCATAAAGCGTTCGTACCCCGCTTCGCGCCAGGCCTTGACGATGATGCCCTGGCGCAAGAGCGCCGCGGCTTGTTCGGCGCTATCACTGCGGCATTCGAAAAACAAAAAATTGGTTTGCGAATCGGCTACGCGTAAACCCAGCGCTTTTATTACCTGGGCCACGCGCGCACGCTCGGTGCGCAAGCGCGCCACCGAAGCGCGCATCCAGGCATCATCTTCGAGGGCGGCCACAGCGGCCAATTGCGCGGCAGCATTCACGTTGAAAGGCGTTTTGGCCGAGCCCATAACACGCGCAATTTCCCCATCTGAACACACCGCGTAACCCACCCGCAAACCCGCCAATCCGTAGGCCTTGGAAAAAGTGCGCAACACCACAAAGGGCAGGCCACTGGTCTTGAGCATTTCCAAGCCGTCAACACTGCCGGGGTCGGCGTATTCAAAGTAGGCTTCGTCTAGCACCAGCAAGCTGCCCGGTTGCACCGCACGGAGCACACGCTGCAAATCGGCATGGCTGAGCGCAGGCCCCACCGGGTTCCAGGGCGAGGATAAAAACACAATGCGCGGGCCTGCGGCCATGGCACGCTCCAAGGCCGCCAAGTCAAAGCCAAACTCTGCCGTCATGGGCAGCTTGACCACAGTGGCGCCAATCGCCAGGGGTTCGATTTCATGCAGACCAAAACTAGGCACTACGGTGAGGACCTGGTTACCCTGTACCAGCATGGCGCGCGACACCGCTGCAATCATTTCTTCTGAGCCATTGCCCACCACAATCTGCGCCACATCTACACCCAAGCGCACCGCTAGTGCCGCGCGCAAAGCCGTACACGCCGGGTCCGCATAACGCCAAGGCTCAAAGGTGCTGGAGGCCAAAGCCTGCATGACCTTGGGCGAGCAGCCTTCGGGGTTTTCGTTACTGGCTAAGCGGGCAATGTCCTGCATGCCCGAGGCCGCGCGGGCAATCGCCACATTGGTCCCTGCGTTATAGGGCGGCAGGGCGGCCACATGGGGATTGAAATGCAGGCCCTGGTGGGTGGCGCTCAAGATACCGTCTCCGCTTGGATGGGGATGGAACGCGTGCGCGCTGGACCTTGGGCTTGGGCCTGCGAATTTTCTTCGGCAATCAACTGCGCCATAGCGCGGCGAAAGCGTGTCGGACCTAAGTCAATTTTTAAGCCAATTGGCGGCACACTGGCAGTTTCTATACCGCGGTGCACCGCTTCCAAAATCACCTTGTCTTCTGCAAAAGCGCCACGCACCGACTCGGTGAACTGGCGCGACACCTCGGCATCATCGGGCGCGAAATTGCGCATCTGAAACCAGTAATAACGCGTGTGGTTTTCATCTACCGGCGTCATAAAGTTATAGCTGTCCATAATGAAACCATCGGTGTGCAAAGGCTTGTCGTCACCTCCCGTGCCCGCCGGTACAAAAATCGCCTTGATATAGGCGTGGCTGGGAAAGCGCACTTCATACTGCTGCTTGCGGTCGCAGTTACCCTGGAACTTGAGGAAAGGGACATAAAAAGGCGCAGGTTCGACATCGCGCATCCAACGCGACACGGTGACGCCGTTATCGGCGACGATGGTATCGAGCGGCGTATCTTCGCAAGCAGCATTGCCAAACGAACTTTGGTGTACCCATGACACATGCGAAGGGTCCAGCAGGTTGTCGGTGATATGCAGGTAGTTGCAGGCCATGTCGATGGCCTCGCCCTGGTTACAACCCCAAGCAGGGTCATCCCAATACGCAATCGCGTGGATGGTGGACGGGTCAGCGCGCTCAGACTCGCCCATCCAAATCCACAACAAACCGTAGCGCTCATGCAGCGGGTAGGCACGCACCCGCGCGCCCGGCGGGATACTGTCCATGCTCGGCACCTTCACGCAGGCGCCGCTGCAGTCAAAAGTCAGGCCGTGGTAACCGCACTCGATATGGTCGCCCTGAATACGGCCCAGCGACAGCGGCAGTTTGCGGTGTGGGCAGGCGTCCTCCAAGGCGGCGGCGCTGCCGTCCGACTTGCGATAGAGCACGATGCGCTCGCCCAGCACCTGCACTGCGTGCGGGCTGCTGCCAAGTTCGCTATCCCAAGCGGCGATATACCAGGTATTGCGCAAAAACATGGCGAAAACTCCTTGCAAAAAACGCGGCCCGCCGGATCGGACAAGGCTGCCCGACTGAGGTCTGATTGAGTATAGTTGTCTATACAACTTAAGCTAAAGCGGGAAAACCCTGAGCCTTCAAGTCAAATAACAAGCGTATAGTTGTCTAGACAACTTTAGGAACATTTGCAAAAGTCCAGTCCTGTCATTGCGAGCAAAGCGAAGCAATCCACTTTGGCTTGAGAATCTTGCACTGCTGGATCGCCGCGTCGCTGCGCTCCTCGCGATGACGGGCTTATCCAGACCTTCGTTCAACCACCGTAGCATTCGCCCAGCCGCCACGCACCCCATAGGAGCACGCATGATCGACCAAAACACTCGGACAGCTTACCAAAAAGACGGCGCAGTGCCGCTGCGCCAGGTCGTCAGCATGGATTGGATTGAGCGCTTGCGCGAAGGCGTTGAAGAAAATTTGCGCCAGCCCGGCCCCTACGCCAAGCACTACACACCCGAGGGCAACCCAGGCCGATTTTTTGGTGACTATTGCAACTGGCAGCGCATTGACGCCTACCGCGACTTCTTTTTTGAATCACCCATTAAGCAACTGGCGGCACAGCTCATGGACTCGTCCAAGGTCAATCTGTACCACGAACATATTTTGGTCAAAGAGCCGGGTACCAAAGAGCGCACGCCCTGGCACCACGACCAGCCTTACTACCCCATAGACGGCGAGCACATCATCAGCTTTTGGATACCGCTGGACCCGGTGAACCAGGATACGGCCATCGAATTCATTGGCGGTTCGCACGCTTGGGGAAGGTGGTTTACGCCGGCACGCTTTGTGGATTCCAAGACCCATGCAGCCGAAGATCCGCGCTTTGAACCGCCGCCCGATTTTGAGGCGCAACGCGCGCAACACCGCGTTTTGCAATGGCCGCTGGAAGTGGGCGACTGCATTGCGTTTCATGGCCTGACCGTACATGGTGCCCCGGCCAACGCCAGCCCCAACCGGCGCCGCGCCTTCTCAGCGCGCTTTACCGGGTCCGATGCCCGATTTGTGCTGCGCAGCGGCTTTATGTCGCCCCCGCCCCCACCTTCAGGCGGTCCGACCCCTGGCGCGGCCATGGACTCGGCGGCGTTTCCGGTGCTGCTAGGGGCTTGAACCTTCGGGCCTTGGTTCCGGGCGCTTGGTCTGACACTGCGCAAGCGCATACGCGCTAACAATCGGGAAAACCCCGACGCCTTGGCGACCGCAAGTGGGCTGCGCTGTGCGATAGTTGCGCCATGCAAAGAAGAACCTTACTCAAACTTGGATTCGGATCAGCCATCGTGCTGGCCGCAGCCGGAGGCGCGGTGGCACTGCTGCAGCCCGGGCTCGTCAAAGGCAAACTCAGTGACCCGGCACGCCTGGTGCTCAGGCGCGTAGCCCAAGCCATGCTGGCCGGCACTTTGCCTGCCGACGCAGCGGCCCAAGAGGCATCGCTGCTGGCTTACCTGGAACGTGCAGACAGCTTCATCGCCGGCACACCGCAAGGGGTACAAGCCGAACTCTCGCAATTGTTTGCGCTCCTACCCACCATGGCCGGACGGCGCGGCATTGTCGGTTTGTCCGCGACGTGGGAAAGCGCTACGGTGGCCGAGGTCGGCGCGGCATTACAAGGCATGCGGACCTCTGGTACCGAGCTCAAACAACAAGCCTATCTGGGCCTGCACGACATCGTGTGTGCACCTTATTTTTCAGGTGAAGAATCCTGGGCGGTGCTGGGTTATCCCGGCCCTACTGCCGTCTAGTCACCTGGCGCCCTGGGTGCGCCACTCACCTATCCCCTTTTTTATTGAGTTAGCACGCCATGAGCAATATTCCTGATCCCATCCTCCAAGGTCTGCAACGCGGCTGGAAAGTCTTGGGCGGCAAACACGGCGCGGTCCCGGTCAGCCTGAGCTGCGATGTCGCCATCATCGGCTCAGGCGCAGGTGCGGGCATCACCGCCGAGCTGCTGACCAAGGCCGGCCTGTCGGTCATCATCATCGAAGAAGGCCAACTCAAAACCAGCACCGACTTCAAGCAGCGCGAACCCGAGGCCTACGCCTCGCTGTACCAGGAATCGGCCGGGCGCAAAACCAAGGACAAAGGCATCACGATTTTGCAAGGCCGCAGCGTCGGCGGCACCACCACCGTCAACTGGACCAGTTCTTTCCGCACCCCCACCGATACCCTGAACTTTTGGCGCGACAAATTCGCCCTGCCCGACTACACACCCGAAGCCCTGGAGCCCTACTTCGCCCAGGCCGAAGCCCGCCTGAACATCGCGCCCTGGACAGTGGCGCCCAATGAGAACAATGAGCTCTTGCGCCGGGGTGCAGAGAAGTTGGGCATCAAAGCCGAGGTGATGCAGCGCAATGTAAAGGGCTGCTACAACCTGGGCTCTTGCGGCATGGGCTGCCCCACCAACGCCAAGCAGTCGATGCTGGTGACCACCATCCCCTACGCGCTAGACCATGGCGCCACGCTCTTGGTGGAAACGCGCGTCGAACGCATCACGATCGACAAAGGCCGTATCAGCGATTTGCAATGTATTTCCGTCAAACCCAATGCGGCGCCGCTCGATGGCGCGCAAACGCCTACCCGCATCATCGCCAAACACTATGTGCTGGCCGGTGGCGCGATCAATTCGCCCGCCCTGCTCTTACGCTCCAAGGCACCAGACCCGCACAAGCGCCTGGGCGCGCGCACTTTTTTACATCCAGTCGCCATCACCACCGCCGTCATGAAAGACACGGTGGACGGCTGGGCCGGTGCGCCACAAACCATTTATTCAGACCACTTTTTGTACACCCAGCCGGTGGACGGCCCTATCGGCTTCAAGCTGGAGGTCGCGCCGCTGCACCCGGTGTTTTTCGGGGCCAACCTGCCCGGCTTTGGCGAAAAACAGGCGGCGCTGTACCGCCAATTTCCCAGGGCCAATGTGATGCTGGCGCTGATGCGCGATGGCTTTCATGAAGGCGCCGTCGGGGGTAAGGTCGAGCTGCAAGGCGACGGCTCGCCCCTGCTGGACTACCCGCTCACCGACTATGTGCTCGAAGGCGCGCGCCGCTCTATGCTGGCCATGGCGCAAATCCAGTTTGAGGCAGGTGCCACCATGGTGTACCCGGGCCACGAACTGGCAGACGGCAGCAGCACCTGGGCGGCCACCAAAGCGGCCATTGAGGCCCTGCCGATGAAGCCACTACTAACCAAACTAGGCAGCGCCCACGTCATGGGCGGCTGCGGTCTGGCGGGCGATGAAAAACTGGGCGTCACCCGGCCCGATGGCCAGCACTGGCAAATAGAAAACCTGTCCATCCACGACGGCTCCCTTTTCCCCACCAGCATTGGCGCGAACCCGCAACTCTCGATTTACGGCAACGTCAACCGACTGGCACAAGGCTTGGCCAAGCGCTTGGGCGGCACGGCGGTGGGGCTGGCATAAACGCAAAAACGCCATGAAAAGCCTAGGTTCACTCACACACCTTATCGGCATCGCCACCCTGCTATTTGCCGGCGCTGCGCAAGCCGATTGGACGCCTGTCGGACCCACGAGTGGCGCACAATTTTTTATGGACAAGGCCAGCCTTACGCGCAAAGCGGGCATGGTGCAAGTGTGGGAACTGGTGAATATGGAGCAAGCCGATGGCGAGGGCGTGCGCTCCAGCCGCTTTTTGGTCGAGTACGACTGCAAAGGAAAACGCAGCCGCGGTCTGGATATGCAAACCTACAAAGAGCCCATGGGCGCCGGCACAGTGTTGCAACAACTCGGGCCGGACCCCGATGGCTGGGAAGCCGTGCCACCGGACAGTATTTTTTCGCAACGCATAAATATGGCTTGCGGGAAATAATCGGCGAAAAAAACCCCATGAGAGGGGTATCTGGCGGAAGCTGTGAGATTCGAACTCACGGAGGACTCACATCCTCGCCGGTTTTCAAGACCGGTGCCTTAAACCGCTCGGCCAAGCTTCCATGGGCTGGGATTCTAACGGTGGGATTTATCCCATCGCCACGGCGGCGGCGGCGGCGCG
>CAMBFN010000003.1 GCA_945865425.1 Comamonas sp. lk | reverse complement strand
GCCTCGTTTTTGTTTGCCACCATGGCCGTGGGCGTGAAGTCTGCCTCGCAGAGCTTCACCACTTTCGAAGTTATTTTTTACCGTGGCCTGGTGAGCGTCATTTTCATGGCGGTGGTGGTGCGGGCGCGTGGCGCCAGTTTGCGCACCCCTGTGCCCATGATGCATCTGACGCGCAGCGCCGTGGGCGTGCTGTCCTTGGGCTCCTGGTTTTATGCGATTGCCCATCTGCCCCTGGCCACGGCCATGACGCTGAACTATATGAGCGGTGTCTGGGTGGCTGCCTTTATCCTGGGCGGGGCACTACTCTATGGACAAGCCCAAAAACAAGGCGCGCTGATGGGCACGGTGATGCTGGGCTTTGCCGGCGTGGTGATGACGCTGCGCCCCACGATAGACCATGACCAATTGTTCGCCGGCCTGATTGGCCTGCTCTCGGGCATAGGCGCGGCACTGGCCTATATGCAGGTCACGGCGCTGGGCAAAGCCGGCGAACCCGAAGAACGCACGGTGTTTTATTTTTCAGTGGGTACAGCACTCGTGGGCGCGGTGGGCATGCTGTTTACCGATATGACACCCTGGAGCGAGGTCAGCCCGCAGGCGGCCGCCTGGCTGATACCCATAGGCATACTGGCAGCCCTGGGCCAATGGTGCATGACACGCGCCTACCGCAAAGGCGCCACGCTGGTGGTCGCTAGCATGCAGTACTTTGGAATTGTGTTTGCCAGCATGTACAGCCTGCTGCTGTTTGGCGACCACATCGCCCCGCTGGGCTGGGCGGGCATTGCGGTGATATTGGCCAGCGGCATCCTGTCCACCGTGTTGCGCGCGCGTGCGCTGCCCGATACGCCGGCAGAGGAACATTGAAGCGTACGGCTTGCCGCGTGCCCTGCGATACAGTCCCCCTTCAGCATCCCCACTATTTTCACGACGGCGCCTGCCGTTTACGCCATGTATACCACCCTGATTTCCGCCGAACAAGTGATTCAACTGCAAAACGCGAAAGCGCCACTGATGGTGTTTGACTGCAGCTTCGACCTGAGCCGCAGTGAAGCCGGGGGCGAGATGTTTGCGCAAACCCATATGGCAGGCGCGGTATTTGCCGACCTAGACTGCACGCTCAGCGCTAAAGGCGACCGGCAGCGCACCGGTGCGCAAAGCGGGGGGCGCCACCCTTTACCTGCGCGCGAAACAGTCACACACTGGCTACGCGATGTAGGTTTTATGCAGGGCATGCAGGCCGTCGTCTATGACCGCCAGGGCTCCAGTTTTTGCGGGCGCTTGTGGTGGATGCTCAAGTGGTTGGGACATGACGCAGTGGCGGTCTTAGACGGCGGTCTGAACGCTTGGACGGCGGCAGGGGGCGCCACCCAGAGCGGCGCTGCCCAAACGGCGAGCGGGACGCAATGGGGTAACTTTGTGATGGGAGAACCCTTGGTCACCCTAGTACAAGCCGGGCAGGTGCTGGACAAGCTAGGGCGCGCCACGCAAACAATTGTGGATGCGCGCGCGACGCCGCGCTTTAAGGGTGAGGTCGAGCCGCTGGACCCGGTGGCCGGCCATATTCCAGGCGCCTTGAATCGGCCTTTCCATCTCAACCTAGAGGCAGACGGAAGATTCAAACCGGCAGCGCAGTTGCGCGCCGAATTTGTTGCTTTATTGGGCACGCGCGGCCTAGAGACCGTGGTGCACCACTGCGGCAGCGGCGTGACCGCTACCCCCAATATCCTGGCAATGCAAATTGCCGGACTGGGAAGTTCGGCCCTTTTTGCTGGCAGTTGGAGTGAGTGGTGTAGCGATCCGACAAGGCCGATGGCGCAAGGCTGAGGCCCCCGCCGCAGCGCACCGATCCAGAGCGCTGCCCTTGGCCTTAGCGCGTCAGCACCACCAGGTCGCTGCCGGACCACCACACATAAACCGCATCGCCCCAGGTGAGGGGCGAACTGCCATGGCGTGCGTCATTGGTATGCGTCACCTTGACCACCAGGCCGCTGGCTAGTTTGACGTGGTAGGTGGTGAGGCTGCCCAGATAGGCCAATTCGGTAATCACACCCTGCGCCAGGTTCAAGCCCACTTCGGCCGCCAGTTCGCGTTGCGCTTCGCTCACCGGAGCGCTTTGGATGGACATTTTTTCTGGCCGTACCGCCACATGCACGGCCATGCCTTGGGTACCCGTGATGCCGTGGCTGACATAGTGTTTGCAATCGGCCGAGCCGATGATGACGTGGTCGGCCTCATCGACTTCCACCGTACCTTTGAAAATATTGACGGTGCCAATAAAGTCGGCCACAAACAGGCAATTGGGCGTTTCATAAATTTCGGCCGGCTTGCCGATTTGCAAAATCTTGCCCTCGCTCATCACGCCGATACGCGTCGCCATCGTCATCGCCTCTTCTTGGTCATGCGTCACCATCACGCAGGTCACCCCCACACGCTCAATGATGTCCACCAGTTCCAATTGGGTGCGCTGGCGCAACTTGGCATCCAATGCGCCTAAGGGCTCGTCTAGTAAGAGCAGCTTGGGGCGCTTGGCTAAGCTGCGCGCCAGCGCCACGCGCTGCTGCTGGCCGCCCGAGAGCTGGTGCGGTTTGCGCTTGGCATATTGTTTGAGCTGCACCAAATCCAGCATTTGCGTGACCCGCTCTTCGATCTGGCCTTTGGGCATGCCGTCGCGCTTGAGGCCAAAAGCCACGTTTTCCCAGACCGTCAGGTGCGGAAACAGCGCATAGCTCTGGAACATCATATTGATGGGTCGCTCGTAGGGCGCCAGACCCACGATGTCCTGCCCGGCTAACAGTATGTGGCCTGAAGTCGGCAGTTCAAAGCCGGCCAGCATACGCAGCAAGGTGGATTTACCGCAGCCCGAAGAGCCCAGCAAAGCAAAAATCTCACCTTGCGCGATGTCCAGGCTGACATCATCCACCGCAAAAACATCATCAAATTTTTTGACAATGTGCTGGATTTGTAAAAACGGCGCAGCTTGCGCTAGTGCTTCGGTCTGCACCACGGCTGCCTCCTGCTATGGTCCCTGCACGCTTTAGATGTAAACACAAGCATCTCCTTTACAACAATCAAAACATAGCCAAGCTAGAGCTTGCGCCTGCTACACAGCCAGCCATGGCAATGGCTTTGGCGCCCCAAGTGGCCATAAATCCGCCTAAGATCTGCGAAAAATCCGCTTTGCTGACGCGCCTTACACCAGAGCCGCAGCATCGGAAAACGTCTGCTGCGCCTGTTGCGACTCTTGCGTACGCCGGCGCGCCTGGCGCGCTACCCAGACACTGTAGGTGACGACGGCAATGGTGATGACGCTGATCAGTAAAGTGGCCGCTGCGTAAATCGTCGGGTTGATACCTCTTCTGGCGTAGCCGAAGATAACTTGCGGCAAGGTGTTGACGCCCGGGCCGGAGAGAAATTCGGAAATCACCACATCGTCAAACGAAAGCGTGAAGGACAACAAAAACCCGGCCACGATGGCTTGGGCGATATTGGGCAAGGTCACCAGAAAAAACACCTGCACCGGGCGCGCGCCCAGATCCATGGCGGCCTCTTCAATGGAGCGGTCCACCTCCAGGAGCCGCGACTGGACCACCACCATGGCGTAGGCCATGCCCAAGAGGGTATGGCCCAGGATGATGGTGAGCAAGCCGCGCTCAGGCCAGCCAAAGACGTTTTGAATACCTACCATAAGCAGCAGCAGGGACAGGCCGATCACCACCTCGGGCATGACCAAAGGCGCGTTCACCATACCCGAGAACACCGTGCGCCCAGTAAAGCGCTGGTAGCGCACCAGCACGAAGGCGGCGAACGTGCCGAGCACTGCCGACAAAACGCCCGTAGCCAGCGCTATCTGCAAGGACAGCCAAAAGCCTTCCACAATTTTATTGTCCCGGCCCAGGGCTTCGTACCAGCGCAGAGAAAAACCGGTAAATACCGCGTCCTGGCGGCTGCTGTTAAACGAGAACACCACCATGAACAAGAGTGGCAGATACAGGAACAGGAACACCAGGGCCATCCAGGCCCGGCTGAAGTAATGTTGAACAAAACGGTACACGGTGCTTCCTAGGCTTTGCCGGGCGCTGCCTGCGCCGCCGAGCGGTAGTACAAGGCCAGCGGCACTACGATGAGCGCGATCATGCTCACCGCCAAGGCGCTGGCGCGCGGCCAGTTGTTGCTGGTGAACATTTCGTCCCAGACTACGCGGCCCACCATGATGTTTTCCGGCCCGCCCAATAGCGATGGGATCACAAACTCGCCCACCGCCGGGATAAACACCAGCACAAAACCGGCGATGATGCCGGCACGCGACAGGGGCACAGTCACCAGCCAAAAGGCTTTGAAGGGCGAGGCGCCCAGGTCATGTGCGGCCTCGAGTAAGCGCAGATCCAACTTGACCAGGGTCGCGTACAAAGGCAGGACCATAAAGGGCAGATAGACATAGGTCATGCCCACCAGCATGGACACATCGGTGTAGAGCATTTGCACCGGTTCTTGCACCAAGCCCAGAGCCATGAACAGGCGGTTGAGCACACCTTGGTCAGCCAATATGCCCTTCCAGGCGTACACCCGCAATAAAAACGAGGTCCAAAACGGCAGCATCACCATCATCAGCAGCGCCGGGCGCACCGCCGGCGAAGAGCGCGCTATGGCGTAGGCAAAAGGGTAGCCCAGCAACAGGCACAAGATGGCGGTACACAAGGCGTAGGCCACAGAGCGTAGGTAGGCCTCGACATAAATCGTCTGCACCAGACCACCGCCCTCGGCACTCGCAAAAATACTGCTGTAGTTCTCGTACTTCAGATGCAATACGCCGGCCTGCGCATCCCACAGCGGCTTAAAGGGATGGATGTCATTGCCCATGTCCACAAAGCTGATGTAGAGCAAGACCAGAAAAGGCAGCATGAAGAAAAACAGCAGCCATGCCATGGGCACGCCAATAACAAAGCGCCGACCCGGTGAGGGCAGACCTTGGAGCAAGCTGGTGAAAAAATGCATGGCGCAGCAGTTAGGACGCGGGCAACAAAAAAGGACTGTTCACGCCAAGCATAGAACAGTCCTGTTGCCTAAGGCGCGCCCAATTACTTGCCTTTTTTGAAGCTGGTAAATGCGTTGGCCATGCCCTCACGACCTTCGTTGGTGAACTTGCCGGGTTTGACCATTTTCGCGGCCACAGCAGATTCAATAAAGATGGTTTTATTGCCGGCCACTTCGGGGTTCATTTTTTCCATAGCCGCTTTGTTGCCAGTGGGGTAGCTCAACTCGTTGGACACCTGGGCGCCACTCTCGGCACGCAGGTAGAAATCAATGAAGGCGTGCGCATTGCCCGGGTGCTTGGCGTCTTTGGTAATCGCCATGGTGTCAAAGAAGATCAGTCCACCGGTGCTGGGCAGCAGCGCTTCGATCACGTCTTTGGAACCGTTTTCCTTAGCGCGACCGGCAGCGATGTTGACGTCGCCCGACCAACCTACCACTACGCAGGCTTTGCCGCCAGCGATGTCGTCGATCATGGTAGAACTAAAGATGCGAATGTCTTTGCGCACTTTGGCCAGCATGTCCACTGCAGCTTT
Source organism: Comamonas sp. lk (assembly GCA_945865425.1). Classification (GTDB taxonomy): domain Bacteria; phylum Pseudomonadota; class Gammaproteobacteria; order Burkholderiales; family Burkholderiaceae_C; genus Allorhodoferax. The sequence goes on along the minus strand of CAMBFN010000003.1, from coordinate 41,509 downwards.
GTGGTCCGCTGGGTCATTGGAATAAGCGTCTTTGCCGATGTAGTGCAGCGCAGGGGGCAGGATCTCGGTGGGGGAATCCAGGTAGGCGATGCCACAGGACTTGAGCTTGGAGGTGTATTCGGGCTTGAAGGCCAGGTCCCAAGCGTTTTCGGGCATAGGCATTTTGCCTAAGACTTTCTCCACTTTGGTGCGGTTGATACCCACGGTGGTAAAGCCCCAGGCCCAGGGCACCAGATACCGGTTGCCGGGGTCTGCATTGACCAGTGCCGCCATGATGTCACCATCCAGATTGCCATAGTTTTTCAGCTTGGCGCGGTCCAGCGGCTGAAAGAAACCGGCTTCCACCTGGGCGGGACTGAACGACGTGCCCGGCACTACGATGTCGTAACCGGTGTTGCCAGCCACCAACTTGCCGTTGAGCGCCTCGTTGGTTTCAAAGGTGTCGTAATTAACTTTGATGCCGGTTTCTTTTTCGAAAGCGGCGATCATGCCCTCGGGGATGTAGTCAGGCCAGTTGTAAATATTGAGGACTTTTTCCTCCGCCGGGGCACTGGCAGCGGGCGCAGGTGCGGGCGCTGCTTCTTCTTTTTTACCGCAAGCGGCAAGTACCAAGGCTACCAGGGTCAGGCTAAAAACGTATTTGGACATCGAGAAAACCTCCAATGAAGGGCCGTTGAAAAACAAGAGGGGCCTCACGCAGTCGACGCGCAAAGCGGCGGAGAATCGAAATTATAGGTTTGCCTCAATCCAGCCTGATCGCCGGGCATCGGCCAGGGTTTTATCCAAGGCCAGACGGATCAAACCCATCATTTCGTCGATTTGTGCATGGGTGATGGTCAGGGGCGGCGCAATAATCATACGGTCACCCACGGCGCGCATGATCAGGCCGTTGGCAAAACAATGCCCTCGGCATGCCATGCCCACCGAAAGATCTGCGGGAAATAGGGTGTTGGAAGCCTTGTCCTTGACCAGCACCAAGCCGGCCATCAGGCCGCAGGTTTCGGCCTGCCCCACCAAGGGGTGATCGAGCAGCGTCGCAAACTGCGCCGCCAAGTAGGGGCCACTATCGTCACGCACCCGGCCGACCAAGTTTTCGCTTTCCAAAATATCCAGGTTAGCCAGCGCCACCGAGCAAGCCACCGGATGGCCGCTATAGGTATAGCCGTGGTTGAACTCGCCGCCCTGCTCTATCAAGACCTTGGCTACGCGGTCGCCCACCATCACGCCACCCAGCGGGATGTAACCGCTGGTCACCGCCTTGGCAAAGGTAATCAGGTCGGGCCGGTAGCCGAATTTTTCGTATGCAAACCAGTGGCCCAGGCGACCAAAGGCACAGATCACCTCATCGCTAATCAGCAAGATGCCATATTTGTCCACGATGCGCTGGATCTCGGGCCAGTATGTAGCTGGCGGGATGATCACGCCGCCGGCGCCCTGCACCGGCTCAGCGATAAAAGCGGCCACCTTGTGGGCGCCTAGGGCCAGGATGCGCTCTTCCAACCAGCCGGCCGCACGGATACCGAAATCATGCGCGGACTCACCGGGCTGCCCGTTCTCGAAAAAATAGGGTTGACCGATATGGACGATATTGGGAATGGGTAAATCGCCTTGCGCATGCATGCCGCTCATACCGCCCAAGGACGCGCCGGCCATCGTGCTGCCGTGGTAGGCATTGATGCGGCTGATGATGATCTTGCGCTCGGGCTGTCCCAGCAAATCCCAGTAGCGGCGCACCATGCGCACATTGGAGTCATTGCTCTCGCTGCCGCTAGACGAAAAGAAAACGTGCTCAAAACTGCGCCCTCCCACCGTGGGCGCCAGCGAGGCCAGACGCGCCGCCAGGGTGGCCGCGGGCACATTGGTGGTCTGAAAAAAACTGTTGTAGTAAGGCAGCTTGAGCATTTGCGCTTGTGCTGCATCGGCCAATGCTTGGCGACCATAGCCCACATTGACGCACCACAAACCACTCATGGCGTCTAAGACGCGATTACCTTCCGAATCCCAGACATAGATGTCTTTGGCCTCTGTCATCACGCGGGCGCCACGCGCGTTGAGATCTTTGAAATCGGTAAATGGATGCAAAAAATGCGCGCTGTCTAGCGCTTGGATGTGGCTGGTATCGACAAGTGAATTCATAAAATTTATCGGGGCAAAGTTGGATCAGAATCAAACATCCAGCAGCGACCTGGGGTCAGGCTGCTGGCTAGACATGTAAAAGCAAATGCTCGCGCTCCCAGGGGGAAATTACCTTCATGAACTCTTCGAATTCAAGCTCTTTGATTTCGGAGTACACGGTAATGAACTCTTTGCCCAGCACCTCGTGCAAGTCCGACTCGCGGCGCAACCAGTCCAACGCCTCGCCCAGGCTCCGCGGCAAGGCGTAGGGTGATAAGTAGGCGTCACCCTTCATTTCGGGCTTGGGGGCAATCTTGTTCTTGATACCCAGGTAACCGCAAGCCAGGGTCATGGCCATGGCGACATAGGGATTGGCATCCGAGCCGATCACCCGGTTTTCCACCCGGCGTGCCGAGGGCTCGGAAATGGGTGAGCGTATGCCCACCGAGCGGTTGTCATAGCCCCATTCGATATTGATAGGCGCTGCCGAATGGCGGGTTAAACGGCGGTAGCTGTTCACATAGGGTGCCACCAGGGCCATGGCCGCCGGTATATAGCGCTGCAGACCGCCGATGTAATGCATAAACATTTCCGAGGCGCTACCGTCCTCTTTACTGAACACGTTTTTACCAGTCTGCATATCGACCAGGCTCTGGTGCACATGCATGGCGCTGCCCGGCTCACCGGCAATGGGTTTGGCCATGAAGGTAGCGTACATGTCGTGGCGCAAAGCCGCTTCGCGCACGGTGCGCTTGAAGAAAAACACTTCGTCGGCCAGGCCCAGCGGTTCGTTGTGGAAAAAATTGATTTCCATTTGCCCGGCACCGACTTCGTGGATCAAGGTGTCCACGTTAAGTTCCATCTTTTCACAATAGTCGTAAATTTCTTCAAACAGTGGATCGAACTCATTGACCGCGTCGATGCTGTAGGCCTGGCGCGAAGTCTCGGCGCGACCGCTGCGGCCTATGGGCGCTTTGAGCAAGGTATTGGGATCGGTGTTACGCGCGGTCAGGTAAAACTCCAACTCCGGCGCCACAATGGGCTTGAGCCCTTCGGCGGCAAACAAATCACAGACTTTGCGCAGCACGCTGCGCGGTGCAAAAGGCACCAACTTGCCCTGGTGGTCAAAGCAGTCGTGAATCACCTGCGCCGTCGGGTCGGTCTCCCAGGGCACGATGCGCACGGTGGACGGGTCGGGGCGCAACTGCATATCCCGGTCCGTTGGCTCTATCACGTCGTAGTAAGGCCCACTTTCGGGAAATTCGCCCGTAACGCCCATGGCGACTATGGCCTGGGGCAGGCGCATGCCCCGGTCTTCGGTAAATTTGGCGCGTGGCAAAATTTTTCCGCGGGCCACGCCGGTTAAGTCGGGGACTAGGCATTCGACCTCGGTCACGCGGCGTTCGTTCAGCCACTGTTCCAGGTCGTTAAAGGACATGTTTTTTGATGTATTCATAATCTGTATTTATATTTGCCGGCCCAAACCGGCGACTCCCGAAAAGCAAGGTGCTTTATTTATCCTCCATTGTGCACGCACGCGCAATCACTAAAAATAACTTCGTAATCGATGGTAAAGCATACCTAACACCAGACTAGGGGTGCGCAACAAGGCACCACCAGGGAAGTCGCGGTGTTTCAGCCGCGAAAACAGCTCAAAGCGCGATGCCTCACCCGCTATGGCCTGGGCCACCAGTTGGCCGGCCAGCCCGCTTAGCGCCACGCCGTGGCCGCTAAAGCCTTGCAAGTAATACACGTTTTCCCCCAGCCGTCCAAAATCCGGCGCGCGGTTCATACTGATATCGACAAACCCGCCCCAAACAAATTCGATCGGCGCATTGCGCAACTGCGGAAACACCGTGGCCAGACGCGTCGCCATACGCTGTTGCAAACCTGCCGGCGTGCGGCTGGAATAGCTGACGCGCCCGCCAAACAGCAGGCGCGCGTCTTGGCTGAAGCGGAAATAGTCCAGCACCACATTGTTGTCACAGGCCGCCGCGCCGCTAGGTATGAGCGTCTGCACCAGGGCTGGGTCCAGGGGCGCAGTAGCGACGATATAGGTGCCTACCGGCATGATGCGCGCCGCAATCGAGGGCGCCAGTTGGGGCCCAAAGGCGGGCAAAGTGCAATTGCCCGCCATCAAGGCGTAACGCGCCCGGACCTGGCCGTTAGCGGTGCGCACCACCACCCCAGCTCCTTGGTCCAGGGTCAGCGCAGCGGTTTTTTCGTAAATCTGCACGCCCAGCGCCAATGCGGCGCAGGCCAGGCCCAATCCATATTGCAAGGGATGCACATGGCCGGAGCGCTTTTCATAGGCGCAAGCCACGTAGCGCGGGCTGTCGATCAAGGCGCGCACCTGCGCGCCGTAGGCGCGCTCGGTGGATAGGCCGTAGACCTTGTCCATCAGGTCCATTTCGGCATCGAGCGCACGCGCTTGGCGCGGGCTGTCGGCCACATACAAATAGCCATTTTTGCGCTCGCAAGCTATGCCCCATTGGGCGATGCGCGCATCCATCAGGTCAATGGCCTCTAGCGACATGTCCCACATCTGACGCGCCGCCTGCATGCCCAACTGCTGCTCCAACTCCGATTGCCCGCTGGCATAGCCCACTATGACCTGGCCACCGTTACGCCCCGAAGCCCCACTGCATACCCGGTCAGCCTCCAACACCGCCACCTTAAAGCCGCGCTGCGCTAACTCAATTGCTGCCGACAAACCAGCAAACCCGGCGCCCACTACCACCACATCAGTATGCAGCTCGCCAGACAAGGGCGCCAGCGGCGCAGGCCGAGTCACGCTGGCTTCGTAATAACTTTGCCGATTTAGTTGCGTGTCTGATTGAAGCAGCGAGCCCATAAAAACCGCTTGGTTTAGCGTGCAATGCAAAAAGTGCGGAGTCAGCCCGCGGTCAGGCGCTTAGCCACTTGCCCGGACAAATAGGTCCAGACCATGGTGGCCGCCGCGTGGCTGGTCAGTTCGGCGTGGTCATAGGCCGGTGCGACCTCGACGCAATCCATGGCCACGCATTGCAACGTGACCAGCGCTTCCAGCCATGTCATCAATTGGCTGCTCGTCAAACCGCCGGGCTCCGGGGTACCGGTACCCGGGGCAAACGCCGGGTCCAGACAATCAATATCCAGCGTCAGGTACACCGGCATGGTGCCCAGGCGCTCGCGCACCTGGGTGATCAAGGGGTTCAACGCGGGGCCGTCCAGACCGCGCATTTGGCGGGCGGTGAAGATCAGGCCACCCTGGTCTGCCACATACTGACGCGCAGCGCGCGCACCGGAGGAACGCAAGCCGATTTGCACTGTATGGCGCGGACTCACCAACCCTTCCCGGATAGCCTCGTAGGTCCAGGTGCCGTGACCCGAGGGTTCGCCGAAATGGTCGCTCCAGGTGTCGCAATGGGCGTCAAAATGCACCAGGGCCAATGCCCCAAAGCGCGCTTTAGCCGCGCGCAACAACGGCAAAGTCACCGAATGGTCGCCGCCCAAAAAAATGCAATGGTGCTTGGCAAAAAGGGGGGCAGCCTGCGCTTCTATGCAGCGGCGCACATCGGACAGTGCGCTGGCATTGGGCAAGGCCATGTCGCCGGCGTCGCCCACCATGCCCAAGGGCGACACATCAAAATGCGGATGGATACCGTCGCACAACATCAGGCTGGCACGGCGAATTTCTTGCGGTCCAAAGCGGGCGCCGGGCCGGTTGGTCACTGCACCATCAAAGGGGACTCCCACAATCGCAAAGGGCTGCTCTGTGAGTGCTTCACTGGCCAGAAAAAAATTGGTATTGCTCGCGTATGCAAACTTCGCCGTGCTCATCGGTTAACCTCCAATGACTGGCATGGTAACCGCGTTGGGCACAAATACCCATGGGGTGCGCTGCGCTGGCCGTACTTTGCCCTCGACAACCGCCCTGCCCCCGAGTGACCCACCGATTCCAAAAACCGCTTGCCTACGCCAGCCTGGCGCTCAGCATGACGCTGGTAGGCGTGTACGTCGCCCTGTGCAAACCTCTGGTTGCGGTCATTCCCGTGTTCCTCTTAGCCTGGATGCGCTTTGGCATCGCCGCCGTGGCCATGGCCTCCTGGATCAAAAAGCCGGCGGGCGAAACGCCAATCGACCGGCGCACGCAGGTATTTTTGTTTTTAGAATCGTTTTTGGGAAACTTTCTTTTTTCCATTTGCATGCTGTACGGCGTGAGCATGACCAGCACGGTCTCAGCCGGTGTTATTTTGTCGGCCATCCCCGCCACCTCGGCCCTCATGGGGTGGTACTTTCTGAAAGAAAAAATGAATGCGCGCATGTGGCTGGCGGTAGCCTTGGCCGCCACCGGTCTTGTGCTTTTAACCCTGGCCAAAGGCCCTTCGCCAGCGCCGGGCCTTGCATTGCCTCAGGTCCAGGCCAATATGCTTTTGGGCAATTTGCTGGTTTTTGGCGCGGTTTTATGCGAATCGGCCTTTGTAGTGATCGGTAAGCGCCTGTCGGCTACCCTCAGCCCCAAACGCATTGCCGCCATCATCAACCTCAATGGCTTTGCGCTATCCACACCCATGGGCCTGTATATCGCCTTGCAATTTGACTTTGGCGCAGTCAGCTTGAGTGCCTGGGGTTTGCTGGCGTTTTATGCGATGGCTGCCAGTGTATGGATGGTGTGGCTGTGGATGACCGGACTCAAAACCATACCGGCCTCGCAGGCCGGTGTGTTTGCGGTGATGCTGCCCCTCACCACCGCGCTGATTGGCATCTTGGGTTTTGGCGAAAGCTTTAGCGCCCTCCAAGCGCTAGCCTTTGGCCTGGCCTTACTGAGCCTGGTCTTGGCCACTTTGCCAGCACGCGCGCAGCGTCCCAGGGCCGCTCAATCGGCCTGCGACTCGGATTGAGCGCAGACCACGATACCGTCTTCATCGGCATACAGCCATTGTCCTGGTGTGATGCGCACGCCTTGCACCTGCACTTCAACATCTCGCTGCCCAGTCTGGCGTTTTTCAGTGGGCAAAGGCATGAGCGCCAAAGCGCAAATGCCGAGCTCGCAGGCCGCCAGTTCATACACATCGCGCACGCAACCATCGACCAGCACACCGGCCCAGCCATTGCGCGCTGCCAGCGCGGCAATATTGCCTCCGACTAGCGCCCGGCGCATCGACGCGCCGCCATCGATTACCAAAACCTGCGCCACGCGGCCCAGCGCGGTATCGACCCAACCGAGTTCCCCAATCGCCTCCATGACCATGGAATTGTCCTCAAAACACTTCACCGTGCGCACCGGCCCGCTGAAAACTTTACGGCCTCCAAAGTGGGTAAATACCGGCGGTAAAACTGCAAAATCAGTCTGCGCCCGGCGCATGAAACCATCGCACAGGTCGGCGGTGAGAATGGGCTTGGTCATGAAGTTCTCGCTTTGACAGCCCCGAAAAAGGCTGTGAGTAGTTTAAAAATAGGGCGAAATAAAGTGTCCTATTGCAAAAATTTCGTTTTCCCCTCTTGGAAAGCGCCAATTTCTCCAGTAGCATCCGCCTGCCGGACGTAAAGTTTATCGTTGGCAATCAACTAACCCCCTGAAGGACCACCTCGCAATGGCAACTCCAAAAACAGCGCCCGCAAAAAAAGCGGCTCCCGCAAAAAAGGCAATTACAAAATCGGCTCCAGCTGCAACGAAAGCGGCTCCGGCCAAAAAGCGCGCTGTGAACGCCGCATTCATGAAACCGCTGACCCCCAGCGCCGCATTGGCTGCTGTGGTGGGCGCCAAGCCCCTTGCACGTACCGAAGTTGTCAAGCAGCTGTGGGTTTACATCAAGAAACAAAAACTGCAAGACGCTACCAACAAGCGTAACATCAATGCAGACGCCAAACTTAAAGAAGTGTTTGGCAAAGCGCAAGTAACAATGTTCGAAATGGCTGGCCTGATTGGCAAGCACCTTTCGTGATGGACACGGTGCGGAGCTATTCGCACCTTGTTTTTCGCACTTAAAAAAAGGCCGGTTCTACCGGCCTTTTTTGTGTCAATTTTGTGCCTGCTTGGGGCTTAATGCAGGCGAACGCCCTGGCGCTGCAGCTCCGCCTGCACACCCTTCATGTCTACGTGCGCAGTACTTTTATCCTGTTGGATCGACACCGCAGCGGCCACGCCAGCACCCTGTCCTGTCACGGTACAAGCCATCATATTGCGCATAGCGGCATGCGAGACCATATCCCCGGCCACACAGCGCCCGGCAACCAAGAGGTTTTCCACTTCCAAAGGCACCATACAACCGTAAGGCACCTCGAAATAACGCCCGGTAGTGGGCAAAATAAGAATGTTGTAGCCGTCGATAAACTCCGGAAAGATACCGATGCTGTCGGCAAACTTAGCTTGGCTGCGCACGTCCTGGCTGCATAAGTTGTAGCGGCCAATAATCTTGCGCGAATCGCGCACGCCCAAGGTCATGCCAAAGTTACGCAGCTTGGCGTTTTCAAAACCAGGCACTACTTTTTTGAGCGCCATCAACGCATGCAGCGCATCCTGGCGGCCTTGCATTTCGGCCCGCGTCAGGTCCATCACATCGGTCGGGTCAAAGCCGTACATATGCGCCAGATTCAAATTGGTGGCCTCACCGGCAGGCGTCAAAGCAGACCAGGAACCACCGATATTGGTGCTGTCCGCCGGTATCACCCCTAGCTCGCGGGCGGTATCAAATTCTTTGTCCAGATACGGGCTACGCAGCGTGTCTTCTTTGCCCGTGGTTTCTTGCGCCCAGGTGCGGCTCCAGTCGGCGTAGGTGGCGGGCTGGCTTTCGGTGTAATTCAAAAACGTTTGGGTATCCACGCCTGAGGCGTTAAACACGGTGGTCATGCCCAGCATCTTGTCCTTGGGCGTTTTGCGGTAGCTAGCCCCGGCCAGATGGGCGATATCCGCATCGCCCGAGCAGTCCACGATACGCTTGGCTAGCACCACCTGGCGGCCCGATTTGCTCTCGGTAACAATGCCACGCAAGCGCTTGCCGTCTTCCTCAAAAATCACATCCACCGCCATGCAGTGCAAGATAGGCCGCACCCCGGCTTCCGTAATCAAGCGGTCGGCCACCACCTTAAAAAAATCTGCATCCAGGCACTGGCTGTCGTTATAAGGCCATTTAATCGCACCCCCCATTTGCGCGGCAATGCGCTCCATTTCGATGCCAATGCCCTCGCCTTCCACCGTGCCTTCGTAGCGGTACCAGGCCAGAGTTTCCATGCCCACGGTGGTGATCACGCCACCAAGGCAGCCAAAGCGCTCCAGCAACACTGTGTCCGCACCCGCACGGCGCGCGGCCAAAGCGGCTGAAATACCTGCAGGCCCGGCACCCACCACCAGCACGTCGCAGGTGGTCAGCACCGGCAAAGCCTTAGCCGGTTCGTGATAGACCTGCAGCGAAGCATCAAGCGCGCCCACGCAGGGTGGCGCATGGCGCAGCACCTCGCCCTCAGCGGTTTCGCGGCGACTGACCGGCATGCGCTGGCCGGCCCAGCGGGTAAGCATGCGCTGGGCGCGCGCTTCAAATTTATCCTCGTCTGTCATAGGGGCACTCCGGCAGCCATTGCGTTGGCAAAGAGGGGGTCATTGTCCTTGCGCTGCCATTGGGCAATTTATAAAATTGCGCCTCCCAATGGCACTATCGCGGCAATGCGTGATTGTGCCTCTGCCCCGTGAAGATGCAAAGACAGTGCAATTCCCCTCTAAGCAAGGGCTTTTGGTCTGCACTGCGCGAGCCTGTGAACGGGCGGCCAAGCGCTTGCCCAGGCCGCAAGCGGCTCTGCGAATCGAGGGGACCCATGCCATTTACCTTGGGTGAACTGCATAGAATTGCTGTGCTTGCCCGTGCGCCGCCCACTAAGGCATCGCGACCTGGCCGGTGAACGCACATTCCTGCATCGGTTCTAAGCGGAGACACCCCACATGACAGAAGAAGCAACAGCGCCCAGCTCGCCGGCAAGACGTCGCGCGGGCCGAGGCAGCGGCACCGTCCGCGTTGCACCCCCCACCACCAAATACCGCAAGCTAAAGCACCGCCTGCCACCCACGCCCATGGTGTCAGAGGACGAGTTGGAAGCGATCCATAACGCCTCACTCACCATCCTGGAAGAAATGGGCATGGACTTCATGCACCCAGGCGCGCGTGCGATATTGAAAAAAGCCGGCGCCGACGTGCGCGACGGTTCCGAGCGCGTGCGTTTTGACCGTCATCTGATTTTGGAGAGCATTAAGACTTGCCCCTCCGAGTTCACCCTGCATGCACGCAACCCGGAACGCAATATCCGCATTGGCGGCAACAACCTGGCTTTTGCGCAAGTGGCCAGCCCACCCAATTGCTCGGACATGCAAGGCGGGCGGCGCGCAGGTAACCAGCAGGACTTTCGCAATCTGGTGAAACTAGCGCAGCGCTACGACATCATCCATTGCACCGGCGGTTATCCTGTAGAGCCAGTGGACTTGCATGCCTCGGTGCGGCATCTGGACTGCTTGTCCGACATCGCCAAACTCACCGACAAAGCTTTTCACGCCTATTCGCTGGGCAAAGAACGCAACCAAGATGCTTTGGAAATAGTGCGCATTGCGCGCGGCATCAGTAATGAACAACTTGAGCGCGAACCTTCGCTGTTTTCCATCATCAACAGTTCGTCTCCGCTGCGCCTGGACACGCCCATGTTGCAAGGTATTTTGGAAATGTCCTCGCGCAACCAGATCATCATGCTCACGCCTTTCACACTGGCCGGGGCCATGGCGCCGGTCACGATTGCCGGTGCGCTGGCGCAGCAAAACGCCGAAGCGCTGGCCGGTATTACCCTGACCCAATTGGTGCGCCCCGGCGCACCGGTGGTGTATGGTGGCTTTACCTCCAACGTCGATATGAAAAGCGGAGCGCCTGCCTTTGGCACACCCGAGTACATGAAGGCGGTTCTGGTGGGCGGGCAACTGTGCCGCAAATACGGCATCCCCTACCGCACCTCCAATGTGAACGCAGCCAACACCGTCGATGCGCAAGCGGCTTATGAATCGGTGTTTTCGTTGTGGGCACTGACGCAAGCCGGCGGTAATTTCATCATGCACAGCGCCGGCTGGATGGAAGGTGGCCTGACCGCGTCGTTTGAAAAATTTATCCTCGACTGCGACCTCTTGCAAATGGTGGCCGAGTTCCTTACGCCGCTGGATGTCAGCCCCGCCGGACTGGCGCTGGACGCCATACGCGATGTAGGCCCCGGCGGCCATTATTTTGGAACGGCGCACACGCTAGAGCGTTTTGAGACGGCGTTTTATTCGCCCATCATTTCAGACTGGCGTAACTTCGAATCTTGGGATGAAGGCGGCCGACCCACGGCCGACCAAAAGGCCAACGCCATTTGGCAGAAAGAACTAGAAGCTTACGAGCGTCCGCCGATGGACGCGGCTATCGAAGAAGAGCTCGATGCTTTTGTCAGTCTGCGCAAATCCCAGGGCGGCGCACCCACCGACTTTTAATTTTTTGTATTTCTCTGGTAGAAGGATTTGCAGATATGAAAACAACAGCACGGGTAGTCATCATCGGCGGCGGTGTCGTCGGATGTTCGGTGCTCTACCACCTGACTAAAAAAGGTTGGAGCGATGTGATGCTGCTGGAACGCGACCAGCTGACTTCGGGCTCCACCTGGCATGCAGCCGGGGGCTTTCACACACTCAATGGCGACCCCAATGTGGCCATGCTGCAAAGCTATACGGTCAGCTTGTATGAAGAGTTGGAACGCATTTCCGGCCAATCATGCGGCTTGCACAAATCGCCCGGCATCATGCTGGCCGACACACCCGAGCGCATGGAGTTTTTGAAGATGACGGTGGCGCGCGGCCGCTACCTGGGTATGGAAACTGAAATTATTTCGATCAAAGAAGCCTTGAATTATTTCCCTTTCATTGAAGAAAAATATTTTCTAGGCGCGCTCCTAGACCCCAATGAAGGTCACTTAGACCCGAGCGGCACCACCTACGCTTATGCCAAGGCGGCACGCCTGGGCGGGGCGACCATCGAAGTGCAAACCAAGGTCGAAAGTCTGGAGCAAAAGCCCGACGGCACCTGGCGCGTCATCACCAACAAAGGCGTGGTCGAATGCGAACATGTGGTCAACGCGGGCGGCCTGTGGGCGCGTGAAGTGGGCCGCATGGTGGGCATCGAGCTACCGGTGCTGGCCATGGAGCATATGTACTTGGTTACTGACGATATCCCCGAAGTCGAAGCCTTTAACAAAAGCGCCGGTAAAGAGATCGGCCACGTCATCGACTTCGGCGCCGAGAGCTATTTGCGCCAGGAGGGCAAAGGCATGGTGCTAGGCGTTTATGAGCAAGCAGGTAAGCCCTGGTCTACCAAGACCACACCCTGGAGCTTTGGCCAGGAACTGCTGCAGCCCGACCTGGACCGTATCGCGCCCTCACTGGAAATCGCCTTCAAGCATTTCCCCACCTTGGAGCATGCGGGCATCAAGCGCGTGATCAACGGGCCTTTCACTGTCGCGCCCGACGGCAACCCGCTGGTCGGCCCGGTGCAGGGGCGCACCAACTTTTGGAGCGCGTGCGGCGTGATGGCAGGCTTTAGCCAGGGCGGCGGTGTAGGCCTGGCGCTGTCCAACTGGATGGTAGATGGTGACCCCGGCTTTGACATCTGGGGCATGGACGTGGCGCGCTACGGCGACTGGGCCACGCGCACCTATACCAACGCCAAAGTACGCGAAAACTATTCGCGCCGTTTTCGCATCCGCTTCCCCAATGAGGAACTGCCGGCAGGCAGGCCGCTGCAAACTACGCCGCTGTACGACAAATTCATCCAACAAGGCGCGGTGATGGGCGACTCCTGGGGCATGGAAACGCCGCTGTGGTTTGCACCCCAAGGTACTGAGGCCAAAGACATCGTGTCCTTCCACCGCTCCAATGACTTTGAGCCTATCAAAGCAGAATGCAAAGCGGTGCGCGAGGCAGTTGGCGTGACCGAGGTGGCTAACTTCGCCAAGTACGAAATCACTGGCCCAGGTGCCCATGCCTGGCTGCAAGGCCTTATGACCAATACCTTGCCAAAAACAGGGCGTTTGCAGCTGTGTCCCATGCTCAACCACCAGGGCAAGATCATTGGCGACTTCACCATTGCAAAAGCCGAGGAAGGCCGCTTCATGAGGTGGGGCTCCAGCCAGGCGCAGGTCTACCACATGCGCTGGTTTGAGCAGACCTTGCCCAAAGACGGCTCGGTGCACATCACGCCCTACGGCATGAAGCTGATCGGCTTATCGATTGCCGGCCCCAAGTCGCGCGAACTGCTGCAACGCCTGACCGATGAGGACGTGTCCAACGAAGCCTTCAAATTCATGGACTACCGCGAAATGGAAATTGCCACGGTGCAGGCCAAGATCAACCGCGTGACCTACACCGGCGACCTGGGCTACGAAATTTGGGTAGCGCCCGAATACCAGCGCCGCTTGTACGAAAGCATCATGGCAGCGGGTGCGGATTTGGGTATCAAAAACTTCGGTATGCGCGCGCTCTTGTGCCTGCGTCTGGAAAAAAACTTCGGCACTTGGTACCGCGAGTTCCGCCCCATCTACGGCCCCTTCGAGGCCGGACTGGACCGTTTTGTCAAACTCGACAAACACGAGTACATCGGCAAAGCAGCAGCTATCAAAGAAAAGCAAGACGGCCCGCGAAAGACGCGCATCTTTATGGTGGTGGACGCGCTGGACTGTGATGTGATGGGCGACGAGCCGATCTGGGTCGATGGCAACGTGGTTGGCTGGGTTACCTCGGGCGGCTTTGGCCACTATGTGAACCAGTCGCTGGCGCAAGGCTATATCCCCACCGAATGCTTTAAGCCGGATATGAACTTAGAGATTGAAATCCTGGGAGAACGTCGCCCGGCCCGCTTGCAAATGGACCCGCCGTTTGACCCCGAAGCCAAACGCATGCGCATGTAAGGAGCCCAAGCGATGACGCACTACTCGGCCTGGGCGCTATTGCGCAACGCCCTTGGCGGACACCAACACTGGGACCGCGCCTGGCGCGACCCCGAGCCGCGCAAAAGCTATGACGTCATCATCATCGGTGGCGGCGGGCACGGTTTGGCGACCGCCTATTATCTGGCGAAAAACCACGGCATCAAAAATATTGCAGTGCTAGAAAAAGGCTATATCGGTTCGGGCAATGCCGGACGTAACACCACCATCGTGCGCTCCAACTACATGATGCAAGACAACACCGCGTTTTACGAACACTCCATGTCTTTGTGGCGCAGCATGTCGCAAGAGCTGAACTACAACGTCATGTTCTCACCGCGCGGCTATTTGTATGTCACCATGTCGCCCAGCGGGCACGATGCGCAAATCCGCCGGGCCAACATCATGCGTCTGAACGGCATCCGCGCCGATATCCTGACCCGCGAAGATGTGATGAAAGAAGCGCCCTACCTTGACTTTTCGGACGAGGCGCGCTTTCCTATCTATGGCGCCATGCTGCAACCGGACGCCGGCACAGCGCGCCACGATGCCGTAGTCTGGGGCTATGCACGCGCAGCCAATGCGCTGGGCGTGGACATCATCCAAAACTGCGAAGTGCGCGACTTTGAATGGTCGGGCGAGCGCATCACTGGCGTACACACTTCGCGCGGCACCATCAGCGCGGGTAAGGTCGGCATGGCGGTGGCGGGCAACACCTCGCCGCTGGCGCAAAAGGCGGGGCTGCAATTACCCATCGACAGCCATGTGCTGCAAGCCTATGTCACCGAGTCCATCAAGCCCATCGTTAACCATGTGGTGGTGTGGTCAGCTTCGTATTTTTATTTCTCTCAATCTGACAAAGGTGGCTTGGTGTTTGGCGGTCATATCGACAGATACAACTCCTACGCACAGCGTGGCAATCTAGCCAACGTCAGCGAAGTCACGCAAGCCCTGGTCAGTGCCATGCCCAGCGCCGCGCGCCTGCGCGTGCTGCGCCACTGGGGCGGCATCATGGACATGACGCCTGACGGCAGTCCCATCATCACCAAAACCCCGGTCGATGGGCTCTACCTCAATACCGGTTGGTGCTATGGCGGCTTTAAGGCGACGCCGGCTTCGGGCTGGTGTTTTGCGCACACGATTGCCAATGAGGCGCCGCATGCCTATAACGCCGGTTTTACGCTGGACCGCTTTGCCCAAGGCCGCTACATCGACGAAGCGGGCACTGGTCCTTACAACCATTTGCAGTAGAAAGGGCAGACACACCATGTTACGCATTGCCTGCCCCTTCTGCGGCACCCGCGATCACGAAGAGTTCAGCTACTTCGGTGACGCCACCCAAGCCTACCCGGACCTTGGCGTGGAACACCATGATGCTTGGGTCAATACCGTCTATACCCGCCCCAACCCGCGCGGCGTCCACAGCGAGTTTTGGCAGCACACCCTGGGCTGCCGCCGCTGGCTGGTGGTCAAGCGCCATACGGTGACGCACGACATCGAATCGGTGCTGCCCGCCGCGCAAAGGACGCTGCCATGAACCAGCCCCCATCAGCACAAGGCGGTAAGCAACGCCTGCCCAGCGGTGGCCGCATAGACCGCAGCCAAGCGCTTACCTTCACCCTGGACGGCTCGCCCTACCAAGGCTTTGCGGGTGACACCCTGGCCTCTACCCTGCTGGCGCATAACGTGCATTTAGTGGGCCGGTCTTTTAAATACCACCGGCCTCGTGGCATTTTGGGCTCGGGCGTGGAAGAGCCCAATGCCTTGTTCACTCTGGGCGATGGCGGCACGCGCGAGCCCAATATCGCCGCCACCACCACCGAGCTGGAGCAAGGCCTGCGCGCCCGCACGCAAAATGCCTGGCCCTCGGTCAGCCTGGATTTCATGGCCATCAACTCCCTGCTCTCGCCGGTATTTGTGGCCGGTTTTTATTACAAAACTTTTATGGGCCCGACGCGCAAGGCCTGGATGTTTTACGAACACTTCATCCGTAAAGCCGCAGGCCTAGGCGAATCGGTGGCGGACTTTGATATCCACCGTTATGACTACCACAACGACTATGTCGATGTGCTGGTGATCGGCTCCGGTCCGGCCGGTCTGGCCGCCGCGCTGCAAGCGGCGCGCGCCGGTGCGGATGTGCTGCTAGTAGAGCAAGACTTTGAACTCGGCGGCGCCTTGCTCAACTGCCCGTCTGCCAGCGCGCAAGCGCAGTGGCTGGCCCATATGCTGCAAGAAATAAGCGCTACAGGCCGTGTACGCCTGCTCACGCGCAGCACCGCTTTTGGCATTTACGACGGCAACACCGTGGGCGTGATAGAGCGCAGCGCACCCGGCTTGGCTGACCCCGATTTTGGTGTGCCGCGCCAGCGCATGCGCACCGTGCGCGCCAACGCCATCGTCATGGCCTGCGGCGCTATTGAACGTCCCTTGGTGTTTGGCGGCAATGACAAACCGGCGGTCATGCTCAGCAGCGCGGTAGGCGCTTATGTCAACCGCTATGCGGTGGCCCCTGGCCGGCGCGCGCTGTTTTGCGTGAACAACGATGCGGCCTATGCCGATGCTATTGGCCTGGCCCAGTCCGGCGCGCAGGTGCAACTGGTCGATCTGCGGCCCACCACGGCCCCGGCACTGCTTAGTGCAGCCAATAGCGTGGGCATTACCGTCCACCATGGCAGCGCGGTCACGCAAGTGAGTGGATTTCAGCGTGCCAACAGCGCACGCATTGAAGGCTTTGACAGCAACACAGGCCGCATCATGGGCGGTGCCATGCACCACGAGGTAGACCTGGTCGCCATGTCTGGCGGTTGGACGCCCACGGTACACCTAAGCTCGCACCGCAATGTCAAACCGGTGTACCGCAAGGACATTGCCTGCTTTGTGCCGGGCGCTTTCGACCGCGCGCAGTTTGGCGCAGGCAGCATGGTGGGCGAACAAACTTGGGATGGCGCCATCAGCTCGGGCTGGGCAGCAGGCGCGCAAGCAGCCGGCGTCCTGAGCCTGCAAAGCGCGGGCGATGCGCCAACGCTGCAAGACGGCTTTGGCATGGCCTTTTTGCCGGCTGGGCCGCTGCGCTCAGACATGTCCGGCGGTAAATCGTTTGTAGACTTTCAGCACGATGTCACCGTCGATGATGTGCAACTGGCGCACCGCGAAGGCTATGTGTCGGTGGAGCACCTCAAGCGCTACACCACGCTAGGCATGGGTACGGACCAGGGCAAGACCTCCAACCTCAATGGCATGGGCGTGATGGCCACGGCGCGCGGCTTGGATGTATCCCTGGCCGGCACCACCACTTTCCGCCCGCCCTACACCCCGGCGGCGCTGGGCGCGCTGGCCGGGCGCAATGTGCGCGGTCACTTTCAACCTGAACGCCTAACCGCCATGCACGATTGGCATATGGCCCACGGCGGCGTCAAGATGGAAGCGGGCTACTGGCTGCGCCCGCTGTGGTACCGCACGCACGGCGCCACCTTGTCCGAGGCCTACAAAGCCGAGATGGAATGGGTGCGTGAAAACGTAGGCATTGCCGACACCTCCACCCTGGGCAAGATCGACGTGCAAGGCCCGGACGCTGCCGAGTTTTTGGACCGGGTGTATGTGAACGGGTATTCCAAACTGGCGGTGGGCAAAGCGCGCTACGGATTTATGTTGCGCGAAGATGGCATCGTTATGGACGACGGCACCACGACCCGGATCAGCGACACCCAGTTTTTCATGACCACCACCACCGCGCAAGCGGCCAAGGTGATGAGCCATCTGGAATTTTTGCTGCAAGTAGTCTGGCCTGAATTACGCGTAACTGTGGCGTCCGTCACCGACCAGTGGGCGGCCATGAGCATTGCCGGGCCGCGCACGCGCGAGTTGCTGCAAGCGGCCTTCCCGCACCTGGACTTTGCCGACGCCGCACTGCCCTTTATGGGTCTCTTGGACACCCAAGGCCAAGGCCCTTTAGCCGGCGTGGCACTGCGCATACTGCGCCTGACGTTTTCGGGCGAACTGGCGTACGAAATCTTTGTGCCCACACACCATGGCCTGGCCACGTGGGAGCACCTGATGGAAGCGGGCACGCCTTGGCATCTGCGGCCTTATGGCCTAGAAGCGCTAGGTTCGCTGCGTATCGAAAAAGGCCATGTCGTGGGCTCGGAGATGGATGGTCGCACCACCTTGGGCGATATGGGCGCGAGCCGCATGGCCAGCCAGACCAAAGACTTTTGGGGCAAGGCGCTCAACCACAGCCCCCATTTACAAAAGCCGGACCGGCCCACACTGGTAGGCCTGGAAGCGGTGGACCCGGCGCAGCCGCCGAGCAATGGCTCTATCTTGTTCTTCGCGGACGACGCAATAAGCGGCCACGGACGCGGACATATCACTTCCACCACCTTTAGCAAAACCGTGGGCAAGGCCATCGCCCTGGGGCTACTGCAGGGCGGCACCGCGCATGTGGGCCAGGAAGTGGTGGCGGCATCGCCGGCGACAGGCCGGCAATACCGGCTGCGCGTGGTCGAGCCCTGCTTTATCGATCCGCAAGGAGTACGTTACCGTGTCTGATTCAAGCGCCACCATCTCAGCCCCCGCCACCCGCAGCCAGCCTACGCGCAGCGGCCAGTTGCAAGTGCATTTGCGCGTGCAAAAGCTCTCCAACCTGACGCAAATCAGCACCTGGTCCAGCAGCATTGGTGCCCTTAGCAGCGCGCTGCACCGTGCCTTGGACTGCACGCCTCCACTGCACACCGGCCAATTGGGTCCGTGCGCGCTAGGCACGTTGATGCGCAGCGGCCCGTTTGAGTTTTTGCTGGTTGGAGACACCGACGCGGCCCCTGGTGACCGCGTCGCCTTACTGCGCCAGGACATCAGCGCCGACACGGGCGCCGTGTTGGACCTAAGCCACGCCCGCGTGCGTGTGGGCGTGCATGGCGACAAAGCAGTGCAGGCCCTGTCCAAACTCTATGCGCTGGACTTTAGGCCCGCTGCATTCGCCCCCAACAGCTTCGCCCTGACCGGTCACCACCACATCCCCTGCCTGCTGCACCGCCTGGATACGCAGCACTTTCATGCCTATTACTTCACTACCTACGCACGCGGGCAAGTAGACGCGCTGGCCGATGCAGCGCTGGAGTTTGGGGTGGATGTGACGCAGGCAGGCTAAGGTCTCTAGTGCATGGTGGAAAGGGCGGCTTAGACCAGAAAGCCGCTGCGGCTCATCTCTTTTGAGTTGGCGTATTGGTTGGTGCGTGGCAGCTTTAGGTGTGGCACCTTGAACGTCGCTTGGGCTGTTGCAAAACAGCCCTCCAAACGCCTACTCGGCCTCAGCCAACCCCGTAAAAACCCTAATCAAAATTTTCTTGACACTCATCGCTTTGCATCTAAACTTAAAATATATTAATAAGATATTTATACCTAATAGCTGCCATATCTTGAAGGAGTGCGAGCCATGAACAATCCCCGCTGGAAAGGCATTTTTCCCGCTGTTACCACCCAGTTTCACGCGGACGAGAGCCTGGACTTGGAGAGCACAGCGCTGCACCTGGACTTTCAAATTCGCAACGGCATCCACGGCATGGTGACCTGCGGTTCGCTGGGGGAAGCCAGCACCCTTACGCTGGAAGAAAAGCTGCTGGTCGCCAAAAACGCGCTGGACGTGAGCAAGGGTCGGGTGCCGGTATTGGCTAATATTTCAGAGACAAGCACGCGAGAGGCGATCCGCTATATCGAAGGCGCCAACAAAATGGGCGTGGACGGCTTTATGGTGATGCCTTCGGTGATTTACGTGGCTGACGCGCGCGAGGCCATGCAAAACCTGCGCACTATGGCCGCCGTGGCGCAAAAACCCATGATGATTTACAACAACCCGGTCGCCTACCGGGTGGACCTCAAACCCGAGCACATGCTGGAACTGGCCGATTGCGAGTGGCTGGTCGCAATTAAAGAAAGCAGCGACAACATCCGGCGCATTACCGATTTGCGCAATACCGTGGGCGAGCGCTACCAGTTGTTCCTAGGCGTGGACGACCTGGCCTACGAAGGCCTGGCCCTGGGATGCGACGGTTTGCTTGCCGGTGTAGGCAGCACTTTCCCACGTGAGACTGTTGCCTTGTATGACTTGATGGTAGCCGGCCGTTTTGCCGAAGCGCTCAAGCTCTACCAATGGATGACGCCCATGCTGCACTTGGACGTGTCCACCAAACTGGTGCAAAACCTGAAGTTGATTGACGTCGTGGCCGGCATGGGAGCCGAGCACATGCGCCGCCCACGGTTGCCACTGATCGGCGCCGAACGCGAATTTGTCGAGACTATCGTAAAGACCGCCCTGGCCACGCGCCCGGTGCAATACCAGTCCGTCCCCTGAGCATCCCGTGTCGCCCTTTGAATGCGGCATATGTGCAAGTCCCCCTTGTTCTATTTATTTCACAATTATTGAGGTGCTGATATGAAGATGAAATCCCTCGCGGTACTGGCTGTTGGTTCCGCTTTGTTATGCACGGGCCCCATGGCCTTGGCCAAAGACAAATTGGACAGCATTATTGAGTCGGGCAAACTGCGCTGCGCCGTGGTACTGGACTTCCCACCCATGGGCTCGCGCGATAGCAGCAACAACCCCGTCGGCTTTGACGTGGACTATTGCAATGACCTGGCCAAAGTGCTGGGCGTGAAGCCCGAAATCGTCGAGACCCCGTTTGCCGACCGTATCCCTGCGCTGGTATCCAACCGCGTGGACATCGTGGTGGGCTCCACCTCGGACACGCTGGAGCGCGCCAAGACGGTGGGTATGTCTATTCCCTACTTCGCCTTCACCATGGTCGTGCTAACACGTGACGACAAAAAGATCCAAAACTACTCCGACCTCAAAGGTCACCCGGTGGGCAACACGGTGAGCACCTACGAAGCCATCGCGCTGGAAAAAGACGTGAAAGCCTGGAACGACAAGAAGGGCAGCTTCCTGGCATTCCCAACCCAAGCCGACACGATTTTGGCCGTCAGCCAGGGGAAGATTGATGCGACTGTGGCGACCTCCACCGTGGCATTTGCATCCATCAAGTCAGGCAAGTACGACAAGCGCCTCAAAGTAGGCAGCAATGCGCCTTACCCCATCGACTATGTGTCTTTGGTAGCGCCGCGCGGCGAGTTTGGCCTGATCAACTACCTCAACCTGTTTGTAAACCAGCAAGTGCGCACTGGCCGCTATGCGGAGTTGTACAAAAAATGGGTGGGCGACGGCAAAGCACCGGACCTGACCGTCCCAGGCGTTTACTACTGATAGCAATCTGCGCCCGCCAGTCCCTGTGTGGGACTTGCGGGCGCCTGTACGAGCAATTATTTATGCAGGCCCAAGCCATCCAAGGCCAAGCGCTCACCTCTGGATCGGCTCGCGGGCCGGTACTGTTTAGCGACACCGCACTGAGTTTTTGGGGCGGTGTGGCTCCTTCGAGCGGCGAAGTCATAGACCGCCACCATCCTTTAAGTGGCCAGATCATCACTGGCAAAATACTTGCCATCCCCAACGGACGCGGATCCTGCACCGGCAGCAGCGTGCTGATGGAAGTGATCCTCAACGGCAACGGCCCTGCGGCGCTGGTGCTCGAACAAGCGGACGAAATACTGGCGCTAGGCGCTATCGTGGCTGAACTGGTGTTCGGACGCGCGCTGCCTGTAGTCAGCGTGGGCAGCGCCGCGTTTGCCCGCCTGCGCGAGGCGGGCTGGGCCGAGGTACTGGCCGATGGAAGGGTATGCCTAAGCACACAAGCGCTGCCTCAAGCTGCATCGGCAGCAGCCGACGCTGCAACCAGCGAACCAACCTCTGCGCAAGACCCCGCCACAAACGGCGTCCCCGACGGCATACAACTGAGCGCACAAGACCTGGAAATTTTGGCCGGCGACCAAGGCAAAGGCCGCCAAGTGGCTATGCACATAGTGTTGCGTATGGCGCGTTTGCAAGGCGCAACCGAACTGATCGACGTGGTGCAAGCGCATATCGATGGCTGCATTTACACCGGCTCGGCCAGCTTACGCTTTGCGCAGCAACTTTGCGCCTGGGGGGCGCAAGTCAAAGTACCGACCACTCTCAATTCCATTTCCGTGGACCAGCGCCGCTGGCGTGCGCTGGGCATAGACCCGGCGTTTGGCGAACCTGCCAGCGCCTTGGGTCAGGCTTATGTCGATATGGGCGCGCAAGCAAGCTATACCTGCGCGCCGTACTTGCTAGATTCTGCGCCGCTTGCGGGTGAACACATCGTCTGGGCAGAGTCCAATGCGGTCGTCTATGCCAATAGCGTTCTGGGTGCGTACACCGCCAAGTACGCCGACTTTTTAGACATCTGCATCGCTCTGACCGGGCGCGCACCCAAGGCCGGGTGCCATCTGCCCGGTAAGCGCTACGCAAGCTTACGCATCGATGTACCCGCCCCGCAAGGCGCGGACGATGCCTACTACCCACTGCTTGGCTATCACGTGGGCCTGCTTTGCGGCACGCAAATACCCGTGCTGTGCGGGCTGGAAAAGTCGGGTCTGACGAGTGACGATATGAAGGCGTTTGGCGCTGCCTTTGCCACCAGCAGCGCCGCGCCCATGTTTCATATCGTGGGCGCCACCCCCGAAGCGCCTAACGCCGCCACCGCCCTTGGCGACAAACCGCCGGTGCAAAGCTTTTCAGTTAGCTTGCAGGACTTGCAACACGCTTGGCGCGAGCTGAGCAGCTCGCATGAGCCCACGGTGGATTTGGTAGCCCTGGGTAATCCGCATTTTTCGGCCACCGAATGCCACGCCCTAGCGCGCTTGCTGCAGGGGCGCCAACGCCACCCGGGCACGCAAACCGTGCTCACCCTGGGGCGGGCGGTCAAGGAGCAAGCGCGGGCCAATGGCGATATTGCGGTGCTAGAAGCCTTTGGCGTGAACCTGATTACCGATCCCTGCTGGTGCATGCTGGACGAGCCCGTAGTGCCCGTGGCGGCGCGCGTCATCATGACCAATTCGGGCAAGTACGCGCACTACGCGCCGGGCCTGACCGGGCGCCAGGTGCATTTCGGCTCATTGGCCGTGTGCGCTGATACGGCCTGCACAGGCCAAGCGCCATCCGCCCTGCCCGCTTGGCTGCTGCCCAGACCCGCCACCGAAAGCGCCCTGGCATAAGGCATAGTGCGGTCATGAACTTTGACTACTCCTTCCGCTGGCTAGCCGCCTTCAAGGCCCTGCCCGATATGCTGGTGGGGACCTGGTTCACATTGCAAACAACAGTGCTATCGATGGTGTTTGGCGTTCTTATTGCGCTGGCGCTCACCGCTATGCAAACGAACCGCCAGGCGCCGCTGCGCCACTTCGCTGATGCCTGGGTATCGGTAGCGCGCAACACGCCCGCCTTGTTTCAAATCTATATGCTGTACTTTGGGCTGGGCGCGTTTGACATTCACCTCAGTTCTTCATTTGCCTTGCTGGCTGGTATCACGTTTAACAATGCGGGCTATCTAACGGAAAATTTCCGGGGTGGCCTCAAAGCCATACCGTACACGCAGGTACGCGCGGCGCGCTCACTGGGTATGAGCGCATTTCAGGCCTACCGCCTGATCGTCGTGCCGCAGCTCTTGCGCATTGTGTTTTACCCCATGACGAATCAAATGGTCTGGGCCATGCTGATGACATCGCTCGGGGTGGTGGTCGGACTCAATAACGACCTAACTGGCGTTACCCAAGCCTACAACGTGCTGACCTTTCGCACCTTCGAGTTCTTTGCCATTGCTGCCGTGATTTACTACCTGTTGGCCAAGGGCATCATGGTCGGCGCGCGCCTGATGGCGTG
The DNA here is from genome assembly GCA_945865425.1 of Comamonas sp. lk. Lineage (GTDB taxonomy): Bacteria > Pseudomonadota > Gammaproteobacteria > Burkholderiales > Burkholderiaceae_C > Allorhodoferax. The sequence continues at coordinate 17,649 of CAMBFN010000003.1, read as the reverse complement.
GCGCTTGTTTCGTTACTAGGCCGAACCATGCTGAGTACCGACTTCTCACTCTCCGATCTGCAGTTCATGCTGGCAGGCGCATGGGTGAGTTTGCAGCTCACGTTATGGGCCATGCTGATAGGCACCGTATCGGGCGCTGTATTTGGCCTAGTGCGCGCGGTCTATCCGCGCGCAAGCGCGCCGCTTGGATGGCTGCTCGATGTGTTTCGCTGCGTGCCGCTCTTGATCCAGTTTGTGCTCTTTAATTCCTTTAACAGCATTGCCGGCATCAACTGGACGGCCTTTGCCATCGGCTGCCTTGTGCTGGGTATTTACTGCGCTTCGTATTGCACCGAAGTGATACGCGGCGGCGTGCTAGCGGTGCCACCCAATGTAGTGCGGGCGGCACGATCGCTTGGCCTTAGCTACCTGCAAACCCTGCGCTACATCATCATGCCCATGGCCGCACGGGTAAGTTTTCCCGGCTGGATCAATTTGACGCTGGGCGTGGTCAAAGACACCTCGCTAGTGCTGTGGATCGGCATTATGGAATTACTGCGCGCTTCGCAGTCCATCGTCACCCGGATTCAAGAGCCTATTTTGGTGCTCTCAATCGCCGGGCTGATGTACTACATCATGAGTTGGGGCATTGCCCGCATCGGACAGCGGGTGGAAAAAGGATGGCAGGAAAATGATTGAAATCGACCAGGTACACAAATCCTTCGGCAATCTGGAAGTGCTGCAAGGCGTGAGCATGACGGTGAACAAGGGCGAGGTAATCTCGGTCATAGGTGGCTCGGGCTCGGGTAAGTCCACTTTGCTAATGTGCATCAACGGCCTAGAGCCGATTCAGCGCGGCAGCATACGCGTCGATGGCACCAATGTCCATGCGCCCGATACCAACCTCAACGCCTTACGCCAACGCATCGGAATCGTGTTTCAACAATGGAACGCCTTTCCGCACCTGACGGTTTTGGAAAATGTGATGCTGGCACCGCGTAAAGTGCGCGGTCTGAGCGAGGCACAGGCCGAAGAATTGGCAGTCAAGCAACTCAGCCATGTGGGCTTGAAAGACAAGCTCAAGGTTTTTCCGGGCAAGCTATCTGGTGGGCAGTTGCAGCGCATGGCGATTGCGCGGGCGCTGGCGATGTCGCCAGACTACATGCTGTTTGACGAAGTGACTTCCGCTCTGGATCCGCAACTGGTAGGCGAAGTGCTGGACACATTGCGCATGTTGTCGGATGAAGGTATGACCATGATTTTGGTGACCCATGAAATCCGTTTTGCGCGGGATGTATCTGACCGCGTGGCTTTTTTCCGCAATGGCGTGATCCATGAAATCGGCACGCCGCAGCAAGTGATTGACGACCCGCAGCATCCCGATACGGCTGCCTTTTTGAAATCCTCGCACTGAGCGTACACGCCACTGATGTGCGCACTGTTTTGAAACCTTCCACAGCGCAAACCTATGCAAACCATTGAGGTCATCGACTCGCACACCGGTGGTGAGCCCACGCGCCTGGTCATCGCCGGATTCCCAGATCTGGGGCAGGGCAGCATGGCCGAGCGCCGTGAAATACTACGCAAGGAGCACGACGCGTGGCGCGCCGCCACGATGCTGGAGCCTCGCGGTAATGACGTACTGGTAGGCGCCCTGCTGTGTACACCGCAAGACCCTGCCAGTGCTGCAGGCCTGATTTTTTTTAACAACAGCGGCTACCTGGGAATGTGCGGCCACGGCACCATCGGCGCAGTGGTGTCGCTGGCCTTTATGGGCCGCATTGGCGCGGGCACGCACACCATCGAAACACCGGTGGGCCGTGTGCGCGCCACGCTGCATGCAGATGGCTCCGTCAGCGTACGTAACGTGCCGGCTTGGCGCCATCTGCGCCAGGTGCCAGTGCAGGTGCCAGGCTACGGTCTAGGACATGGCGATGTGGCTTGGGGTGGCAACTGGTTTTTCCTAGCCAGCGACCACGGACAGCCCGTAGCCAGCGATAACCTAGCAGGCCTCATGGCCTACAGCACCGCCCTCAAGAACGCACTGGTAGCCCAAGGAATTAGTGGGACCGATGGTGCCGAAATTGACCATATCGAACTCTTCGGCCCAGACGATACCGGCGCGGACAGCCGCAACTTTGTACTCTGCCCCGGTGGCGCCTACGACCGCTCACCCTGCGGCACCGGCACGAGTGCCAAAGTAGCCTGCCTGGCCGCCGACGGCAAGCTGGCACCGGGGGCGGTGTGGACGCAGGCTAGCATCATCGGCAGCCGCTTCGAAGCGAGCTACGCGCTGGAGAATGACCAGGTGATTCCCACTATCCGGGGCCGCGCGTACATCAGCGCCAAAGCTACGCTGATGCTGGACCCACAGGACCCCTTTGTATGGGGGATACGTTTGTGAATTCAAAGTACGCAGCATGAGTGACACCGTCCACCTATCGCTAGACGAAGTACACGCACTGGCGCTGCGCGTGCTGCGCCACCACGGCATCATCGAGGCGCAGGTTCAAGCCATGGCGCGCGTCATGACCGCAGGCGAGCGCGATCACTGCCACTCGCACGGCTTGTTCCGTTTGCTCATGTGTACGCAGTCTTTGCGCGAAGGCAAAGTGCTGCGCGATGCGCTCCCTGTGGCGCAACACCGCTCGCCCGCTGTGGTGGCGGTGGATGCGCAAGGCAATTTTTCGCCACTGGCGTTTGAGCTGGGCAGCGAACTCTTAATCGAAAAAACCCGCAGCCTAGGCCTAGGTGCGTTGGTTATCAACAACTGCCTGCATTTTTCTGCGCTTTGGCCCGAGGTGGAGCGGCTGACCCAAGCCGGATTGTGTGCGCTCATCATGACGCCCAGCCACGCCTGCGTAGCACCGGCCGGGGGTAAGTACGCGGTGTTTGGCACCAACCCGATGGCCTTTGGCTGGCCACGTGCTAACGGGCACCCTTATGTGTTTGACTTTGCCACCAGCGCGATAGCGCGCGGCGAGATCGACCTATACCGTCGCAGTGGTCGCACCCTGCCCGAAGGCTGGGGCATTGACGAATACGGCGCACCGTGCACCGATGCGGCCACCGTCTTGCAACGCGGCGCTATGCTCACCTTTGGCGGCTATAAAGGCTCGGCCCTGGCCACGATGATCGAGCTGATGGCCGGCCCGCTCCTGGGCGACCTGACCAGCGCCGAATCGGTAGCCATCGATGGTCGGCCTGGCGGCGCGCCACGCCATGGTGAATTGATATTGGCTTTTGATCCGCGCTTTTTTTCCGGGCGCGACCCGGCCACCGACCAGGCTAGCGCCGAGTTGCTCTTGCAAGCGATCAGCGGCCAAGGCGTGCGCCTGCCCTCGGAGCGCCGCTTCGCTGCCCGCGCACAAAGCATCGCGCACGGCGTGGACATTGCCGCTGCCTTGTACCGCGACATCCTGGCCTTGCTGGACTAGCGACATGGCAAGCGCAAGCAAGCAGTGCCATCGGAAACCCATTACTTCATTGCAAGACCGCAGGCCTTCGAAGTCGTTGCGAGGCCCAAACCCGTCATTGCGAGGCCGCAGGCCGTGGCAATCCATGTATTCATGGACTGCCGCGTCGCTAGCGCTCCTCGCAGTGACGGGGCTGTTGCGCATAGCGGTGACAAGGTTGGCGCGCCTGGCGATGACGCGGTCGTCCTGGTCTCGCGCAATGGGTACGCGGGGCCCAGCTGTTTTCTTACGCTAAATTGATTTTCCTGAGAGCAAAGTATGAACCTCAAAAACATCATCACCGTCGTCGGCGCACACGCCGAAGGTGAAGTGGGCCGCGTCATTACCGGTGGGGTAATTGCACCGCGCGCGGACAATATGTTCGAGCGCCAACTGGCAGTACAGGAAAAGCAAGACTTTTTGCGCACCATGCTCTTGTCAGACCCGCGCGGCAGCGTCAATGCCGCTGTCAACCTTGTCACACCCGCTATCGACCCGGCGGCGGACTTCGGCATGATCGTCATCGAGTCGGACTACTACCCGCCCATGTCCGGCTCCAACTTGATGTGTACCGTAACTGTGGTACTGGAAACCGGCATGGTTCCAATGCAGTACCCGGTTACGGAACTATGCGTGGACACACCGGCCGGCCTGGTGCGCGTGCGCGCTGAGTGTGAGGGTGGCAAATGCCGGCGTGTCTCCTTTCATAACGTGCCCTCGTTTGTGATGCACCGTGACGCCCATATAGAAGTTCCGGGCTTGGGCACGGTTCCGGTCGACGTGTCATATGGCGGCATGATTTACGCTATCGTAGACGCCGCCGGGCTGGGCTTTGCGCTAGACCGCACCGAAGCGCGTGATCTGGTTGAAGTGGGCGAACGCATCAAACTAGCCGCTGCCGTGCAACTGCCCAGCGTGCACCCGGTCAACTCCGGAATCCACACTATCAATATGACGCTTTTTGCCGGACCGCTGCAAACCGTGGGTGGCGTCAAGACTGCCAAGAACGCTGTCATCGTCTCGCCCGGCCGCTTGGATCGCAGCCCCTGCGGCACTGGCAGTTCGGCGCGCATGGCTTTAATGCATGCACGCGGTGACCTGGCGCCCGGCGAGGCCTTTACCCATACCTCGGTGCTGGACACCGAGTTCCATTGCCGCATTCACGGCCTCACCCAAGCGGGCGACACACCGGCCATAATTCCGCAAATAAGCGGTCGCGCTTGGCTCACCGGCGTGTCCTATTACGGAGCAGACCCGGAGGATCCCTTCCCCGAAGGCTACCGTATGAACGACACCTGGTTTAATTGCTAGCGCAGTGCATGGACGCTGAAGTCATCGTCATTGGCGCGGGTATCGTGGGCGCAGCCTGCGCCTACGAACTGAGCCAACGCGGGCTGCAGGTATTGGTGATCGACGACGGCCCGAGCGGCGCCACGCCTGCCGGCATGGGCCATCTGGTGGTGATGGACGACAACCCAGCAGAGTTGGCCTTGTCCAGCGCCTCGTTGGCGATCTGGCGTAGCTGGCTGGCCCGCATGGACAGCGGCTGCGGCTACAGCCATTGCGGCACCCTATGGATTGCGGCGGACGATGAAGAACTGCAAGCGGCTGCCGATAAGCAAACCCGTTTGCAAGCCGCAGGCATCGGCTGTGCGCTGATCCAACCCCAAGCGCTTGCAGCGCTGGAGCCAGCCTTGCGCAGCGGCCTGGCCGGGGCGCTACAAGTAGGCAGCGATGGCGTAGTCTATGCGCCCAATGCGGCGCGTTGGTTGCTGGGCCAAAGCGGGAACGACACAGGCCACCTAAAAAATGCCGGCAGCATCAGCGTATTGCACGCACAAGTACGCGCACTGGATGATGGCCGCGTGTATTTGTCAGACGGTAGCGCACGCAGTGCGCCGCATATCGTGCTGGCAGCGGGTTTGCGCGCCAGCGCGTTGTGCCCTGAAGTTCCACTACAAGCCAAAAAAGGCCACCTGGCCATCAGCGCACGCTACCCCGGTATGGTGCGCCACCAATTGGTGGAATTGGGCTATGTCAAAAGCGCGCATGAATGCAGCGGTACCTCGGTCGCATTTAACGTGCAGCCGCGCCTGACCGGGCAATTACTGATCGGCTCCTCACGCCAGTTTGACAGCACCGATAGTGCTATCGAACTGCCCATTTTGGCCCGTATGCTGCGCCGCGCCAGCGATTACCTGCCGGGCCTGGGCGCGCTGCAAATCATCCGTAGCTGGACCGGTTTTCGGGCGGCCACGCCGGACGGCTTGCCGCTGATCGGCCCCCATCCACAGCGGTGCGGCCTATGGCTGGCGCTGGGGCATGAAGGTCTGGGCGTGACCACCGCCACCGGTACCGCGCAACTGATTGCAGCGGGCATTTGTGCCAGTGCAAGCGCGCTCGATGGCAGCGCCTATTTGCCCGCACGTTGGCTGCAAAGCGTATGAGCGCGCCCCAAACCATGGTGCAATTCCAACTCAACGGCCAGGCAGCGCAAGTACCCTTAGGCACCAGCCTTGCCGCCGCTTTGTACTTGTGTGGCGATGGCATTGCCCGCCAATCGGTCAGCGGGCAGGCGCGTGCCCCCATGTGTGGCATGGGTGTGTGCCAGGAATGCCGCGTCCAGGTCAACGGTCAAAGCTGTCTGGCATGCCAAACCCTGTGCGCGCAGGGTATGTTGGTGCAAAGCGAGACCGCAGGATGACGCGCCCTTTGCCCGAGCTCCAGGCCCCTGCGGCGCAGCAGGTTTGCGCCATCCTGATTGTGGGCGCCGGGCCTGCCGGTTTGTCCGCAGCGCTGGCTGCTGCACCTGTCGGCCGCAGCATTGTGGTGCTAGACGACAACCCTGCACCTGGCGGCCAGGTCTGGCGCACTGGCGCTGGTGCTGCGCCGCCTGGTCCCTTGCGGCAATTGCAGGAAGCTTTAGCGCGCTACCCGCATGTACACATACGCTGTGGCACGCGCGTCGTGGCCGCGCAAGGCAGGCGCGCACTGCTGCTAGAGAGCGCGGAGAGCGCTTGGGTGCAAGGCTTTGAGAAGCTGATTCTGTGTACTGGCGCGCGCGAACTTTTACTGCCCTTTCCCGGTTGGACGCTGCCCGGCGCCACGGGCGCAGGCGGCTTGCAAGCACTGATTAAAAGCGGGATGCCGGTGCGCGGCCAACGCATCGTGCTCGCCGGTAGCGGGCCTTTGTTGCTGGCGGCGGCGGCCAGTGCCACGCAAGCGGGCGCGCTCGTGCTGCACGTGGCAGAACAGAGCCCCTGGCGGCAAGTGGCCGCGTTTGGCGCGGGCCTTCTGCGCTGGCCGGGCAAGCTGGCCCAGGCGGCGACGCTGTTGCACCGGGCTTACCGTTGTGACAGCTATGTAGTGGCCGCGCAAGGCCAGGGACGGGTGCAAAGCGTCCAACTACGCCAGGGCGCGCGCACCTATCGGCTCGATTGCGACCGGGTAGCCACGGGTTTTGGCCTGGTGCCCAACGTCGAGCTGGGCCGCTTGCTGGGCTGCGCGACGCAACCTGGCGCGCACGGCGCTCCGGTCTTGCAAGTCGATGCGCAACAAGCTAGCAGCTTGCCGCATGTCTTTGCGGCGGGCGAATGCTCAGGCGCCGGCGGCGTTGAACTAGCCATGGCAGAAGGCCGTATTGCAGGCCTGGCAGCTATAGAGCAACCAGCCGCGTCAGCGCATCTCCATGCCCGCGCAGGCTGGCAGGATTTTGCCAACCGTGTCGATAAACACTTCGCGCTTCGGCCCGAACTTCGCACATTGGCGCAGAGCGACACCGTGCTGTGCCGCTGTGAAGACGTAGCCTATGGCAGCGTAGCGGCCTGCAGCGGCTGGAACGACGCCAAGCTGCACCAGCGATGCGGTATGGGCGCATGCCAGGGACGCATCTGCGGCGCAGCAGCGCGGCACTTGTTTGGATGGGATGCCCCAAGCCCACGCCCGCCACTGAGCCCATCGCGCGTGTCCACGCTTTTGCGGGCAGGCGACGAAGTCGCGGCGCTGCCGTGAGCACTTTGAACCGGTTTGTAGCCCTAAACTACGGCATCCCCGAGTGCGCCGTGCGTGCCGCGCAGGGGCTTATAAGTTAAAGCTATGACCACCAAAAGCGCCGTTGCAGGCATAGAACCCAAACGCCGGGCGGCAGACCTGGCCTACGACCGCATTGAAGCGCTGATCTCCAAGTTACAAATTGCCCCGGGCTCCGCTGTTGTAGAAAACGAAATTGCCGATCTGACCCAACTGGGCCGCACGCCGGTGCGTGAAGCGCTGATGCGCATGACGGCCATCGGCCTGATCGTGCAGCAACCCCGGCGCGGCCTGAGGGTGTCCGCCATCGATGTCGTGGACCACCTTGACCTGATTGAAACACGTCGTGCGCTGGAGCGCCTGATCGCCACCAGCTCAGCCAGGCGCGCGAATGCGGAGCAACGCAAAAATCTGGTGCGCTGCGCGGAAAAAATGATCAAAGCAGGCGCCAGTGGAAATATCAACCAGTACATGGCCGCCGACCAGGAACTAGACCATGTAAACCACGCCGCTTGCGGCAACCGCTCCGCTGTCAAAGCAGTGGTGCCCCTGGTGGTGCAATGCCGCCGCTTTTGGTACCGCTACCAAGCCGAGGGCGAAATCAGCGAAGGCGCGCGCTTTCACATGGTGCTCGCGCAAGCCATAGCCTCTGGCCAAGAAATCCAAGCGGCCGAAGGCGCCAGCCAACTGATGGACTACCTGGAACGCTTTGCACGACGGGTGATTAACGTATAAATCGTCAAATGCCCTACTTTGACGCCAATGGGGCTTTCAGCCTGCGCGCACAATAGTACTTGCGCTTTCTTCACTACCCGGCCCCCGCTTGATGACACATCACTTCCCTACTCCTGCTACAGCGCAGCCTATGCTGGCGGGCCGCTCATGAGTGCGGTACTGCGTTTTTTTTTGGTATTTGCCTGCGCCAGCGCGTCGCTGTCTATCGGCGTGAGTGCGATCGCAGCCCATGGGCTGCTACTAACGGCGCAGGACGCGATAGCGCTGGCATGGGCGCTGGACTTGCAGCGTTTTCATGCCTTGGCTTTGTTGGTATTGGTGGTACTGGCACGACAAGGCGGGCCGAATGCTTGGACAATGGTGGCCGGTGCAATGTTTGTTGCGGGTACTCTACTCTTTAGCCTCAATATCGAGCTGCGCTTGATGTACGGCATCACGTACTTGCGCGCCTTGGTGCCTTATGGTGGCATGGCCTTGATGGCGGGCTGGGTGGCGCTGGCGATAGGCTGCTGGCGCATGCAGAGCCACTAGCCTATTGCGTCAGGCAGCATTAGATGCAAGCCTTTTACAGCGACCAATTTGTGCTTCCCCTGCCTCAGGGGCACCGCTTCCCCATGGCCAAGTACGCGATGCTTCGCGATGCGCTGGCGGCGCATTTGCCAGACATTGAGCTGCTGCAAGCGCCGCTTGCCAGCGATGCCGAACTGCTGCGGGTGCATGCGCCGGACTATGTGCGCGGTATTGCCGATGGCAGCGTGCCGAAAGCGGTGGTGCGCGAGATTGGCTTTCCCTGGAGTGAGGCTATGGCCGAGCGGGCACGCCGTTCGGTAGGCGCTACCGTAGCCGCCACGCGCTCGGCCATTGGACAGGGTATTAGCGCCAACTTGGCCGGTGGCACGCACCACGCTTATGCGGACAAGGGCGGCGGCTTTTGTGTGTTTAACGATGTCGCGGTAGCTGCCCGAGTGATGCAAGCCCAGCTGCGCCGCACGGACCATGAACTGCAAGTGGCGGTTATAGACCTGGACGTTCACCAGGGTAATGGTACGGCACGGATTTTTCAGGGCGATGCATCGGTGTTCACCTTGTCATTACATGGTGAAAAGAATTTTCCCGTTCGCAAAGAAGCGGGTGACCTGGATGTGGGCCTGCCCGACGGCACTGGCGACGTGGACTACCTGGCCGCGCTGGACGGCGCTCTGCTGGAATTGGACCAACGCTGCAAGCCACAACTGGTGTTTTTTTTGGCCGGGGCCGACCCGCATGAAGGCGACCGGCTGGGGCGACTCAAGCTGACTTTCGATGGCATGCAGGCGCGCGACCAGCGCGTGTTCGATTGGTGCCTGAAAAGGCGTATCCCTCTGGTACTGCTCATGGCCGGGGGCTATGGCTCACCCATTGAAGCCACGCTGCAGGTGCAGCTCAATACCTACCGCTTAGCTTATGCGCATTGGCAGCGCTGGCAAATGAGCAGCCCGATTACGCAAAATTAAGGGCCGCTGGAAGTTTGTTTCCTTCAGGGGGCATGGGGCGCGGGAAACAAGTCGTCGATGCGGTCGGTCTGGTGATACACCCATAGGCCCACGTATTCATGGACTGCTGACTCGATATTGCCCAGTGCCGTACCCGCAGTGCGTGGCACGTACCACTGCCGGTCTTTGCCGGTGGACTTGAAGGCCACCGGGTAGGCAATCACATCAAAACCGGCTTTGCGAAACAGGCCCACCGAGCGCGGCATATGTGCAGCGGAGGTGACCAGCAGCCATTTTTCACCTGGCTTGGGCTGCACCAGGTCCCGCGTAAAAATAGCGTTTTCATAGGTGTTGCGTGATTCTTCTTCGTACAGCACTTGCCCGCGATCGATGGCGGCGTCGCGCCATAAAGGGCGCACTTTGTCACTTTCCTTGAACGGGCCAGGGTTCAAGGAGCCGCTGCCGCCGGTCAAGACCAAGCGGGCCTGGGGGTAGCGCCGCAAAAGGCTGATCGGGGCCAGCACGCGTTCGGCAGCTTCATTGAAAGTGAGATGGCCCTGCCCCGCGCTCATCACCTCGTCCACCGCGCCGCCTAAAACAATAATGCCATCGACTTTTTCCGGAAGTTTTGTAGGTGCTGGAAAGCGGGTTTCTAAGGGCACGAGTAATTCATTGCCGACGGGAAAAACCAACAGAGACAACAAAATGCCCAACAATAGCTGGATGACCCGCAAGGACCTGTTGCGCTTGCCATTTTGCGGCCAGAAAGTCAGTGCGAAACCCAATCCCACCAGCATATGCACAGGCGATACCAGGAAGCCGGCAATTTTGGAAATTTCAAAAAACATGATTGACTCCCCTTGTTATTCTTGAGAAAACCACCCGTGTAAACTCCCAACGACCTCTATAAGCTTGCATAAACCGCCGAGATCACCATGAAAAAAACACTCGCAGCCACGTTTTTAAGCCTGCTTACCGCCCAATCTAGTTTCGCGATAGATAACGAAACCCTGAAAACCACGGCAGTGGCCGCTGGCATTTTGACCAATTCGTTCGCTATTTTTAATAGAAACTCGCTTGAGTGTAAAGATACTTACAAGTTCGGTTACCAGGCTGCCAAGGACGAGGAGCTTTCCTCGCATTCGCTGAATTTCTCACCCGTCGATTGCAAGCTGGGCGGGGCTTCCATGCTGCCCAAGTCCATGACTTTTGAAGTGCTGCCCACGGTTTTAGGCTCGGTATGGAACGCGGATTTCGGGCCTTATGGCAAACAGGCGTTTTCGCTGGCCCTGATTCCCATGGGGCGCTACGGACTCCAAGTAGGCTCGGCGATGGTAGATTTCAGCGTCGGCCTGGGCCCTACGCTTGTGAGCGAAACCGATATTGGCACCCGACAAAAATCCACCATGTTCCAATTCACCGACGAAATGGGAATCGGTATTTCTGACCTCAACCAGCGCGCGCGTCTGGCCTTCACCTACCGACACGTCAGCAATGCGGATATCAAACTTCCCAATAACGGCGTGAATTTCCTGGGCCTGGGGCTAACCCTCAAGGTCGACTAATTTTGGGGCCGCGCAAGGCGGCTCAGCCCAGATTTTGCAAGCGGGAAAATCCCCATAGGCTAGGCCCGGCGCCAAGGCTATAGTTGTTCGAAACGGTTTTTCTTTTACCGATTCTGCAAGGACTGCCCATGCCCACCCGCCCCATCCGCCCCATCCGCAGCACCATGATGCCGGTGCACCTTTCGCTCAACCATTTACTCGAGCGCGCAGGACAATTATTTGCCGGCAACGAGATCGTATCGCGCTTGCCCGACAAGTCGCTGCGTCGCCATAGCTATGGCAGTTTCTACGCGCGGACCCGCCAGTTGGCGCAGGGCCTGCTGGATCTGGGCTTGCAGCCCGGCGACCGGGTGGCGACACTGAGCTGGAACCACCACGCGCATTTGGAGTGCTATTTCGGCATACCGGCAGCTGGTGGCGTGATGCATACCCTGAATTTACGTCTAGCGCCCGACGAAATCGCCTGGATCGCCAACGATGCCAAAGACCGTTTTTTGGTCGTGGACGATGTGCTGCTGCCTTTGCTGGCGCAGTTCCAAGGTCAATGCCATTTTGAAAAAATTATCGTCTTCCCCTTTTCTGGCGCGCCGGTACAAGCGCCCTTTTTGGACTATGAAGCCCTGCTGGGGCGGGCCGATGGCAAACGGTTTCAGTATGTAGCGCACCATGAGGACGACGCAGTGTCCATGTGCTACACCTCAGGCACCACCGGCAAGCCCAAGGGGGTGGTGTATTCGCACCGCTCCACGGTTTTACATACGCTGGTGGGCTGCCTGGGCGACTGCTGGGGTTTGCGCAGCGCTGATGTGGTGATGCCGGTCACGCCCATGTTCCACGCCAATAGCTGGGGTATGCCTTATGGCGCAGTGATGATGGGCTGCAAATTGGTATTTCCCGGCCCGCATTTGCACCCAGACGATTTGCTGGACTTGATGCAGCTAGAGCCACCCACACTTTCGCTGGGCGTACCCACCATCTGGATGAGCCTGATTCAAACCTACGAGGCTTCTTTGGAAAAACAAGCAGGTCGTTGGAAGCTGCCCGCAGGTATGCGCAGCTTGGTCGGCGGCGCGGCGGTGCCCGAGGCCTTGATACGCGCGTTTGACAAGTACGGTATCTGGATTCAACAAGGCTGGGGCATGACCGAGACTTCGCCGCTCGCCACCGTGTCCTATACCAAGTCCGAGTTCATCCACGCCGATGCCGACGAGCGCTACCGCCGCGCCGCCATGGCCGGCGTCCCTGTACCGCTGGTGGAGATCCGCATGCGCGGTGAGGATGGAGAAGACGCGCTCTGGGACGGCCAGGCGGTCGGTGAGATACAGGTGCGCGGCCCCTTTGTCACTGGCAGTTACCACGAAGTGCCCATCAGTGAAGACAAATTTTCTGACGACGGATGGCTACGCACCGGAGACGTGGCCTCCATGGACGCGCACGGCTTTGTGCGCATTACCGACCGGACCAAAGACCTGATCAAGTCCGGCGGGGAATGGATTAGCTCGGTCGATTTGGAAAACGCATTGATGGGACACGCCGATGTAGCCGAAGCGGCGGTCATCGCCATACCGGACCCCAAGTGGAGCGAACGCCCCTTGGCCTGCGTGGTGCCCAAGCCGGGCAAGGCACTGGACGGCGCAGCACTCAACGCGCACCTACTCACTTGCGGCTTTGCCAAGTGGCAATTGCCCGAGCGCTACGAAGAAATTGCCGCCGTACCGCGCACTTCGACCGGCAAGTTTTACAAGCTGAAACTGCGCGAGATATTTCCGGCCTGAAAGCGCATGGCATTAGCGCCACGCAAGCGCGCATTTTTAGGATGCCTGGGTAAGGCGTTTAATGCAGGCCATCGCTGCGCTAGGCTTGTGACAAGGCGATCCAATACAGAGAGATAATCGCCCACTCACTTGCACTCAAGAGACGCATTTTTTGTACACGCTCATTGATTTTGCCGACCCCTACGGGGCGCAGGGATTACATGCCCAATTTAGCCATCCTCTGCACCTTTTAGTTGCAAACAAGCTATCCGAAGTACTACCCCTGTTGCAAGCGGTTTCCGACTATGCGGCGCAAGGTTTGTGGTGCGTAGGTTTTGTGCGCTATGAGGCGGCCCCGGCGTTTGACAGTGCATGCCAAGTGCATCCACCCACCGATGGCTTGCCACTGGCATGGTTCGGGGTTTACCAGCAAGCCCTGCCGCCGGGACCGCCCGCCACAGAACCCTTGCCGCCATTGGCCTGGCAGCAAGGCCAGACCCGCGAAGCTTTTGATACCAGCATCCACACCATCCACCAGGCTATCCGTAGCGGCGATGTGTACCAAGTCAACTACACCAGTGCACTGCACGCGAGCCTGCCGCCGGAGACGCAAGAAGCGGCCATGCGCGCCTGGTTCGATGCATTGCGTCGGGCGCAGCCGGGTGGATATGCAGCCCATATAGACACGGACCAAGAGATAATTCTTTCGGTATCACCCGAATTGTTTTTTGACTGGCGGGGCGATCAGCTTCTCATGCGTCCCATGAAAGGCACCGCGCGGCGCGGCAAAAATGCCCAGGACGATGCGGCCCGAGCGGATGCATTGCGCGCATCGCCCAAAGAGCAAGCCGAAAACGTGATGATCGTTGATTTGGTACGCAATGATATTTCGCGTATCGCCCTGCCGCATAGCGTCAAAGTGCCGCGCCTATTTCAATTGCAAGGCTTGCCCACGGTCTGGCAAATGACCTCGGATGTAAAGGCGCAAACGCGTCCCGGTACCAGCCTGGTGGACGTTTTCAAAGCCCTGTTTCCTTGCGGCTCTATCACCGGCGCACCCAAGCTCCAAGCCATGCGCTTGATCAGGGCTTTAGAGCCTCAGGCGCGCGGTCTGTACTGCGGAGCGATAGGCGTGGTCCGCCCCGGCGGGCATGCCACCTTTAATGTAGCCATTCGCACTATCAGCGCGCACAAGGGAATCGCCCAATGCGGCATCGGCAGCGGCATCACCGCCGATGCCAGCGCGCATGGCGAATGGGATGAGTGGCGTGCTAAGCGCGGGTTTTTAGAGCGTACCAGCCAAGAATTTGAGCTACTCGAAACGCTGGCATTGGACCAGGGCCAATACCGCCACCTGGACTTACACCTCCAACGCATGCAAAGAGCGGCGCAGCACTTCGCCTATGACTGCAATGCAATTGCAGTGAAGGCCGCTCTGGCGCAACTGGCCGCGCGCTATCCCGAAGGTTTGCATAGGATACGTTTGCGCTCCAATGCACAGGGACACGTAAACGCACAGGCGTTTGCCTTACAGGAAGTCACGCAATCCGTACAGCTAAGGCTTGCCAAGTCACCCATGGAGGAAGCACATAGCGAATTTGTTCGGTTTAAAACTACCCGACGCGCACACTACGATGCTTTCACCCCCACCGACCCGGTGGACTTTGACACCTTGTTGTTTAACGCGGACGGCCAATTGACCGAGTGCACGCGGGGCAATATTGCCTTGCTTATCGATGGGCAATGGCTCACGCCCCCTGCGGATTGCGGCTTACTGGCCGGCGTCGGACGCTCTGTGGCGCTGAAAGAAGGCTGGCTGCAGGAAGCCGTGATAAGGGTTCACCAAGATTTGCCTAGAGCGCAAGCGCTGCGCTTTATTAACAGTTTGCGCGGATGCTTGCCCGCGCACTTGGCATCGCATTAAATTTCAGACTCTTAGAAAACTTAAAGTGTCCGCCTAGCGCTGCGTCTGCGCTCTGTCACGCAAAAGCGCGTGGCCGCTATCGATCATGGGTTGCTCGATCAGGATGTGTAGCACGATACCCAGCAGCAAGGACAGACTGGCCGCGATACCGAACATGCACAGCAGCTGGGGCACCGAGATCATACCGATGGTTGAGGCATCTGTAGTCTGAAAGGTGAGGATGGCAGCGATCAAGACCATGGGGAAATGAAACAAATACACCGGGAATACCACTTGGGAAAACGGCCGCCAAAGGCCCCAGCCCAAAAAGCCACGCAGTGCTGCGGTTATGGCTACAGACATGCTGCCCAAACCCCGCGCGGGCGCGCCCTGGGATTGTGCAGCCAGCACCAGCAACAAGACCCCCAGGCAAAACAGATTGCGGTGCAAGACCTGACCTGCAAGATTGAGCCAAGGCGAAAAATGCTGGTAGTACCAAGAGTCCTGCTGATAGACCGGGAAATAGGCGCACACCAGCGCCAAGGCCGCGCCGCCCAGCACCCAAACTATGCCGCGTGTCGGCGGCGCGGGCAACCCGGCATCCTGCGGATGGCGCACCCAAGCCCAGATCAGGCCCAAGAGCAAGGGGCCGATGCGGGTATGGGTTTGGAAATACATCACATTGAGAAACAGCTCGGGCGCCACGCGCTGCGGGTGGAAAAGATAAAACGGCGTTTCGTAGGTGACCGGGTACCACAGTGCTGTAGCCAGTATTGGCACAAAGGACAGCATGAACAGACATTGCAAAACCCGAAGGCCAACCTGCCCTTTCATACTCATCAGCCAGCCCATCAGCAGTGGCAGAACGAGGTAAAACTGCATTTCAATCGACAGCGACCAGCCCACGGGAATGATATTTTTCATCTGAAAGTTGTCGATGAAAAGCAGGTTGTAGATCAAATTGTCCGCGGCCAGGCCCGGGTTACCCAGCGCATAAACAACCAACCCAAGCAGAAACAAAGGGTAAATACGGAACAGGCGGCGGATATAAAAATTGCGTACTTCGATCGTGCCCTTGCGCGCGAACTCACGCATCAGCGCGCCGCCCAACAAGTAGGCACTGACCATAAAAAACACATCGACGGCTTTATCCGTATTGGCTAGAAAACCCAGCCAGGCCGGCAATTGCGCTGCAAAAACGCTAATGCGATCAAAGTCCTTCAACAAGAACATCGCACCGAAAAAGCAATGGAACAGCACGATAGACAAGCTGGCCATACCGCGCAAGCCGTCCACTACCGGATCGTCATGTGGGCCGCGATGAAACACCCGGTGCAGACCTGCACGCCATTGGACGCGCTGGCGGTAGTTGGACCACCTGCTAAGGACGGCTAGGCCCATAGGTGCACTTTTATGCCGCATGCCTTGGAGGATCTTTGCGCAAATCCGCCCTGAAGGCGCATCTGGCTTGAACTTGGTTGGCACGCGTGCCCTCGCCCGGTAATGCGGATGGTCTGGGATGGATGCACTAAGTTTTGTGCGGAGCAGGCAAGCAACATAAGGGCTAATGCAACTAAATGGAGAACGAGTGAGCTGAGACAAGAAAAGGCAGCCGAAAGACACTTCGCGCTAACCATGCGCATCTAGACACGGTCAGTGTAAACGCATGGCGGCGCCAATCTGCGTGCTGGTATCCGCTGGCCAACCCGGGTCTGAGCGGCGGTGTTGATGGTGGTGAGGCAATAAACTGGGGCCTATGCCCCAAATGCGAAACTACTATCAAGAGCTTGGTGCAAAATAAGCGCATGACGTTCACGCCACGCTATCGACTCATTGCACCGGTGTATAGCCTGCTATTGACCGTATTGGTCGGTTGCTCTACGCCGAGTCGGCAAACGGGCAATGCCAATCAGCCACCCGCCACAGGCCAAGCTGCATTAACGGCGCAACGGCAAGACGTTGTGATGCAGGCCATGGCGATGTTGGATCGCAACTATGCGTACAACGGTAAAAAGTTGCACACCGGCTTTGACTGCTCGGGCTTGGTGAGCTTTGTTTACAAAGAATCCGTCGGCATTGAACTGCGTGGCAGCGCCGCTGACATAGCCAGCAAAACCCGCGCCGTTGCAGCCCATGCTGCGGCCCCAGGGGACTTGGTGTTCTTTAACACCTTGGGATCGCCCAACTCCCATGTCGGCATTTACATCGGGTCCGGCAAATTCATCCACGCCGCCAATGAGCGCACCGGGGTGCGCACAGACCAAATCACTGCAGATTATTGGGCTAAGCGGCTCGAAGGCTACCGCAGCGTTTTGTAGTAGCAAGATGTGTGGACCTGCCACACCAAAAAAGCACTGGAATTGGCTAAACGAGACTCAACGCCAACGCCTAGTTCCCTTAGGGAAGGTCTGCATAAGTCCGTCATCGCGAGGTGCGGCCTTTAGCCGCGAGGCGCTTGCGCCGTGGCCGGACGCGGCGATCCATAAGTGTTTGATGCGCAAGTCACCTAAGCGGTAATTTCTATGGACGCTTCATGTGCGATGCGCCCCGGCTTTGGTAATCCATGCATCAAGTAACTGACCTAGTCATGGGCAGACGAATCAGGGCATCTAAACCGACCACACGACTGGCTTCGAAACGGTTCTCCAAGCTAATCTCTCCGCCCAGGGCCAAGACCATTTCCCGTGCGATGGTCAAACCAAGCCCTGAGCCTGATGCGGGCCGCTCGGTCGCAAAAGCTTGAAATAAGCGCGTACT
>CAMBFN010000002.1 GCA_945865425.1 Comamonas sp. lk | reverse complement strand
GCGGCAAATTCTGCGGCCCCCACGCATGCCACTGCGTGTGCTGCGCTGCCCCCGGTGTGGCCGGGCAGGTAGGGCACCAGGTCTTCGACCACGCAGACCGGGCCTACTCCGGGGCCGCCGCCGCCGTGGGGGATGCAAAAGGTTTTGTGCAACTTGAGGTGGCTGACGTCGCCGCCAAATTCGCCGGGAGCGGCAATGCCCACCAGGGCGTTCATGTTGGCGCCGTCCACGTAGACGCGCCCGCCGTGCTGGTGCACCAGTGCGCACAAGGCCTTGACCTGGGTCTCAAACACGCCGTGGGTGCTGGGGTAGGTAATCATCACTGCCGCCAGGTGGGTGCTGTGCTGCTCGCACTTGGCGCGCAAGTCGTCCATGTCGACGTTGCCCTGCGCGTCGCAGGCGGTCACCACCACCTCCAGGCCGGCCATGTGCGCGCTGGCCGGGTTGGTGCCGTGGGCCGAGGACGGGATCAGGCAAATATTGCGGTGCCCCTGTCCGTGGGCGGCCTGGTACGCGCGTATCACCAGCAGGCCCGCATATTCGCCCTGGCTGCCGGCATTGGGCTGCAGGCTGATACCCGCATAGCCCGTGGCCTGACACAACCAAGCTCGCAACTGCTCGTCCAGCATGGCATAGCCCTGCAATTGCTCAGCCGGGGCAAACGGGTGGACCTGCGCGAACTCGGGCCAGGTGATGGGAATCATCTCACTGGTTGCATTGAGCTTCATAGTGCATGAGCCCAGCGGAATCATGCTGCGGTCCAGCGCCAGGTCTTTATCGCTTAGGCGGCGGATGTAGCGCAGCATGCCGGTCTCGGAGTGGTAGCTGTTAAATACCGGATGCGTGAGAAAACTGCCCGTGCGGCTTAGGGCTGCGGGAATCATGGAGCCGGGCGCTTGTGCCAGTACATCCCATTGCGGCAAGGCCTGCCCGTCTTTTGCAAAAACGCCCCAGAGCAAAACCACGTCCTCGCGCATGCTGGTTTCGTCCAGCGAGACGCCGATACAAGTGCCACGCAACACGCGAACATTGACCCCGGCTGCGACGGCTTTGGTGGCGATAGCTTGGGCTGCGGCCGCGCTCCCGGTGTCCATCGTCAAAGTATCAAATGCACTGTCGTACAAAGGCGCGCAGCCCAGGCTGGACAGGCCTGCAGCCAGCGTGGCGGTATAGGCTGCAACGCGCTGCGCGATGCGCGTGAGGCCAGCAGGGCCGTGGTAGACCGCGTACATGCTGGCCACCACAGCGGGTAGCACTTGCGCGGTACAAATATTGGAGGTTGCTTTTTCGCGGCGTATGTGTTGCTCGCGGGTTTGCAGCGCCAGGCGGTAGGCCGGTTTGCCGTGCACATCCACACTGACGCCCACCAGTCGGCCCGGCATCGAGCGTTTGAATTCGTCACGGCAGGCTAGGAAAGCAGCGTGCGGGCCACCGGCGCCCATGGGCATGCCAAAGCGTTGCGTGCTGCCCACCACAATGTCGGCACCCATTTCGCCCGGCGGTTTGAGCAGCGTCAGCGCCAGCAAATCAGCGGCCAAAATCAGCGCCGCGTTTTTGGAATGCACCAAGTCCGCATCGCGCTGCCAGTCTTGCAGCCAGCCGGTGCTGCCGGGGTATTGGTTGATCGCGGCGAAGTAGTCATCTTGGGCCAGCGCCGCGTACCAAGCCTCTGGCGAATTCACCACTTTCACGGTGATACCCAAAGGCCCGGCGCGCGTTTGGATCACGGCAATGGTTTGCGGATGGCAGTCGCCGCCCACTATGAAGATGTTGCCTTTGTTTTTCACGCTGCGCTTGGCCAGGGTCATGGCCTCGGCAGCAGCCGTGGCTTCGTCCAGCATGGAGGCATTGGCGATCGGCATAGCCGTCAGGTCGCACACCATAGTTTGAAAATTCACCAAGGCCTCCATACGGCCCTGGCTGATCTCGGCCTGGTACGGCGTGTAAGCGGTATACCAGGCGGGGTTTTCCAGGATGTTGCGCAAAATCACGCCCGGTGTGTGCGTGCCGTAATAGCCCTGGCCGATAAAGCTTTTCATGACCCGGTTGCGCGCAGCCATGGCACGCAGTTCAGCCAGCGCTGCAGCCTCGCCGATGGCCGGGGGCAAATCCATGGGTGCGCTGCGCCGGATATTGGCCGGCACGATGCCTGCGATCAAGCTCTCGCGCGAGGCTTCACCGATGGTAGACAGCATGTGCGCCTCATCTTGCGGCGACAGGCCGATATGCCGGGCGATAAATTCCTGCGGGTTTTCTAAAGCACTCCAGGATGTGGCGGTAGGTGTATTCATAGCGGTTTTCCTTGCAAACAGGCCATGGCCTGCGACAGAAAATGAAGAGGCCAAAAATGCGAACCCATTTACGCCGTCATGGCCTTGTAAGCGGCCTCATCCATCAAGGCGGTAAGTTGACCAGGGTCACTCAGGCGCACCTTAAAAAACCATCCTTCGCCTTGCGGGTCGGTATTGGCCAAGGACGGGTTGTCGCGCAAGGATTCATTGACTTCGACGATCACGCCCGAGACCGGCATATATACATCGGCAGCAGCTTTGACCGACTCGACGACGCCAGTGACATCGCCTTGGGTAAAAGTCTTGCCCACTTCGGGCAGTTCGACAAACACCACATCACCCAGCGCGTCTTGCGCATGGTGCGTGATGCCAACTACGGCACTGCCGTTGTCATTGGAAATCCATTCATGGTCAGCGGTATAGAGGAGGCTCATAAATTATCCTTTTTGGGCAGTAGATGAAGTTAGTGAAATGGTGCAATTGAAATAGGCCTAAGCAGCCCGGCGGTAACGGTGGGGAACAAAAGGCATGGCGCAGACCTGCATGGGCACGCGCTTGCCGCGTACCAGCGCGAACAGCGGCGTGCCTAGTGTCGCGCAAGCGGGGCGCACATAGGCCATGGCAATCGGCGCATCCGCGCTGGGCCCTAAGAGGCCACTGCATACCGCGCCGGCATTTTGGCCTTGGGCATCTTCCAGCAAGGCGGGCTCGCGCACCGGTATGCGCTCTAGCGCCCGCAAGCCCACGCGCAGGCGGCCCGCGCCCTGCTGCATCTGCGCAAACAAGGCCTCTGCACCCACAAATCCACCAGCGCGCGCGCCGCCCTCGCGTCGTACTTTTTGGATCGCCCACATCAGCTGCGCCTCTAGGGGCGTGGTGGCGGCGTTCATGTCATTGCCATACAAGCACAAACCGGCCTCTAGGCGCAGCGAATTGCGCGCACCCAAGCCTATGGGCATGACCTCGGGCTGGGCCAGCAAGACCTGGGCCAGAGCATGGGCGCCGTCCTGGTGCACGGAGATTTCAAATCCATCCTCGCCGGTATAGCCAGAGCGCGTAATGTAGAGCGCATGACCATGCCAAGTGAAGCTTGCGCCATCCATAAACACCATCGCATCTACGCCAGGCACCAGGCGCTGCAATGCGGTCACCGCAGCAGGGCCTTGCAAAGCCAGCAAAGCGTATTCAGGCATGGGGGTGACGCTGCATTGCGCGCCAATGTGCGACTGGATATGGGCGATGTCGGCCTGCTTGCAGGCACCGTTCACCACCACAAAAATACCGTCCTCGCGCAAGCTAAACATCAGGTCATCGAGGATGCCGCCTTGTGTATTGAGCAGCATGCCGTAGCGCTGGCGACCAGGTGCCAGGCCAATGACATCGGCGGGCACCAGTTGCTCAAAGGCCGACGCCGCCTGCGGGCCGGAGAGCAATAGCTGACCCATATGCGAGACGTCAAACAAACCGGCTTGGGCGCGGGTGTGCAGATGTTCTGCCAGCACCCCGGCGGGGTATTGCACCGGCATGCTGTAGCCAGCAAATGGCACCATGCGCGCGCCAAGCGACACATGCATATCGTAGAGCGGGGTGCGCAGCAAGGGTGCAGCGGGCGGGTGGGAATGGGGTTCAGACAAACGGGGCTCCAAACAAAGGGCCTGCCCTGTGCAAAGCAAGCCGGGAACCCTGTTGTCCGCTTTACCTGAGAGATTCAACGCCGACACTTGTCGGCGCATTGCCCCTTCGGTGGACAGCCGCGAAGGGCTGTCTCTCTCCAACAGAATGATTAGTCAGTCCTTTTGCCTGAGCGTTCAGCCTTCGGCGGTCTTGCGACTCTCTCCTGACCGCACCATTCTAGTGCCAGGCCGGGGGCAGCGGTCAAGGCTTTTTTGGACGGGGGCTAGCAGGTGGGCAGCCGTCCCAACGCAAGGGCACTAGCTTTCCCTAGACAAGCTCTGCACAAGCCCAAACCCGTCCCAATGCGAGCGTAGCGAAGCAATCCTTTTTTTACCTGCCAAGCTTGCACTGATGGATCGCCGCGTCCCGCCACGGCGCAAGCGCCTCGCGGCTAAAGGCCGCTCCTCGCGATGGCGGACTTATGCAGGCCTTCCCTAGCCTTGTTTAGCCAGTTGCCGCTGGTGAAAAATAAAGCCTAGGCTGTTGAGTAAT
Source organism: Comamonas sp. lk (assembly GCA_945865425.1). Taxonomy (GTDB): domain Bacteria; phylum Pseudomonadota; class Gammaproteobacteria; order Burkholderiales; family Burkholderiaceae_C; genus Allorhodoferax. The sequence goes on along the minus strand of CAMBFN010000002.1, from coordinate 47,840 downwards.
AACTGCGCGGCCAGGATCGCGGTGATGCCGGTCGGGTCGTAGGCCGGGGCCACTTCCACCAGGTCCATGCCCACAATCCGGCCCCGGCATCGCTTGACAAGCGCCTCGATGATTTCCAGCACCTCGTAGTACAAAAAGCCGCCGTGGCTGGGCGTGCCGGTGCCGGGCGCGATAGACGGGTCAAAGCCGTCAATGTCGATGGTGAAGTAGTACTGCGGCGCCTCAGGTATCGCGGCCAGCACGCCGGCCACGCCCATCTTGCGCACTTGGCGGACGGAATAAATTTGCGAACCGGCAGCGCGTGCGGCGTCATAGTCATCGCGGTTAGAGGAAGACACATTGCGTATGCCCAGCTGCGTCATGCCGGTGATGTGGTCCATCTCAGAGGCGCGGCGCAGCGGGTTGCCGTGGCCGTAGCGCACGCCGTGGCGTTCGTCCACAAAGTCGAGGTGCGCGTCGAAATGCACGATATGAATGGGGCCCATGCCATCAAAGGCCTTGATGACCGGCGCGTGTACCGAATGGTCACCGCCCAGCACCAAGGGCATGGCCCCACTAGCCAGAATTTTGCGGATGGCGTATTCGGTATTGGCATGGCTTTTGTGCATATCGGTGTGCACGATGTCAGCATCACCCACATCCACGATGCGCGCCTGGTCGCGCGTGAGGTACATCACATCGTCCTCATGGTCGTAGGCGCCGGCATGGCCAAAAGAAAACAAGGTAGAGGCCTCGCGGATGGCACGCGGACCAAAGCGCGCACCGGGCCGCCACTGCGTGCCCATGTCATTGGGCACGCCGATCACAGCGACATCGGCATCAATCGCGTTCCAGTCCACACAGGCGGGGGATTTAGCAAAAGTACAGTGGCCGACAAAAGGCAAATCTAAGCGGCCGCGTTGGTAGGCGTTGTCAGACATAAGGCGCTTTCATGCAGGGGTAAGCAGGCCACGCTTGCGCAGCATGGGTTCGACCGCCGGTGGGCGGCCACGGAAGGCGACATAGGCTTGCATAGGCGCTTGCTGGTTGCCTGCGGCATACACATGGCGCAGCAGGGACTGGCCCAAGACCGGATCTAATACATCGCCTTTTTCCAAGAAAGCGTCAAAGCCGTCTGCGTCCAGCACTTCGGCCCACATATAGACGTAATACGCCGACGCATAGCCATTAGAGGAAAACAGATGCGAAAAATGGGGCAAGCGGTGGCGCATGCCGATGCCCGATGGCATGCCCAATGCATGCAAAGTGTCGCGCTCAAAGGCTTGCAAGTCCAGCGTATCCGGGTCGGTGCGCTGGTGCAAGTCCAGATCCACCAAGGCGGAGGCTAGATACTCGACTGTGGCAAAACCTTGGTTAAAGGTTTGCGCCCCCAATATTTTTTCGAGCAAGCCCTGTCCCATGGGCTGGCCACTTTGGCTGTGGGTGGCAAAGCGTTGCAAAATTTCTGGCTGCAGCAGCCAGTTCTCAAAAATTTGCGAAGGGAACTCGACAAAGTCGCGTAGTACGCTGGTACCCGAAAGGCGACGGAAACGGCATTGCGAAAGCAGCCCATGCAATCCGTGCCCGAACTCATGGAACAAAGTGCGCGCATCGTCCAGGCTGAGTAAGTTGGGCTCACCCGCGGCAGCCTGTGAAAAATTATTGTTGTTCACCACAATCGGGCGCACGACGGTGGGCAGCTCGCTTTGGTCACGATAAGTGCTCATCCATGCGCCCGAGCGCTTGCCACTGCGGGCAAAGTTGTCCGCCAAAAACACGCCCACATGGCGGCCATCGGCATCGCACACTTCCCAGGCCTTGACGCTATCGTGGTAGGTGGCTATATCGCTGCGCGACGCAAAGCGCAGTCCGAAAAGGCGCTCGGCCACATAAAACATAGCCTCGGTCAGGCGCTCAAGCTGCAAAAAGGGTTTGATCTCGGCTTCATTGAGCGCATAGGCACGCTGGCGCACTTTCTCAGTCCAGTAGTGCCAGTCCCAGGCCTGAATGTCTTGGCTGGTCCAGGCGTCGCCGGTTTGCTCGCTGGCCTGCGCGGCCAGTGCGGCGCGCTCCTGCAGCGCTTTGCGCTGCGCCGGCTCCCAGGCACGCATCATCAACTCGCGGACGGCGCCATGGTGGCCGGCCATGGTGTCGGCCAGGGCAAAGTCGGTGAAATGGGCGTAGCCCAACAAGCGCGCCTGGGCCAGGCGCAGTTGCAGGATCTCGCGTATCAGCGGTCGGTTATCGTGCGCGCCACTGTGCTCACCGCGTGCGCACCAGGCCTGCCAAATGTGCTGGCGCAGGTCGCGACGCTCGGAAAACATCATAAAGGGCGTGATGGACGAACGCGACAGTGTGATGACGTGGGCGTCCGCACCCTCCACGCCCCGCTCGGTAGCCGCCTGACGCGCTGCGGAGACGACAAAAGCCGGCAGCCCGGCCAGTTCATCAGGTCTGCGCAGCACCATCTGGAAAGCCGACTCGTCGGCCAGCACGTTTTGTGAGAACTGGGTAAAACAGCGTGCCAGGCGCTCGGCATTGGCGGCAAATTCGCTGCGCTGGGCGGGGGCCAGCCGGGCGCCTGCGCGCTCAAAGTCCAGTAGGTAACGCGACAGCAGGCGCTGGCTTTGCGCGTCCAGCGCGGCGCTGTTAAGAGCGACGGACTCGATGCGGGCGAACAAGTCGGCATGCAGAAAAAATGCGGCCTGGTGGGCGGCCAGCCGAGGTGCAATTTCGCGCTCTAAGGCGCGCAAAGCGTCGGAGCTGTGCGAGGCCACTAAATTGAAAAATACCAAGCGGCAGCGCGCCAGCAACTGCCCGGCCGACTCCAGCGCCAGCAAGGTGTTGTCAAAGTCGGGGGGCGCCGGGTTGGCCGCGATGGCCGCGATCTCGGCCTGGTGGGCGGCAAAGGCAGCATCAAATGCCGGTAAAAAATGCTGCGGCGCAATAGATGCGAAAGGCGGTACCTGGAAGGGCGTGTCCCACGGGGACAGGAGGGGATTGTTAGCGTGCGTCATCCGCCCACTGTAATAGATAGTGCGCGCTGCACCAAGGCTAAGCGTCCAAAAGCATGCGCTGCGGCTTACTTTATGATGCCCGCTGCCTTGGCCCCGTATCCGGAGACCCACCTTCATGCTGCGTTTGGTTTTGACTGCTATGCCAACACATCGGACCCGCCGCTGGGTTGCCGCATGGGCTTGTAGTGCTGCCATGTTGTGGGGCCATGCCCAGGCCAGCACCAATCCTGCCGATCCGGCCAAGGTGCTGCACATGGCCTTTCCCGTAGCTGAGACGGGTTTTGACCCGGTGCGCGTCAGTGACCTGTACTCCAATATCGTGAATTTGGGAATTTTTCAGCCCCTGGTGACTTATGAGTGGATGGCCCGGCCCAGCACCATCGTCCCCAATGCCGCCGAGACGCTGCCCGAAATCACCGACGACGGCAAGCTGTACACCTTCAAGATCCGCAAAGGCCTGTACTTTTCGGCCGACCCCGCCTTCAAAGGCCAAAAGCGCGAGCTGACGGCACAGGACTTTGTCTACACCTTGCTGCGCCATATCGACCCCAAAAACAAGTCGCCCCGGGTAGCCGACCTGGAGGACAAGATAGAGGGCTTTGCAGCCGCCCGCCGCCAAGCGGCCAAAGAGGGCATGAATTACGACCAACGCCACCCCGGCATTTATGCCAGTGACCGGTACACCTTGCATATTCGCCTAGTGCGGCCTGACCGCAATTTCCTGACCTTGCTGAGCGGCCCCAGCGCCGGCGGCATGGCGCGCGAGGTGGTGGAGGCCTACGGGCCTGAGGGCATCATGGCGCATCCGGTGGGCACCGGGCCGTATATGCTCGAAAGCTGGGTGCGCGGCTCCAAAATCAAACTGCGCGCCAACCCGACTTACCCTGGCTTTACCTGGGACTTTAAACCTGACCCACAGCACGCGCAGGACATGGCCATTGCCGCACGCCTGCAGGGGCGCAACATGCCGCAGATCGGGCGGGTGGAGATCAGCATCATTGAAGAGCCCCAGTCCATGTGGTTGGCATTTAGCGGCAAGGAAATTGACATCGTTGAAATGCCGCCCAGCTTTATCGAGAAAGCCCTTAACGGCCAAAACCAATTACTGCCTGAACTGGGTAACAAAGGTGTGCAGATGTACCGCACTGTAGAGCCGGACATCACCTACCAGTTCTTCAATTTACGCGACCCCGTCATCGGCGGCTACACGCCCGAGAAAATCGCACTGCGCCGGGCCATTATCTTGGGTTATGACGTGGACGAGGAGATCCGCGTGACCCGCAAAGGCCAGGCCATCCGGGCGCAGCAAATGGTCTCTCCCGTGATACCCGGGCACGACGCCGACTACCGCAGCATCGTGCGCTTTAGCCCGTTGCAGGCTAATGCGCTGCTGGACCAGTTCGGCTACAAAAAGGACGCGCGCGGATACCGCATGCATCCGGATGGTAAACCCTTGGTTTTTTCCATTCACTCTCTCACATCCTCGGACTATCGTGAACGTGATGAGCTGTGGAAGAAATCCATGGATCGCCTGGGCATACGCCTAAAGATCAAAAAGGACAAGTTTGCGGAGCTACTTAAGCAGGGCAAGACCTGTTCGCTTTCGTCTTTTGGTTTGGGCTGGATCGGCGCTTCAGAGGCGGAGTTTGTGATGGGACTTTTGTCCTCCAAAGCCATTGGGCAAAGCAACTACGCGTGCTTTGAAAACGCGGAGTACGACCGCGAATTTGAACGCCTGCGAATCCTGCCCGACGGACCGGAGCGTACCCAGGTGTTGCGCAATTTGTACCGAATTATGGAAGTCTATGGCGTGCTCGGCCTGAGTTCGACCCGTATTCGCACCCGCCTGAGCCAGACCTATGTGGATGGATACCGCGCGCACCCCTTGGTGAGCAACGGCTGGCAGTTCATGGACATCCGCCCAAGCTCGGATGGGGAGAAATGAGTATGACTGCCTACGTCGCGCGGCGCCTGTGGCAGATGCTGCCCACCATGGCGGGAGTGATCTTGCTGGTGTTTTTCTTGTTCAACTGGGTGGGTGGCGATCCAGCCTATGTGCTGGCTGGCCTGATGTCCAACCAGGAGCAAATCGAGAGCATCCGCACCGCGCTGGGCCTGAACGAGCCGCTATACGTTCAGCTTTGGATTTTTGTCAAACAAGTAGCCACTTTTGACTTCGGCGCCAGTTGGACCACGGGCGAGCCGGTGGCGCAGCTGTTTGCGTCGCGCTTGCCGGCCTCGCTGACCTTGATGCTGCCCTTGCTGGTGATAGAGACCATGGTTTGCCTGGTACTGGCGGTGGGCTTGTCCTGGGTGCGCGGCTCGCGCATAGACCGTGGGGTGATGGTGTTTTTTACGCTGCTGATGTCGGTGAGTATTTTGGTATTCATCATCGTGGGCCAGTACCTGCTGGCCTACCGCTGGGGTCTCTTTCCGGTGCAGGGCTGGGGCGACGGTCTGTGGAAAAACCTCAGCACTTACGCGCCTTTGCCGATTCTCCTGGGCCTGCTGGTGGGCGTGGCGCCGCATACCCGTTTGTTTCGCACCTTTGTGCTCGACGAGGTGGACCAGGACTATGTGCGCACGGCCCGCGCCAAAGGGCTGTCCGAGGCACGGGTGATGTTTGTGCATGTGCTGCGCAATGCACTGATTCCAGTCATTACCTTTGTCATTTCCAACATTCCCGGCCTGTTACTAGGTGCCTTTTTGCTTGAGCGGTTTTTCGGCATACCTGGCGTGGGCCGTGAAATTATTTTGGCGGTGGAACGCAGTGATTTTCCGGTAATCAAAGCGGTCACGGTGTATGTAGCCTTGGCTACCATGGTGTTTAACCTGATGGGAGACTTGCTCTACCGTTTGGCCGATCCGCGCGTGCAGTTGCGCTAAAGAGCCGCCATGACACGTTCCCCACACTCCGACAACTCCGTTCAAGCCAGCCCGGGCGCTTGGCGTTTAGCCTGGAAACGCTTTAGTGCCGACCGCATCGGTATGGGCAGCGCGTGCATCGTGCTGTGTTTTTTACTCCTGGTCGCGTTAACGGCCATGGGCCTAATTGCAGCCGAATGGGAAAAGGAGGTGGCAATCGGCCACGCCCCGCCAAGTTGGGTAACGAGCGCAAGTAGTCAGGGCACTGGTCCATCACGGCCGCTGCCAAGCGTGCTGGACTACACCCCCAGCCATGCCGATGTGACCGACCCGATTGCCAAGGAGTGGGCGCAGGCGCAACGGGCCGTCAAACCGGCGGGTGAAAAGCCCAACGTCCTGGCCGCGCACCTTCCTATGGGGGCTGACAAGTGGGGGCGCGATGTGCTGAGCAAAACCATCAAAGGAGCCGAGACGAGTGTGCTGGTCGGCCTGGCTGCAGCGCTGGCGGCCACCGTGCTGGGAGCCGTGCTGGGCGCGGTATCGGGCTGGTTTGGTGGCTGGGTCGATGACCTGAGCAACTGGCTGTACAACGTGTTCCACGCCATCCCGGGGATTTTGCTGATATTGGCGATTGCGGCGGTGCTCGATACCAAGGGCAGCGCGGCAGTAGTGGTGATCTTGGGCTCCACCAGCTGGACTGGTGTGTACCGCCTGATGCGTGGCGAGTTTATGAAGCACCGCGAGCGCGAGTACGTGCGTGCTGCGGACGCTATTGGTGCCTCCAACATGCGGCGCATGTTTGTGCATATCCTACCCAACGTCAGCCATGTGATCCTGGTGCAGTACTCGCTGCTGACGGTGGCCTGTATCAAAGCAGAGGTGGTATTGTCCTATCTGGGCTTTGGCGTGCCTGTGGACGGCGTCTCCTGGGGCACCATGCTGACCGAGGCGCAAAACGATTTATTGGTCGGCATATGGTGGCAGCTGCTTTGCGCCACGCTGGCCATGTCTTTGTTTGTCACCGCCCTGTCCTTGCTCACCGACGCCCTGCGCGATGCGCTCGACCCCAAAGTCGTGCAATAACAGGCCCGCCATGACCACTTTGCTTTCGGTTGAACAACTTACGGTCGACTTTGTCAGCGCCTCGCGCCCCCCAGTGCGTGCGGTCGATGGCGTGGGCTTTAGCCTGCGCAGCGAAAGCACGCTGGCCTTGGTGGGCGAATCGGGCAGCGGCAAATCGGTCAGCGCCCTGGCGGTGATGGGGCTCTTGCCCCGGCACAACGCGCGCATTGGCGCGCAGACCCGGCTGCAGTTTCAGGGCCAATCGCTATTGGGCCTGGGACTGGCCGACTGGCAACGCATCCGCGGCAAGCACATGTCCATGATCTTCCAGGACCCAATGAGCTCGCTCAACCCGGTTTACAGCATCGGCTTTCAGTTGGCCGAGATGCTGCGGGTACATGAGGGCATGGGCCGCAAGCAGGCGCGCAAGCGGGCGCTGGCTTTGCTCGAGGAAGTCGGCATCCCCGAGGCGGCGCGCCGCTTGGACGCCTACCCACACGAGCTCTCGGGTGGCCAACAGCAACGCGTGATGATCGCGATGGCCTTGGCCTGCGAGCCCGCGCTGCTGATCGCCGATGAGCCGACCACTGCGCTGGACGTGACGGTGCAGCGCCAGATCATGCAACTGCTGGCCGAGCTGCGTAAGCGCCGCAAAATGGCCATGCTCTTTATCACCCATGACCTGGGCTTGGTGAGCGAAATCGCCGACGAGGTGGTAGTCATGCGCCACGGCCAGGTGCGTGAGTCGGGCCCGGTGCAGCAGATTTTTACCCGGGCACAGGACGCCTACACCAAGGCCTTGCTCAGTTGCCGCCCCAGCCCCGAGCGCCTGGGTCAACGCCTATTAACTATCGACGACTGGATGCAGGCCCAGGCTACCGCCGCCCCTGCCCAAAGACTTCCCGTCCAGGCGACGACGCCCGCGGCGCAAGCGGCCAACGATACGCCACTGCTTGAAGTGCGCAATCTGCGCAAAGTGTTCGATGTGGGCGGCTCCTGGTTTAGCAAAAAGCAATTTGTGGCGGTCGAGGATGTGAGTTTTTCGATGTTCAAGGGCCAAACGGTTGGTCTGGTGGGTGAATCGGGCTCGGGCAAAACCACGGTGGGCCTGGCCATGCTGCGACTGCACCAGGCCAGCGGTGGCGAAGTGCTGATGCAGGGGCGCAATCTGCTGGCGCTGTCCAAGGCCGAATTTGCGCCCTACAAAAGACATTTACAAATCGTTTTCCAGAACCCCTACGCCTCACTCAATCCGCGTTTTACCGTGGCGGAAGTTTTGGATGAACCCATGCGCCTGCACGGCCTGGGGGGCGACGCCGCGGGGCGCCAACGCATCGCGCAGCGCCTGCTCGACCAGGTGGGCATGCCCGCCAGCAGCATGGGGCGCTATCCTTTTGAGTTCTCAGGCGGGCAACGCCAGCGCATTGCGATTGCACGCAGCCTGAGCTTATCGCCGCAGGTGCTGGTGCTCGACGAAGCGGTCTCGGCGCTGGATGTGTCGGTGCAAGCGCAGGTGCTCAATCTGCTCAAAGACCTGCAGGCAGAGTTGGCGCTGAGCTACTTGTTTATCTCGCACGACCTGGACGTGGTCCGTCACATGGCCGATACGCTGCTGGTCATGCACCAAGGCAAAGTGCTTGAGCAAGGTGATGCAGCCACCTTGTACGCGCAACCACAGTCCGATTACACGCGCCAGCTCTTGGACGCAGCACCGCGCGTCCAGTTTCGACCGGCGGCTTAAGCACCCAGTAGCGGTTGTCGTTCAGGGCCGGGTGCCGGGTGCGGCTTTGTTTTTGGCGGCGGCAAAATCACCCGCGTAGACGTGTAAAAGCTGAGCCGGCGAGATCCAGCGGGCAATTGCGGCGTTCACCTCCTGCACACTGGTGGCTGCGATCTGTAAATACAGCTTGTCATAAAAGGCCATATTGCGTCCGATGCGTCCATTGACCAATTGCAACTGGGCCAGGGCGCTGTCCTGAGCCCAGCTAGTCAGGCGCTGCTGGTCCAGGCTTTTCTTGGCGTCCTGCAATTCGGCTTCGCTAATGCCGCTGGCAAGCAACTGGGCCAGTTCCTGGGAAACGGCCAGCTCGACCTTGGCGCGGTTTTCGGGCGCAAAAATCGCCCACAAAGTCAGTTGCCCAGATGGCTCGAGGGCCGACACCCCCAGCTGACTTCCCGCGCCATAACTGATGCCCTCTTGCTGGCGCAAACGCTCGGGCAAGCGCGACTGGGCGCCGCCGCCCAAAATTTCATTGGCCAGCAAAAGTGCTGGGTAGTCGGACATGGTGTCTTGCGCTTTAAGTGGCAAGGCAGCCATGTAAACAGCGTTTGCTTTATCTGGCGTTTCTAATTGCAAAGTAGCCGCATTAGGCTCGGGCGCTAGCTTGCGCAGGCGCTCAAAAGTCACTTTGCCAGCCCAACCGGCAAACAGCGTTTGGGCGGCAGTCTGTGCCCATGCCGGATCAAAATCACCAGCCAATGCGAAGTGTGCCGAGGCGGAGCCGGCCAACTCAGCATACGTGGCCTTGACCTGCGGCAGGCGCAGGGCTTGAAGATCCGCAATAGTCTCCTCAAAGCTGCGGGCGTAGCGAATGTCCCTGCGCCCAAAGTTGTTGAGGCCACGCGCCAAGGCCTTGGACGCCAAAGCCTCGGGGTCGCTGCGCTGAGATTTGACAAAAGTCAGATCCTGGCTGCGAGCCTGCTCAAACTCAGCCTGCGAAAACGTGGGGGCGCGCAAAACGTCGCGCAGCAAGGGCATGAGCGCGGGCAGGCTAGCACGCACCGTATCAAACTGCAGCACCAGGCTTTGGCCGTGCTGGCTGACCGACAGCTTGGTTTTGAGCAGGTCCAATGTGCTGCTGATGTCGCTGCGGCTGCGCTGTCCGGCGCCGCGTGTGAGCAAGTTGGCCACCATCTCGATAGCGCTGGCACGCCCGGCCAGCGATTTTTCGTCACCCAGCTCCAGCACGATCTGGCCCGAAACCGTCTGGCCGCGCGTCTTTTTTGGAATCAGCACCAATCGCGCACCACCGGGCAGCGTTGTGCGCAAGGTCCGTTCTTCGATCACCACAGGCGTGAGCAAAAAGGCTTCGCCCTGGGCCACCGCCGCCTTGCCTTGGTAATCGGACAGCATATCGGCCAGAGCGGGCGTGGGCGGAATAAGGACGCGCTTGGCATGAGCAACCGGCACGAACTGGCCCAGGGTGCGGTTACTGCTTTGCAGATAGTGCTGCGCCACCCTTTGTACATCGGCTACCGTCAGTGCTTCAATGCGATCGCGTTGCAGGAAAAACAGGCGCCAGTCGCCCTTGGCTATGGCCTCAGACAATGCGATGGCTAAGCTTTGTGCGTTGTTGAGCGTGTTATCGATTTCGCTCAATAGAGAAGCCTTGGCGCGCGCCAATTCGGCCGCCGTAATAGGCTTGCGCGCCACACCTTCAAGTTGCTCTAGCATGGCCTGGCGTGCCTGGGTCATGGAGTGACCTTTATCCAACTCGAGCCAGAAGATCATGCAACCAGGTTCGGCAAAGTCCAGCGTCCATGCATAACTTTGCGACGCCTTTTTGCGCTCGACGAGTTCGGTATGCAAGCGCCCTGCCGGCGGCGAGGCCAATATCTCGCCCAGCGCGAAAAGTGCAGCGGTATCAGGATGCGCTCCAGCCGATACCAGGTAGAGCGCAGCTAACCAATAGCTGTCGGCCACGCGGCTCACCGTGAGCTCACGCGCGCCGTCACGCGGCGCCTCGCGCGTGTAGGTCGGCTCCAGTACCCGCGCAGGTCGCGGTATAGGGCCAAAGGCCCGCTCAACCATGGACAGCGTCTGCGCCACATCGAAAGCCCCGGCGATCACCAGCACTGCGTTGTCCGGCTGGTAGTACTTGCGGTAAAAATTTTGCAAATTCTCGATCTTGACGTTTTCCACATCACTGCGCGCGCCGATGGTGTCTTTGCCGTAGTTGTGCCAGTCAAAACTGCTGGCCAGCATTTTTTGCATCAGTACGTGCTGCGGCCGGTTTTCACCCGCTTCCATTTCATTGCGCACTACTGAAAATTCTTTTTCTAAATCGGCACGCGCAATAAAGCTGTTAACCATGCGGTCGGCCTCCATCTGCAAGACCCAGCGCAAATTGCTCTCTGAAGCAGGGAAGGTTTCAAAATAATTGGTGCGATCGGTATAGGTCGTGCCGTTGAAATCCATGCCGCGTTTGCCCAGCGCAGTCATGATGTTGCCCTGGCTGGGCGTGCCTTTAAAGACCATGTGCTCCAGCAAATGCGCCATACCGGTCTCGCCGTAATTTTCGTGGCGACTGCCTACCAGGTAGGTGATATTGACGGTGGTGGTGGGTTTAGAGGCATCGGGCGCAAGCAGCACTTGCAGGCCGTTAGGCAGCAGGTATTCGGTGATGCCCTCCACACTACGCACCCGTTGCGCCACGGAAACACTAGAGGCATCCGTGGTGAGGGCGTTGGCTGATGTCACCATGCTCAGACCGGTAAGGCCTACCCAAAAAGTGGCACAAGCCCGCTGGACCCAGGTACGAAATTGCATACAAGTCTCTACTTTCTAGGGTGCAGCGTCCGGCGCGCCCACTTTGACGATATTGTCATTGGAATTGCGATCGATACGTACGTTGAACGGGTCCACCCCTACAAAGGCGGGCGCCTTATCGGTCACCAGATGCAGCTCTTGGCTGCCTGAGTGCAAGGCCACGCGCTGCAAGGCCAGCACCGCCTGCGGCCCATAACCTTTCTTGGCGGGCTCGGCACTGAAAGCGCCTATTTCGAAATTTTCCGCCAAGGGCGCCTCAGTTTCCTTGCCCTTGCCATCGGCGTAGTACTTGTTCGCTTGCACGGTAAAGCGTACGTCAAACTTGCCGTCGGTGCGCACTTGCACGGTGGGGGCGCTTACTTTGAGGTCGTAGAGGGTAATCTTTTCAAACAAGTCGACGATCAATGCATGCTGACTTGGCTGCACCTCGGAGCGCAATAGACGCAAAAAATCGGTACTTGAGGGGTAAGGCGCGGCCTTGAAGGCAAATTGCGCCAGCAACTTTTGCAAAGCCCGGTTGACCGCCGCTTCCCCTACCTCCTCTTTAAGGGCGTACATGGCCAGGCCACCTTTTTGGTAATGGATGTAGCCCTGGTTTTCAACACGGTACAGCGGTAACTCCTCTAGCACCTCGCCGCCCCGGCTGCGCAAATAGCCATCGAGCTCATATTTCAGAAATTTTCGGATTTGCTCGCGCCCGTACAACTTCTCCATCACTAGCAATGCGCCGTACTGAGAAAAGGATTCGCTGAGCATCGTCATACCCTGCTTGTCGGCACCGATGACTTGGTGCGCCCACCATTGGTGCGCCACCTCGTGGGCGGTGACATAAGTGACCAGGTCGATCTTGCTATCGCGCGACTCCTCTTTGAAATTCTGGATAAAGCCAATGGACTCCGAATAGGGAACAGTGTTGGCAAAGGACTGGGCAAAGGATGCATAAGCCGGAAATTCCAAAATCCGCATTTGGCGAAATTGGTAGGGCGAGAATTTCTCGCTAAAGACATCCAGGCTGACCTTCATGGCGTCGAGCATGCGCTGCGCATTATGGCCATGGGAAGCATGGTGATAAACCGCCAGATCTACGCTCTGGCCAAGCGGACCTTTCCACTGCTGTGTCTTGACCACATAGCGCGCCGACTGCAATGAAAAGAAGTTGTGAATAGGTGCCTCGGTGCGGGTGACCAGTGTGCGCCGGCCATTGGCCGTGGTGTCGCTCACGGTGTAGCCGGGCGCCACCGGCGTTTGATCGGCGTCGGTGCTCAAGGTGATGTGTGCTTGCACCCAATCGCTGTCATGGCGCAAATAATGGTGGGCATTGGCCTGCTGGTCTTCTAGCTTGGCCTGGCGCAGCTCGGCGGGAAGCCCCTGCTTGCGGCGCTTAACCCGGTCTTGCAAAAACGCTTCGCGGCTGACCCCCATCATGGGTGCAACTTCAAAGTTGTTCAGAAAACTGCCGTTCTCCACGATGCGGGTTTGGTTGCCCTCGTTCCTAAAGCCCTGCTGTTCCAGCGTATTTGAAAAGCGCAGCGTACGACGCTCGCCAATCGACATCGGACTGCTCAGCGCATAAATGCGGTAGCCAAAGCGGGGGTATTCCTTTTCTAACTTTGCGCCGTCCATGGTCAAAGCGTATTGCTTGGCATCCGGATCCAACTGCACATGAAAATGGCTTAGCGCAGCACCACTGCGGTTTTCCAACACATAGCTGCCTTGGGTTTGCGCCCGTTGCTGCCGCGGATATAGCTCGACCTGCAGCTTTACCTCGACGATGGTGGGCTGGGGCAGCTTCTCAAAGCCCAACAATTGCTTTTCCATGTCGGCGGCGAGCACCTCGCGCTCGTCGCGCACCTCATAGCGGTTTAGCACGTTAGTGTTGTAAAAAATCCAGATACCTGCACCTAGCCACACGCTGGCAGAGGCCCCCAACAGCAAAAGTACACCACCCCGAAGACGACCAGTGATGCGGCGCATACGCGGCAACAGAGATGTATCGACGCCACGGCGCCACATCAAATGGCTGAGCACTAGCAATACGCCTGCAAAACCCATCCAATACACCTGCATCCAACTGCGGCCGATCCAAAAATGGCCAGCACCATTCATGTCCGACAGGGGCACTGCCGTGCTGCTACCGTAGTTGTACAAATTGTGCTCAAAGCCCATGTTGACCAGCACGATGGTCGATACAAAGTACAGCAGCATCACCGCCCAGCCACTGAATTTGTTGGGCACCAGCGTTTGTACAAAAATGGCCAGCACGGCCAGTAAAAACGCCTCCACTATATGCGGGGCAATAAACCATGCCACATAGGCCAAGAGTTCAAATTCGGTATAGCCGTTAAAGGTCTGAAAAACGATGCCGCCCAGCACCGCGACCACAAAGGTGGCCAGCAAAACACCGCCAATGGCCAGCACCTTAGGCAGCATAAAAGTCCAGTCGGGCGCAGCGCTGGCGCCGACAATTTCGTGCATGCGACGGTCGCGATCGCGCCAGACCAATTCACCCGCGTAAAACACAGCGATGATGAAAATAAACAGGTTGTAAGCGCCGCTGAGCGCGCCGATGATGTTGCGAGTGACAGGGAAAAACTCCACCCCGCGCTGATCCACGGTACCCGTCATAGCACCCAAAGCGTTGAACAAACCCAACACCAGCAACACGATAAAGGCCGGGCTGCGCAGCACATAAGCCAAATCAAAGCGTGCCAATGCCAGACACTGCGCAAAGGCGACCTGCGGCCCGGCGTGGCCTACTGGCAGTGGGCGCTGGATGGGAGGCGACAAGTCCAGGGATGTGCTTGCTGTCGATTTTTTTTCGGGGGCGTCTGCCGCCCTATCAAATCGAAAAATCGCGTAGGCCAAAGCTAAAAATACCAGACCAATGCCACCCCAAAGCAGGCGGTTATACAAAATCAGTCCGGTCATCTCCGGCAATTGCGTATTGCGCTCGGCCGCCGTCCAGTAGCGCGTTACCTGATTGAGCGCGGTCATGCCAAAAGGATCGGTCCAGGCCGATACCGCGTCCCAAGCGGGATCGCGCAGCATGATGCGCGAGGTAATGAACAAGACCAAAAATGCAATGACGCCGATAAAGGTCCACATGAGTGAGCGGGTGGCAGTGGCCAAGGCAAAAAAGGCTGCTGCCGTCAAGAACAAGGTAGGCACGGCGAAATACAAAAACGCCAGGCCATAGTGCTGCAATACCATGGGACCCAGCGTTTCAGGGTCTATCCAAGGCATCAGGCTTCCTAGCAACATGCCCAGCGGCACCGAGGCCATCACCGCCAAAGCGGCAAAAAATGCACCGCTAAAACGCCCTATCAAATAATCGAATTTTCCAATCCGCGTACTGCGTACCAGTGGCGCAAAGCCGGTCTCATCGTCGCGAATAATGACGTTCGCGACGAAGGCAGTGACCACAAACAGTCCAAACAAATTGAGCACCGCAATGGTTTGGGCAATGGCAAACGGTGCATTGACATGCACATTACCGCCCGCACCGATGCGGATGTTTTCAGAGGCGACACTGCCAAAGGCCAGCAAGAAAAACAAGGCGAAAGCCACCACAAACAGCGGCGAGCGCAGCTGGTAGCGGACTTCAAAAAGGGCGATAGCGCTCCACATGACGGGCTCAGGCCAGGGCCGTGGCATGGGAGGCGGCGCCAGCGGCTTGCCGGGCTGCTACCACAATGGAAAAATACAGGTCTTCCAAGGAACCCGTCACCGGCGTAAATTGCGCATCGGGAGCGCTGTCGGCCAGCACATGGATGACGGTTTGACCTGCACGCAGCCGGTTGGCAATGACTGAGAACTGCTGGCGAAACTCCTCCAAAGCACCGGTTGCGATTTCGCGGCGCCAGACCCGACCCTGCAAACTTTGCACCAGGGCTTCGGGCGCACCTTGCAAAAGTACGCGCCCGGCTACGATGATGGCCATTTGGGGACACAGATCAGAGACATCGTCGACGATATGGGTCGACAAAATAACGACCACTTGCTCGCCGATTTCCACCAGCAGATTATTAAAACGGTTGCGCTCCTCCGGATCCAAGCCTGCGGTGGGCTCGTCCACAATAATCAGCTTGGGGTTGCCAATCAAGGCCTGGGCAATACCAAAACGCTGGCGCATACCGCCCGAAAATCCGGCAACGGCTTTTTTACGCACATCCCATAAATTCACTTTAGCCAACAGGCTTTCCACCGTGTCTTTACGCGCCCCACGCGCCGTGATGCCTTTGAGCACGGCCAAATGGTCTAGCAAATCATAGGCGCTGATACGTGGGTAGACACCAAAGTCCTGCGGCAAATAGCCAAGGACTTGGCGCAGTTTTTCGGGCTCGCGCACCACGTCGATGTCACCAAATCGGATACTGCCCTCACTGGGCGTTTGCAAGCTGGCAATGCAGCGCATCAGGGTGGATTTGCCAGCGCCATTGGGGCCAAGCAGACCGAACATGCCGGTGGGAATACGCAAATCGATACCATCAAGCGCCTGGGTTCCGTTGGCATAGCGATGCGAAAGCTGACTGAGTTCAAGCATGGGAAACGCCCTTTTCATCAAAATACGAACAAAATTGTGAGACCCCTCACCCCATAGGCCAAGGCCTTTGTGACCAAATGCAGATAAACGGGATCGGACTGCAAAGTAGTCCACCCGATCGGCAGGCCGGGCTAGCGTACCGCATTGCTGCGCATAGCCCGCCCTACATAAGCCAAGCCGACCACAGTGAGCACCAAGCCTATCCCACACGGAATCAGCCACTGCCAGAGCGCTATCGGCTCAGCGCGCAAAACATGCAGCATCAGGGTTTGTTGCGCCAAGGAGGGCACCAGGTAGTACCAATCAGGTTCGGCCGCGTCATTGAGCAAAGACACCAAAGGCAGGAGCATAAAAACCAAGAGCACCAGCGAATTGCCGGCCTGGGCTTCCTTGATGCTCTTGCCGCGCACCGACGTAGCCATGAGTAATGCGGAGACGGCGCCTGCAAAGGGCAGGCAAATCAGGCCAAAGTGCACGGCATCAGCCAGATCAAAGCGAAACAAAGCCTGTAAGGCATCGCTACGGATCAGCAATTGCGCGGGGATAAAACTCAGGCTGGTGAGCAGGGCGATCAAGGCCGCCAGCGCCGCCACCGCAGCCCACTTGCCCAGTGCAAGCGCCCAGGGCGAGACCGGGTTCATCATCAAGGGTTCGAGTGAGCTGCGCTCGCGCTCACCGGCCGTGCTGTCCATAGCCGCACCCATGGCCCCGGTAAGCACCGCAATCAGTACGTACAGCGGAATCAAGGCGCCGGTTAGCTGCGCCGAGCGTGCATTGGCATTGGCCATGTCGTGCTCTTGCACCTCGAGCGGCTTGAGGCTTGCCACGGCTACGCCGCGCAAGGCCAGCGTAAGCGCCACTCGCTCCTGGGCATAAGCCTGCAATAGCTTGCGCGCTACCTCGCGCGATGTACTAGATCCTCGGCTGCTGCTGTTGGCAAAAATTTCGATGGAAGGCATCTGTAGGGTTTGCAATTGCTGCTCGAAATCAGACGGCACCACGATGACCGCATCCTCTAGTTGCCCTGCGGCGAGCTTGTCCAACGCATCGGCTGGAGGAACTTTGATGACATAGGCCTGTCGCTCAATGAAGTTTTGCAAACCCGGGGCGTGCTGCATGCCCTGGATATAGATTTCTCGCTGGTCGATGCGGTTTTCTTTCTCGCTAGCCAAAGTGGAAACCAGCAGCAGTACCAGCGGCCCTTGCACCACACTGAGCAATAGCACCATGCGCAAGGTGCGCCGGTCGCGCCATGCGTCTTTGGCCTCTTTGAGAAAAACGGCTGTCCATTGCGCCAGGGCGCGCAGCACACTGCTGCGGTTCATGCGGGCACCTGCGCGTCGGCCGCAAACGCCAGTTGCACAAAGGCGTCTTCAAATTCAGTTTGCCCCGTCTGCGCCAGTAATTGCGCAACGGTGCCACTGGCCACGTTACGCCCCCGAGCCACGACCACCACGTGATCACACAGGCGCTCAACCTCTTGCATGATGTGGGTGGAAAACACAATGCATTTGCTCCCGCCCTTTGGCGAGCATAAAAACTGCAGTGTCTCACGCAGCGCACGCGTGGCCAGCACATCCAGCCCATTGGTGGGCTCATCGAGAATGATGTTGTCCGGGTCATGCACCAGCGCGCGGGCCAATGCGGTTTTGACCCGCTCGCCTTGGCTAAAGCCATCTGTAGCGCGGTCTAGCAAGGGACGCAAGTCCAACAAATCGGCCAGTTGCTCAGCACGCGCTTGGGCCGCCAGATCCGACAGTCCTTGAAGGCGGCCAAAGTACACCATGTTTTCCCGAGCGGTGAGGCGCGGGTACAGGCCGCGCGCATCCGCCAGGATGCCCATACGCGATTGCGCTAAGGTGCGCTCTTGTGTGACTGAGATGCCATCGACCTCCAGTCGTCCACTGTCAGGCACAAGCAACCCGGCCAGCATGCGCAAGGTGCTGGTTTTGCCTGCACCATTGGGGCCGAGCAAGCCGGTAATCTGGCCGTTGGGCGCATGCACACTGATGTCGCTAACCGCCTGCACCCAGGCCTGCGGCGTGCGCGCAATCCGCCAGCCTTTACGCTGCCAATCCGCACCCGCAACAGGCGACGCAAAACGCTTGGCAACGTGGTCAATCAGGATCATGGTGCGCTACCAGAGGTAGATTCGACGGGCCGCACAAAAGCAAGTGGTCGCGGGATCGATTGGGCGCAACTGGCATCGATGGCCAGTGCTTTGGCGTTGTCGGATGCTTGGATAAAGGCCGTCAACACCTTGTGCATGCAGGCATGGGACAAGACACCATGTCCCACCTGCGGCACGACGACATGGCGCGCCAAAGGTCCAAGTGCCTGCTGTACCCGCTGCGCATGGCGTGGCGGGGTGACCGGGTCGAGGCCGCCGCTGAGCAACAAACTGGCATGCTGCGTGGCAGGGATTTGGTAGAACTCCGCTGGCACGGCGCCTTGTGGCCAGTCACGGCAAGCTGCACGGTAGTGTGCCTGTGGGTCGGTGTTGGGTGTGCTGGCCGTTGGTGCCGCTGCCATGCGGGAGTAGTCTTCGGCGCAGACCACGCCCAGGTGCATGCCCATGGCAAGCCGCATGTGTGCTGCTCCGTTTTGCACTGTGCTCGCCAGCCCGGCCAGACCTTGAAAATGCCCGCGCGCTGCGTCGTGCACGGCCTGGGGTAATGCAGCGGCCAAAGCCGGCGTGTAAAGCGCGCCGCGCACAGCACCCATGACCGCCTCAGGCGTCACGCTCACCGTGGTCGCTTGGCCGGTCATGGGGTGCGCCAGCCTCACGGCCTTGGGCAAGTTTTTCCAAAGCGCCTGCCAGTCGGCTGACAGCGTGGGGAAGGCTTTTTGACAATGACCTTGCGCGCTGCAACTGGCCCACAGCCCATCGAGGGCGGCCTGACTATCCGGGCCGATTGTGGTGGGCAACACCATGTCAGGCGGGGCCACGCCGTCCAGTACGCTGCGTCGCACATGGGCGCCAAACTGGCGCATGTATTCCAAGGCAGCGCGTGTCCCGTAAGAAGCGCCCACCAGATTGATCTGCTCTGCCCCTAGCGCTTGGCGCACCGCGTCCAAATCTTGCATAGCCAGCGTCGTAGTGAACAAGCCCAGGTCGGCGGGCGCCGTGATGTAGGGCAGGCGCTCCAGCGCGGCGCGGCATTGCGCCAGTTCCTGGGCTTGCGTGTTCGCCCAGGAGAAGGGCAGCGTGGGCGCCGACGGACACATCAGCGGCGCGGACTGGCCGGTGCCGCGCTGGTCCACTAGCACTAGGTCCCGTTGCAGAAGCAAACGCTCGAACCAGGGAAAGACGGTACCAGCCAGGCTAATCGCACTTTGGCCAGGGCCGCCAGCGAGCATGAAGACCGGATCCGGCTTGCGGTTGCGCGCCACTGAGCGCAGCACCACAAAGTGCACACTGATTTGCGGCCCGCCGGCACGCGCTGGATCTAGCGCGCGCACTAGGCGCCCACAGCGAGCCTCGGTTTTGATACCCGCAACGCGGCAGGCGATGGTCGGGTCTGCTACCGACGCCTCTGAGGCGCTGGCAAGGGAAGGTAAAGCCAAGAGCAGCAATGCAAGCCAAGGCCCAAAAAAAACGCGATTACAGGACATGGTGGAAGGCAGCCTGACAAGTTCGGTCGTCAAAGTTCACTCTGCGATCTCACTGTAAAACCTATCCAAGGCGCTCAGCCCGTGGAGCGTCGGCGCAACCAGACAGAACCGGCGACCCCACTACGCCACACGAAGCGCACAAGCAGCAAGGTCATCAGTGCTTCGAGCATGGTCACCGCCAGCGCGAGGGCGCCGTGGTATCGCAGGCTGCGCGCCCTGATCTTGGCCTGCATACGTTCGCTAGCGCCTTCAATGCTGTCGTAAAAACTGGGCACCACCAGCAAAGTCAGAAGAGTCGACGTAATAGTTCCACCGATGATGGATACGGCCAGTGGCTGGTAAAACTCGCCCCCCTCACCCAGCCCCAGCGCCACCGGCATCATGCCCGCGATCAGCGCAAAAGTGGTCATCAAAATCGGACGCAGACGTACCCGGCCCGCGTGCATCAAAGCTTCCTCACGATTGACGCCACCAGCCTCTTCTTTGCGCGCCGCATCGAGCAACAAAATCGCATTCTTTGCCACCAGACCCATGAGCATGATGATGCCGATAAAGCTCATGAGATTGAGCGTACCGCCTGTGAGCAACAAAGCAATGACGACACCAATGAGTGACAAAGGCAAAGACAACATCACGCCCAATGGCGCAATGAACGAGCTAAATTGGATCACCAAAATCAGGTACATCAGACCGATGCCACTGACCAGGGCAATCAGCATTTCGGTGAAAAGCTCTTTTTGGTCTTGGCCAGCACCAGCTAATTCCAAGCCGTAGCCGGGGGGGTAGTCCATGGCCTGTGCCAGTTTCAGCGCATCAGCGGTCACTTCGCCGTTGGAGCGGCCCTGGACATTGGCCGCCACCGTCACCACGCGCTTGCCTTCGCTGTGCGAAATTGTGGAAGGTGCTTTACCCATCGTAATCGTGGCAATTTGCTCCAAAGGCACCAACTCGCCCGTGCCGCTGATCGCGATGGGCAGACGCTCGATGTTTTCACGCGATAGTCGGTCGCTAGGATGCAGGCGCACGGCCACATCACGCGTCTCGCCGGTTGGATCCACCCAGTCGCCCACCTCGACCCCCGCAAACGCGACGCGCAGGGCCTGGGCCGCATCATTGGCAGAAATCCCCATGGAGTTGGCCAGCCCGCGATTGAGTTCGATGCGAAGCTCTTTGCTCGGATCTTGCTCAGACAGGCCCACATCTACAGCGCCAGGTACCTGGCGCAGTTTTTCCATAAAGCGGTTGGTGATCTCCAGTAATCGGCGAGAGTCAGGTCCCGTGAATTCGATTTGCACTGGCTTGCGCGCGCCATTACCCAAGTCGTCAAACACGGTGAATTCAGCGCCAATGAGTGGTCGGATTTTCTCCCGCAGTTCCATAGCCACTTCTTTGGCGCTGCGGCGTCGGTCCTTGCGCGGGCCGATGTCCACGTAAATGCGTC
The DNA here is from genome assembly GCA_945865425.1 of Comamonas sp. lk. Taxonomy (GTDB): domain Bacteria; phylum Pseudomonadota; class Gammaproteobacteria; order Burkholderiales; family Burkholderiaceae_C; genus Allorhodoferax. The sequence goes on along the minus strand of CAMBFN010000002.1, from coordinate 26,769 downwards.
CCCCGTTGGGACCAATATTACTGTTGGTCTCACGCGTCTCGGGCAGCGTGCGGGCAATTTCGGCGGCCCGCTCCATCTTGAGTCGCGCGTACTCGAGTGAGGAAGAAGCGGGCGTGCGCACATCAATCATCAGATTGCCCGAATCGGCGGCAGGCAAAAAGGCCGAGCCACCAAAGCGCATATGCAGTGCAATGGCGGCAATCAATGAACTCAGGGCGATCAGCCCCATAGCGCGGCGGTGGTGCAAAGCCCAGGCAATCACACCGGCATAACGATCGGCCTGGCGGTCAAACCAGTCATTGAATACTTGCAGCCTGCGCCCCAACGGGCCTTTAGGTGCACTATGGTGGTCTGAAGGATCGCCCCAGTAGGCAGAAAGCATGGGGTCCAAAGTGAACGAAATCACCAAACTGACCATCACCGAGCAGGCCACCGTCAAGGCAAAAGGCCGAAACCATTCACCCGCCCCACCGGGCATGAAAGCCACCGGCAAAAACACCGCCATGATGGACAGGGTGGTTGCCGTCACCGCCAGCCCAATTTCGGCAGTGCCTTCCAAAGCGGCGGTGCGCCTATCCGAGCCACGCTGCATATGGCGCACGATGTTCTCCCGCACCACAATAGCATCGTCAATAAGCACGCCAATTGCCAGCGACAAACCGAGCAAAGACATGAAATTGAGGGTAAAGCCACACAACCAAACGCCGATAAACGCGGCAATGACCGAGGTGGGCAGGCTCAATCCGGTAATCAAGGTGGAGCGCCAGGAGTTCAGAAAAGCGTAAACCACCACGATCGTCAGCCCAGCTCCGAGTACCAGCGATTCGATCACGTTATTGAGGCTGTTCTGCGCGTCTTTGCCGCCGTCGCGGGTAATCTCCAGGACGGTACCGGGGCTGTTCTTGGCCAGTTGGGCGTTGAATTCTTTGGTGGCCTCGCGCACGGCCTTGGCGACCGACACGGTACTGGCATCACGCGAACGGGTCACGAAAATGCCCACATTGGGCTTGCCACTACGGGTACTTATGCCATCGAGATCAGCAAATCCGTCTTCCACCGTGCCCACTTGCTCCAGGCGCACCAGTTGCGTCCCCATGCGCTTAACGACTATTTGTCTAAAGTCTTGGGGTTCCGCGATGCGCCCTACCAGGCGGATACTGTCGTTTTCATAGGGGCCACGCAGTTTGCCCACGGGGGCATTGGCGTTTTGCGCTCGAATGGCATTGACGACCTCGCCCACCGATACCTTGTATTCGCGAAGCTTGGCAGTACGCAGCAACACGGATAGTTCGCGCTTGAGTGAACCCGATACAGTGACTGCGGCCACGCCGGGCAAAGCACGCAACTTGTCGGCTAGCACATCTTCTGCGAGGCGCGAAATTTGGGCATGACTTTGGCTGCTGCTGGACAAGGCCAGGTTGATGATGGGCTGGGCAGAGGGGTCGTAGCGGCGGATCACCGGTTCGCGCATTTCGATGGGCAGCTTGTAGCGCACCGAGGCAATCACCCCCCGCACTTCGTCGCCCGCTTCGATCATGTTTTTGCCAAACGCGAACTGCATATCAAAGCGGGCGTTGCCTTCGGCGCTCGTAGACCAGACTTTCTCTACACCCGCAACACTTTGGAGTGACTTTTCCAGCCGATTAACGACTTCACGCTCCACCGTGTCGGGCGAGGCACCCGGATAGGCGATAGAAATAAAAAGACCAGGGTTTTCGATATCGGGGAACTGGTTGACGCGTAACTTGTTGAGCGCCATCAGGCCCAGGGCCATCAACCCCAGGATGAGCACCACCGTAGCAATCGGGCGGCGGATGCTGAAATCCGATAAAAACATGTTTATAGCCCCGATGCCGCAGCATTAGGCTTGGCCTGCGCAGGTGCCACCACCAGACTTATGGCTTGGCCATCTTTTAAACTGCTGCCCGGATTGCGCAGCAGCCGATCACCGGTTTGAACCCCAGATTGCACCGCATACTGGCCGCTGCGGATATCACGGTTTCCCAGGCTAACCGCCACCTTGTGCACGACGCTGGCGTCCACCCGCCAGACAAAGCTGCCATCGCCCAGACGCTGAATTGCCGACTCATCGACCACTGGAACCCTTTGGCCATTTGCCTCGCTGCTGATTTGACCTTCCGCATATAGGCCGGACACGCGCGGGCGCGCAGGCCCGGTAAATGCGACCAGCACTTCAAGTTGGCGGGTAGCCTCATTGGCCGTGGGATCGATGCGGGTGACTTTGCCGTCAAAGCTCTCGTCGCCATAGCCATTGACGCGAAAGCGCACCGCTTGGCCCAACTTCACCCGGCCGGCCTGGTCGGCCGAGACGCGGCCCACCAAGCGCAGGCTAGCAGGGTCGATGACCTTGAGCAATTCCTTGCCCACGGAGGCAGTGTCGCCAGGGGAGGCCTTGCGCTCGCCGATGACACCATCAAAAGGCGCGCGGACTTGGGTGCGCTGCAGCTGTTGACGCGCCAGCGCTACGCGTGAGTTGGCGCCAGATACCTCGTTTTGTGCCGAATTGGCACGAATTTCGGCATCATCGATCGATTGCAAGGTAGCCATGCCGCTGGCGCGCAGGGTTTTGAGGCGCTCCAAGTTGCGCTTGGCCTGCTCCCACTGAAAGCCGGCATTGCGGGCGCTGTCTTCGGCGGCATTGAGGTTGTCGCGAATGGCTGTTTCGTCGAGCCGAACCAGCAAATCACCCCGGCGTACCACATCGCCGTTATCTTTAAGCACCTCAAGCACTACCGCTGAGGCCTCTGCGCGCAGGTCTGCCTTACGCTCGGCAAGGATAGAGCCCGAAATGAGCGGCCCGCCGCCAGCGGCGCCGTCAGACACGGTCACCAGATCCTCTGGCGCAATCAGCAAAGGCGCTGCGGGCAGGCCGACAGTTTCGGTCGTGTCAGGCGTCTTTTTACAGGCTGCCACGATAAGAACGATGCACAAAAGTAGGGGTATACGTTTCATAAATTCGGGCTGGCTCAAGGGAAAACCCTAGCTTGTAACTAGCATGGGAGCCGCATTGATTGGGCGCTGGGCCAATAATTTCAACTACCCGGGGATTCTAGGTTAGCGCTGAGCAGCCCCAGGACAGCCAATTTGGACAGGGTAAATAGTAGGTTTACCCAAGCTGGTATGCCAGAATCGAATGCATTGGTGCAGATCTATGTAGCCAAGCGTCAAAGGAATCTCTATGCGAATCTCCTGCAATGCGGCCCTGCTGGCCTTGGGCATCGCAATAAACGGCTTTCTAGCACCATCCATGGTGCAGGCCAGCACGGCCGCTAGCTTGTACACCCAGGTCGAAGGCGTGAGCGAATACCGCCTAAGCAATGGCTTACGCGTCCTGCTCGCCCCCGATGCCTCCAAGCCAACCACAACGGTGAACATCACCTATCTGGTGGGCAGCAGGCATGAAAACTATGGCGAAACCGGCATGGCACACCTACTGGAGCACCTGGTGTTTAAAGGCACGCCCTCGCGCGGCAACATCATGCAAGAGTTGGGCAAGCGCGGCATGCGCTTTAATGGCACCACCTCCTACGACCGCACCAATTACTTCGAAACCTTTGCCGCTAACGACGACAACTTGCAGTGGGCGCTGGAGATGGAAGCGGACCGCATGGTCAATAGCTTTATTGCGCGCAAAGATCTGGAAACGGAGTTTTCCGTGGTGCGCAATGAAATGGAAATGGGCGAGAACAACCCCCGGCGCACGCTATGGAAATACATGGTGGCCACGGCTTATGACTGGCACAACTACGGCAAGTCCACCATCGGTGCACGCAGCGATGTAGAAAATGTGCGTATTGAAAACTTGCAAGCCTTTTACCGCCAGTATTACCAGCCGGACAATGCAGTGCTCATCATTACCGGCAAGTTGGATGTGGCCAAAACCTTGGCGCTGGTGGAGCGCTATTTCGGCGCCATCGCCAAACCGGCGCGTAGCCTGCCGCTAACGTACACCCGTGACCCGGTGCAACAGGGAGCGCGCGAAGTCAATATCAAGCGCGTAGGCGATACACAGCTGGCCGGCGTGCTCTACCACACTGCAGCGGCCAGCCACCCGGACGCGGTGGCCATGCAAGCACTGTCCGAGATATTGGCCGACACCCCAAATGGGCGCTTGCACAAAGAATTGGTAGAGAAAAACAAAGCCGTGTCGATTGCGCCTTGGAATTTTTCGCTGACCGAACCTGGCTATATTCTTTTCATGGCCGAGCTGGGCAAAGACCAATCCATCCCCGACTTGCGCGCTGCAATGCAAGTGGCTTTGGAAAATATCAAATCCCAGCCGGTGACCCAACAGGAGTTGCAGCGCGCCAAAACCAGCCTGATGGTCGGCTTTGACGACACCATGAACGACCCACAGCGACTGGCGATGCAACTGTCCGAAAGTATTGCGCATGGCGACTGGCGTTTGTTCTTTTTAGAGCGCGACCGCTTAGATGCGCTGACCGTGCAGCAAGTGCAAGCCGTAGCGGAAAACTATTTCAAAGAAAGCAACCGCACCTTCGGCCAGTTCATCCCCACGGCCGCGCCCGAGCGTAGCGTCCTACCCGAGCCGGTAGATATCACGGCGCTCCTAGCCAAGTACCAGGGACGCGCGGCAGTAAATGCGGGCGAAAACTTTGATGCCAGCCCCGCCCATATCGGCAAACGCACGTTAAGCAGCACGCTACCCGGGGGCATGCAATTAGCGCTTTTGAGTAAAAAAACCCGTGGTCAAACCGTGAGCGGCCAATTGCAGTTGGACTTTGGCGATGCCCAATCGCTGCAAGGCCAGGCCACGGTATCTGGGCTGACGGCGCGCATGCTGATGCGCGGCGCCGGCACGCTGAGCCGCGCGGCATTGAGCAGCCGCTTGGATGAACTCAAAGCCAAGATCAGCGTGGACGGCGGTGGTACCAGCGTGAACATTAGTTTTGAGACGGTGCGTCAGCATCTGCCCCAGGTGCTGGACATTGTGCGCGACATTGCGCGCGCGCCCATGCTGCTGCCTGCCGAGTTTGAACTGCTGCGCAAAGAGCGCATTGCCCAGATTGAGTCGCAGCGCAGCGATCCGCAGGCCATGGCATCGCAAGCCCTGCGCAAAGCGCTGGACAACTACCCAGCGGGCGATGTGCGCAAAGTCTTGAGCTTTGATGAAATTCTGGCCCATTTACGCGCTGCCAGCGTGCAAGACGTACAAGGGTTTTACAAAGCTTTTTACGGCGCCAGTAACGCTAAGCTGGCCATGGTGGGCGACTTCGATGCCAATGCAGTGCAAACCCAAAGCCAAACCCTGTGGGACGACTGGCGCAGCGGCAAATCCTATGCGCGTCTGACGAAAAACGCCTATAGCGCCGACCCTGCGCGCGTGATGCTGGCGGCACCGGACAAGCCTAATGCCATGTATTTGGCAGCCCTGCCGCTGAGCGTGCGCGACGATGCGCCCGACTTTGTCGCTTTGGCCCTGGGCAATCGCGTGCTGGGCGGCGGCTCCAACAACCGCTTAGAAGAGCGTCTGCGGCAAAAAGAAGGTATCAGCTATTCCGCCGGTAGCCAGTTATCGGCCAGTAGTTTTGAGCCGGTTGCCGATTTGATTTTGTATGCAATTCATGCGCCACAAAACCTGGCGCGTTTGCAAACTGCCCTACGCGAAGAAACCGAGCGCTTGGTGCGCGATGGCGTCACAGCGCAAGAACTGGCCGACGCAAAAAAATCGATGCTCGAAGCAAGCAAAATTTCGCTGGCACAGGACGGCGCATTAAGCGGCACCCTGCTTGGCCAACTAAGTACCGGGCGCACTATGGACTACACCGCGCAACGTCTAGCAAAAATTGAGGCGGCCAGCCTAGGAGAAGTGAATGCAGCAATCCGCAAGTACATGGATTGGAGCCGCTTGGTGCAGGTACACGCCGGTGACTTCGCGGGAGCGGCTAAAGCGGCTGCGCAGTGACATTTCCTTATCACGAGGCAACACCATAGTCCGTGATGGTTAGCGTTCAATAGGGGCTTGGTTTGGCGCTTCAGTTACCGCCTTGAAAAAGATGCCCTGCGCGATGAAGACCCCGACGCCAACAAGCAGCGCGGCAGCGGCCTGCGTCCAGTTCCATGCGCCGCCTAATGCAAACAAAATCAGCATCACATAAAACGGCGTTGCATTGATATGCAGTGACGATAAGGCAATGCCCAATTGCCCTACCGAGCGTATCCACAGCACCTGGCTGATGGCCAGTCCGCCAATAGCAAAAATAGCCAAGGCACCGAGCTCACGCCAACCCAGCGCGGCCCATTGCGGCGGTGGCGCACCGGCCAATGCGGCGAGGCAGGCGGCCAGGGTGGTAAGCACCGCAGCGCCCGTCAAGGTGACCGTGGTGCGGCCCAGGGGGCTTAAGTCGGGAAAGGAAGTCACCGTCATGCGCGAGCCCAAGGTATAGACCAGCACCGAGGCAAAACTTATGAGGGCGCCCAAGCCCAAGGCGAGTTGCTGATTACCGCCATCGAGCGCCATTACACCGCCAAGCAAACTGAGCGCCACGCCGATCACCAAGCCCCGGCTGAGATTGCGGCCATCGAGCAGCACTTCGATGGCGATGCCCACTACCGGCATAGCGGCCGAAATAACCGCCACCGTAACGGCATCGGTCATACCCTGGCCGACCACCATCAAAAAAGCCCCTAGCCCGATGGTGGAACCGCCCACGCGAAGCCCTTGCCACCAGGGTGCCTTGCGCAACGCCTCTGCGCCTTCAATCCACCACCAAAAGGGCAGCAAGCAAGCCGCCGCCATCAGCATGCGTGCCGCTGTCAAGGGCAGCGGCGGTACCGTATCCAATAACAGACTGGCAGCGGGCAGGCCCATTGCCCAGACCAGCATGGACAACATGCATGCCCCGTTGGCAGCCCATGCGGAAGAAGGAACAGGGCTGGACGACATATTTGCTAGTGCGCTGGGCGCAATTTAGATTGGCGCTAGGGGCCGATGGCATTTTGTGCACCAAAGGTTGGGTGCACCAGGCTATTGTGCTTGCGTGGCCTGCAACCAATTTGCAGGCCGCATAACTTTTTAGTCCCAGGCCGCCGCAAAGGCGATCAGCAGCAGGCCAAAGGCCCACACGAGCGGATTACGCACCAAGCCCTGGCTGGCTTGGGCACGCGCGTAGGCAAGACGGCGGGCCTTGCGCAAGGCACCGCGTTGGGCCAAGGCGGAACGGGCGATCGATAGCATGGACATGGCGACTTCTCCTACTTGGGCATACATAATTTATTTACTATTGTTTCGACATTGGGAGAACCACTACACCGAGTCAGGGCAATAGGTGGGCTTAACGCACAGGCACAAGTACTGATGAACTGTAAAAATATTTGGAATCGTTGGCCCATCTTCTTTCCCATTGCAAGCGCTCTGGCTTTGTATGGCGTGACGGGGGCATCGCTGCCTGGACTGCAAGCCCTGTGGCTGGTGCTGGCCCTGTTGCTAGCGGTGATTGCTTCGGTACACCATGCCGAGGTGATTGCCCATCGGCTGGGCGAACCTTTTGGAACACTGGTGCTGGCGCTGGCCGTTACGGTAATTGAAACCGCGCTGGTGCTTTCCATGATGCTGGCCGGCGCCACGGCCAGTGCCACGCTGCCACGCGACACGATTTATTCGGCAGTCATGATTGCTTGCAATGGCGTGGTCGGCATTTGCCTGTTGCTAGGCGGTTTGCACCACAAAGAGCAGTTGTTCCGAATCGAAGGCACCGGCTCGGGCTTTGCCGCACTGGCCACGCTGTCGGTGATGGTGCTGATCATGCCCCTTTACACCACCAGCTCACCCGAAGGTACCTACACCGATGCACAGCTAATTTTTGTGGCACTTTCTTCGCTAGCCTTGTGGCTAGTGTTTGTGTTTATCCAAACCGTGCGCCATCGCGACTATTTTTTGCCCATGGAAAGCGCGGACGATGAATCGGTGCATGCGCAGCCACCCGGCCTGACGCAAACGCGCATCAGTTTTTTTCTTTTGCTGCTATCCCTGGTGTGCGTGGTCGGTTTTGCCAAGCTGCTTTCGCCGGCCATTGAAGCCGTGGTCAAAGCTTACCGGGCGCCGCCAGCGGTGGTGGGCATCGTTATCGCGCTGATTGTGTTGCTGCCTGAGACCTGGGCGGCCATCCGCGCTGCACGCGCCGACCGCTTGCAAACCAGCATGAACCTGGCCATCGGTTCGGCCTTGGCAAGTATCGGTCTGACGATTCCTTTGGTGGTAGTGGCCTGCGTGCTGCTGCACCTACCCCTGACACTGGGTCTGGAAACCAAGGACGTAGCACTACTGGCGCTGACCTTTTTGGTAGGTAGCATCACCCTGGGCTCGGGCCGGACCAACGTGATGCAAGGCGCTATCCACCTCGTCTTGTTTGCCAGCTTTCTATTTCTGACCCTGGTGCCCTGACAATGCGGGCGGCACGCGACAAGGCGTGCCTAGACCTTTAGCATGCGAAGCCCTTGAAGGAGATTGCCCATGGAACCCACGCTTGAAACATTCACCGCCCAAGCCATGGATGAAGGCTTTGATGAAATTTTGGTGCGCGAATGGGCGCCGGGCCTGGAGCTCGATACCCATACCCACGCCTTTGCCGTCAGCGCGCGCGTGGTGCGCGGCGAGTTCTGGCTGACGGTCGATGGCAGCACGCGCCATATCCCGCAGGGCCAAGGCTTTCGCCTTGCGCGCGATGTGCCGCATGCCGAACGCTATGGCCCGCAGGGCGCCACGGTGTGGGTGGCTCGGGCGAACTGAGCGCCTCTCGTTTCCAGATGCAAACCATACCTGTGGCCCCCCGCACCATGATCACCCCAACCAAGCAGCGCGTACTTGTGCTCGGAGCCACCGGGACCATCGGCCAAGCCACGGTGCGGGCCTTACTGCGCCAGGGCCACGAAGTGGTCTGCCTGATACGCCCCCACGCCGGGGTAGGCGGCAAGCGGCAATTGCAGGACTGGCCAACGCGATTGCCCGGCGCGCTGCTGCGCACAGGCGACGCCACGGACCCGCAGTCCCTACGCCGCGACGGCTTTGCTGGCGAGCGCTTTGATGCGCTGGTTTCCTGCCTGGCCTCGCGCACCGGCAGCCCTAAAGACGCCTGGGCGATTGACCACCAGGCCCATCTGCATGCGCTCCGAGCAGCACCAGAGGCGGGTGTGCAGCACTTTGTATTGCTGTCGGCGATTTGTGTGCAAAAGCCGTTGTTGGAATTTCAGCGCGCCAAGCTAGCCTTTGAAGAGGCCTTGGTGCAATCGGGGATGCGTTATTCCATCGTACGGCCTACCGCGTTTTTCAAATCGCTGTGCGGGCAGATTGAGCGAGTACGCAAAGGCAAACCGTTTTTACTTTTTGGCGATGGACAGTTAACCGCGTGTAAACCTATCAGCGACGAAGACCTAGGCGACTACCTTGCACATTGCCTTGGCGACAGCAACTGCCACAACCGTATCTTGCCCATTGGCGGGCCGGGGCCTGCCATCACGCCGCTGCAACAAGGGGAAAAATTGTTCGCGTTGCTGGGCAAGCCACCGCGCTATACCCATGTGCCGGTGGGCATGATGGATGCCATCATTGGCGTGCTGTCGCTGCTGGGCCGCATCATCGCGCCCCTGGCCGATAAAGCCGAATTCGCGCGCATAGGCCGCTACTACGCTACCGAGTCCATGCTGGTGTGGGACGCGCAGACGGCTCGCTACGATGCCGGTGCCACACCTTCCACCGGCACGCACACGCTATGGGATTGTTATGCGACACTGGTACGCGAAGGCGCATCCCTGGAACGCGGCGACCATGCAGTTTTTTAGCCTGCCCCGCAAAGTTTGATTTTTAGGCTATGAAGCTAAGGAGCCTCTGCATAAGTCCAAACCCGCCATTGCGAGCGCAGCGAAGCAATCCACATTGGCTTGCAAAGCTTGCATTGATGGATCGCCGCGTCGCTTCGCTCCGCGCGATGGCGGACTTAGGTACACCTTCCCTGAGCGACCAACATTCACCTCACAACGTTTTTTACAGTCCACCACTATGACGCTTATTGCCCAACGCCTGTCCGCCCTGCGCGCCGAAATGGAAAAGCACCAGCTCGACGCCTGGGTACTGCCCTCCTCGGATCCACATAACTCGGAGTACATGCCGCTGCGCTGGAAAGTGCGGGAATACATTTCGGGCTTTACTGCCTCGGTATCGACCATGGTGGTGCTCAAAGATAGCGTCTATATCTGGGCCGATGGGCGCTACTGGCTGCAGGCCGAGCAGGAATTGGCGGGCACAGACATACAGATTGTGTACCTGGGCAAGCCCGATGTGCTGCCCTGGAACCAGTGGCTGGCCGAAACCCTGGCGCCAGGCGCGCGCCTGGGTTTTTTCGGCGCGACCATGATGGTCAAGGCCATGGCCGATATAGAAGGCACGCTTCAATCCAAAAACGTCAAACTCATCACCGAGCATGATGTCGTCGACGCCGTCTGGACCGACCGACCCGGCTTTCCCATGGAGCCGGTGTTTGCGCATGCGCTGGAATATGCAGGCGAGAGCGCTGCACAAAAGCTCACCAAAGTGCGCGCTGAAATGCACAAAGCCGGTGCGCAGGCGCATGTGCTCAATGCGCTGGACGATATCGGCTACTTGCTCAATTTGCGCGGCAGCGATGTGCCCACCTCGCCTTACTTTCATGCCTACTTAGTGCTGACCGAGGACAGGGCTGTGCTGTACGCCCACTTGGCGCGGTTTAGTCCTAGCTTGCGCGCCAGCCTGGCCGAGGAAGGTGTTGCTCTGCAAGACTACGACAGTTTTTTTGTAGCACTTACCCAACTTCGCGGACAGAGCGTGCTGGTGGACCCGGCGCAAAGCAATACGCTCACCTTTGCCACCTTGCGCGCCCAAGGCTGCACACTCGTGGAAAAGCGCGCACCTTCGGTGCTGCTCAAAGCGGTGAAAAATACCAGCGAAATCAGCCACTGGAAAAACTGCTTTGTGCGCGACGGTGTGGCGATGGTGCGCTTTTTGCGGTGGTTTTACGAAAACGTGGGCAAGGGTCAACTGACAGAGCGCATCGTGTCCGACCGTATCGACGGCGAGCGCGCAAAACTGGATTTGTTTCGTGGGCTGAGTTTCACCTCGATACCGGCCTATGGCCCCAATGCAGCCATGATGCATTACGGCTTGAAAGACGGAGTGGACACACAGGTCAAGCCCGAAGGATTTTTTCTGCTGGACTCGGGTGGCCAGTACGACGACGGCACTACCGACATCACCCGCACCTTGGTTTGTGGCCCGGTGAGCGAAGACCAGGCGCGGCATTTCACCTTGGTGCTCAAAGGCATGCTGCGCTTGTCTGCCGCTATTTTTCTACAGGGCACGCGCGGCCTGCAACTGGATGTGCTGGCGCGCCAGGCGCTGTGGAACGAGGGCGTGAACTACGCCTGCGGCACCGGCCATGGCGTGGGCTATTTCAACAATGTGCACGAAGGCCCACACAGCATCAGCCCCGGCATGATCGACCAAGCCATCCTGCCCGGCATGGTGGTCACTAATGAGCCTGGCGTGTACCTGCCCGGCCGCTATGGCATACGCATAGAAAACATCTTATTGTGCGAAGACCACGCCGCCACCGAGCACGGCAAGTTTTACCGCTTCGAAGCGCTCACCCTCTGCCCCATAGACACGCGCGTGGTGCGCAAAGACTTGCTAGGCACGGAAGAGACTGCTTACCTGAACAACTACCATGCCACCGTGCTGGAGCGCCTGAGCCCGCATTTGCAGGGTCAAGACCTGCGCTTTTTGCAGGAGGCTTGCGTGGCTTTGTAATTCGGGTCACTGTGCCAACGCTCACCTGCTGCGCATAGCATTGGCTTACTGCACCATCGCCACCGCCTGATCGACAAATCGATACACCTCAGCCGGCGTGATGCCATTGGGGCCTTTGGTTTTTTTGTCGCGCGTCTGACCGGTGCGCACCACTACGAGTTCTAGCGAAGGCACCACGATGACGTACTGGCCTTGGTGACCCTGTAAAAAATAAAACGGGTGTTTATACGTCCAGTCCATCCACAGCGAATGCCCGTAATAGGGTTGTAAATCGGGCTTGCGGATGCGCTCCACAAACGCCTTATCCAGTAAGGCCTGGCCGTTCCACTGCCCGTCTTGCAACAGCAGTTGGCCGAACTTGGCAAAGTCGCGCGCCGTGGCAAAAATACAGCAGTAGGTACGCTCCATGCCGCCTTCACTGCCTTGCCGGTCCAGGGTGTAAAGCGCATCGCTTTCCATGCCTAGCGGCGCCCACAGGCTGCGGGACAAATGCCCGCTAATACTCAGTTCCGGTTCCTTGGTCTGCAAAGCGCGCTTGAGAAAAACGCCCAATAGCTGGGTGCTGCCGCTGCTGTATTCGTACTCGGTGCCAGGCTCACGCTCAAAGCCTTGTCCGAGCACCAGTTTTTCGGCATTTTTGCCATAGTACAAATCGGTAGTGATGTTGAGCGGTAGGTAGTAGTTCTCTGTCCAGTCATGGCCGGACTTCATGCTGGAGAGTTGCGACACGGTGGCCTTTTGACCGCGCGGGTCTTGCGCGTATTCGGGCAAGCGCTCGGTCAAGGGTGCGTCAAAACTGCTGATAAAGCCCTGCTGCGCGGCTTGTTGTACCTGCAAGGTGGTGATGGTTTTGGCCATGGAAAACGAGTTGGTGCGGCTTTGGGCGGAATAAGTGCCGAAATACTGCTCGTGCACCAGAGCGCCTTTTTGCGCCACCAAAAACGCTGCGCTGCCGTGCTGTTGCAAATAGCTTGCCATGGCCGGGTCCAAGGTTTTTTGGTTGTAGCGTGCGTCCTTGGGCCATGGCTGGGCGGTGCCCGCCGCGATCGTGCGCTGGGCAAAGTTATGGGCATCGTCTATATGCGCCGTGCTATGCCCCTGGAAATAGGTGCTGGCCAGGGCTTTCCAAAAATAGCTATGGCCGCTGAACTGAATCGCTGCCACCGGCAAGGCCAGTAGCAGTGCCAGCGCGTAAAAGAACTTTTTCATGCTGTCTCCTTGTTTCAAAGGATTCTAAGCAAGGCCTTACAGCGAGTATGCGGCGGCAAGACTATCAGCGGAAATCCCGGCTGCCTGCGGATAAATCACCCAACCAATCCGTCAAATCCACCAGGCGCTTGGCTATCAAGTGGCGCACCTGGCCGCCGCTGTCTTCGTCGCGCTGCCAGATGCCATAGACTGCCAACAGACGTGCCCGCAATAGCTCAGTGCGCTGTTTTTCTTTCAGGCTTTTCCAGACGATGACGTTGATGCAGCCGGTCTCGTCTTCCAAGGTCACAAAGACCACACCTTTGGCGGTTTGCGGTTGCTGGCGCATGGTGACGATGCCGCAGGCGCGCACCAAACGGCCATGCGGCAAGTCGCGCAACTGCGCGGCACTCAGCAGGTTTTTAGCTGCAAGGCGCGCGCGCAAAAACTGCAGCGGATGGCTGCGCAAAGTAAGGCCAGTAGCCGCATAGTCAAACATTACTTCCTGCGCTTCATGCGCTGCGACTAAGACCAGCGGCTTTTCATACACCGGCGCGCCTTGCAAGAGCGCGGGCGCACGGTGCAGCGCAGACGCATCCCATACCTGCTGGCGGCGGTGGCCGCTGAGCGATAACAAAGCATCGGCGCTGGCTAAGGCTTTGAGGTCGCCCGCGTCCAGCCCGCAGCGCAAAGCCAAGTCCTCAGTACTGGCAAAAGCCCCCTGTCTGCGAGCCGCACTGATACGCAAAGCCACACGCTCATGCAAGCCCGCCACCATGCGCAAACCCAGGCGGATGGCCGCTTGTAAATTAGGTTCTGACCCCAATTTCTCATTTCCTTTCAGCGACCAAGCCAGCGGGCGCGGCTCCGCTCCATGAGGCGCAGTGAAATTGGGTTCTGACCCCAATTTTTCCAATTTTTCGAGAGAGCAATCCCAGTCGCTGTAGCTCACGTCTACGGGCAGCACTTCGAGGGCATGGCGGCGGGCGTCTTGTACCAATTGGCTGGGGCTGTAAAAGCCCAGCGGTTGGCTGTTGAGCATGGCGGCCAGGAAACAGGCAGGTTCGTGGCATTTGAGCCAGCAGCTCACATAAACCAGCAGCGCAAAACTGGCGGCATGGCTTTCGGGAAAGCCGTATTCGCCAAAGCCCTCGATTTGTTTGAACAAGGCATCGGCATAGTCTTGGGTGTAACCGTTGGCGACCATGGCGCCGACCAGGCGCTCGTAAAAATGCTGTACCCCGCCCTGGCGTTTCCAGGCGGCCATGGAACGGCGCAGGCTATCGGCTTCGCCGCCACTAAAGTTGGCCGCTGCCATGGCGATTTGCATCACCTGTTCCTGAAAAATCGGCACGCCCAAAGTGCGCTTGAGCACTTCTTGCAAAGCCACGCTGGCGTATTGCACAGCTTGCGGGTTGGCGCGTGCTTTGAGGTAGGGATGCACCATGCCGCCCTGAATGGGGCCGGGTCGCACGATGGCCACTTGCACCACCAAGTCGTAAAAGCAACGGGGTTTGAGGCGCGGCAGCATGCTCATTTGCGCGCGACTCTCGATCTGGAACACGCCTACCGTATCGGCCTGGCAAATCATGTCGTAGGTCGCCGGGTCTTCGGCCGGGATGTCTTGCAGGCGCAGCGGTTTGCCGCGCCATTGGCCTATTAAGTCCAGGCAGCGGTGGATAGCGCTAAGCATGCCCAGAGCCAGCACATCGACTTTGAGCAAGCCCACCGTATCGAGGTCATCTTTATCCCACTGGATGATGCTGCGCTCAGGCATGGCGGCGTTTTCCACTGGCACGATGCGGGTGAGCGGGCCTTGCGTCAGCACGAAGCCACCCACGTGTTGGCTGAGGTGGCGCGGGAAGCCTTGTAGTTGCGTAGCCAGATCAAGCCACAGTTGTAGGCGGCGGGGTGGTGGGATGGCGATGTCACTTGCTTCGGCTGGTGCCGCGCTTACACGTTCCATCGCACTTTGTAAGCGCTCGGCCAGCACGGTGCGGCCGTACATGCCGGGATGCTCTTTGGCCAGCGCGTTAATTAGGGCTTCAGGAATTTGCAGCGCGCGCCCTACATCGCGCAGCGCGCTGCGCGGGCGGTAGCGGGTAACTACCGCGGTAATCGCAGCGCGCTCGCGGCCATATTTGGCGTAGATGTATTGGATGACTTCTTCGCGCCGCTGGTGTTCAAAGTCCACATCAATATCGGGCGGCTCGTCGCGCTCGCGGGAGATAAAGCGCTCAAACAGCACACTCATGCGCGAAGGGTCCACCTCGGTCACACCCAGGCAGTAGCAGACCGCCGAATTAGCCGCCGAGCCGCGCCCCTGGCACAAGATGCCCCGGCTGCGCGCAAAGCGCACGATGTCGTGCACCGTGAGGAAATACATCTCGTACTTCAGTTCGGCAATCAGCGCCAACTCATGCTCCACCTGGGCGCGTACGTTCTCGGGCATGCCTGCGGGGTAGCGTACGCACGCGCCCTCTTCGGTGTAATGGCGTAACGTTTGCGCCGGCGTTTGGCCCGGTAACACCGCCTCCAGTGGGTAGTGATAACGCAAGCTGTCCAAGGAAAAATGACAGCGGCTGGCAATTTCTAAAGTGTTCGCTAAATGCTCTGCATCAAACAAACTTGCCAAACGCGCACGGCTGCGCAAATGCCGCTCGGCGTTGGCCTGCAAGCCGCGCCCGCACTGCGCCACCGGCAGCCGCAAGCGCACGGCGGTGATCACATCGTGCAAAGGCTTACGCGAACGCACATGCATTTGCACCGCGCCCACGGCCACCAGCGGCAGGCCACTTAGGTGTGCGATCTGGCGCAAGCGCAAAGTGTGCAGCGCGTCCTGCGCACCCAGGCTGCGCGTCGCGCCTAGCCACACTTGCGCGCCATAGTGCGCGCGCGCAGCCGCTGCAATCGCACAGGCTTTTTCCATAGGCAAAGTAGGCGGCAAAAGCAAAATAATCTCATTGCCCGCCAAGCTCGGCCAGGCCGCCCAGCCGCCTTGCGCTGGCTGCCAATGCAGCGCGTACTGCCCCTTGGGCGCGGCGCGACGCGCGCTGCTAATGAACTCGCACAGATTGCCCCAAGCTTGCAAATCGTGCGGCAAGGCGACGAAGCGAAACAGCACCTCCTGCGCAGGCGCAACTGATGCGCGCACACCAAACTCGGCGCCCGGCAGCAACTGCAGGCCCGCCGCGCGCGCCGCCTCGTGCGCGCGCACCACGCCAGCCACAGAGCATTCGTCCGTCAGCGCCAAGGCCGCATAGCCCAAAGCCTTGGCCCTGGCCACCAACTCCTGGGGCAAAGACGCGCCATGCTGAAAACTGAACGCGCTCATGGCGTACAGCTCGGCATAGGCAGGTGACGGGGCGGCGGGCACGGAAGCTTCGTTTTAAATACTGTATAAAAATACAGTATAAACAGGCCGCTTCAATACGGGCGACGGCCCTAGGATCCGGCGCTGTAAGTCAGGAAACACCATGAACGCACCAGCGGCCCACAACTCTCCCCCCACCGCCCCAGCCCCCATCAGCCTGCGCCGGGCCTGGCCGTTTTGGCTGAAGGTCGGCTTTATCAGCTTTGGCGGGCCGGCCGGGCAGATTGCGCTGTTGCACGAAGAGTTGGTGGAACGACGGCGTTGGATTTCGGATGCGCGGTTTTTGCATGCGCTCAATTACTGCATGCTGCTGCCCGGACCGGAAGCGCAGCAATTGGCCACCTACTTGGGCTGGCTGATGCACCGCACTTGGGGTGGCATCGTGGCGGGGGTGTTGTTTGTGCTGCCTTCGCTGTTCATACTCATCGGACTGTCGTGGGTCTATTTGATGTTTGGCAGCACCGCGTTGGTGGCGGGGCTGTTTGCCGGTATCAAGCCAGCCGTGACGGCCATCGTGCTGCAAGCGGCCTGGCGCATCGGCACGCGCACGCTGCGCCACCGTTTGTTGTGGGCGCTGGCGGCCCTGTCCTGGTTTGCGCTGTATTTGTTGCAAGCGCCCTTCCCGGCCATCGTGCTGGGTGCGGGGCTGATCGGCGCCATCGGCGGGCGCTTTGCGCCGCAAGTGTTTCGAGCTGGCACCGGCCATGCAGCCAAGGCCGGGCCGCACGCACCGGCCTTGATTGACGACGATACGCCTACGCCCGCGCATGCTCGTTTTTCGCTGTCCGGTTTGGTGAAAGTGCTGACCATCGGGCTACTGCTGTGGCTAGTGCCCATGGCGCTGCTGTTGCTGACGCAAGGCTGGGAACACACGCTGACGCAAATGGCCTGGTTTTTCACCAAGGCGGCGCTACTGACTTTTGGCGGCGCCTATGCGGTGCTGCCCTATGTGTACCAGGGCGGCGTGGAGCAGTTCGGCTGGGTGACGGCGGCGCAAATGATCGATGGCTTGGCGCTGGGCGAGACCACGCCGGGGCCGCTGATCATGGTGGTGGCTTTTGTAGGCTATGTGGGCGGACACACCCAAGCACTGCTAGGCCCGGACCATCTGTTTTTAGCCGGTGCCCTGGCCGCCACGGTGGTGACCTGGTTTACTTTTTTGCCCTCGTTTGTGTTCATTCTGGCAGGCGGGCCCTTCATCGAATCGACGCACCAGGATTTACGTTTAAGCGCGCCGCTGACCGCGATTACCGCCGCCGTGGTCGGCGTCATCGTCAGCCTGGCGCTGTTCTTTGGTCAGCATGTGTTTTGGCCGCAAGGGGTGGACGGGCGCTTTGATGTGGCATCCGCTGTCATCGCTGCCGCAGCCGCGCTGGCGCTGATCCGCTTTAAGCGGCCAGTAGTGCAGGTACTTGCAGCCTGTGCGCTGGCGGGCTGGGCTTTGTCTGTGTTGGCTTGAGCCACGGCATAAGCTCACAAGGCCTTCAGGCAAACAAGCCATGCAAATACCAGGCGGCCCCCTGCCCCTGGGCTAGGCCTAAACGCTCGCGATAGACCCAGAGCAAACCCTGGCCAGGGCTGTGGGCGATGTAGTAGTCGCGCTGCACTTGCGGCCCCGTGTCCCAGGCCTGCAGCTCCAAGCGCTGCGGCCCGGCCAGCAAGGCCAGCGGGCCGTCCCACTGGGGCAAACCATCAGCGCCGCAGGGCAGGCTGCGCACCTGGGGCAACAACCAAGTGGGATAAAGCGCCTGCGCGGCGATGGTGCTTGCTTGCGATGTGGCGCGGGTGCCTAAGGCCATGCCAGTTTGCGCTGCGACACTGCTGGGTCGTCCTATGCCGGTTGACACCACGGCGCTTGCCTGCGCGCCCAGCGCTTGCCAGGTCTGCATGCACTCGGGGCGATGCTCATCTTGCAAGGTCACGGCGCGCACGCTGTCAGGCCCCAGGCGCGCGGCCACGCG
Source organism: Comamonas sp. lk (assembly GCA_945865425.1). GTDB lineage: Bacteria > Pseudomonadota > Gammaproteobacteria > Burkholderiales > Burkholderiaceae_C > Allorhodoferax. Next base: position 8,429 of record CAMBFN010000002.1, on the reverse strand, counting down.
CTCAAGCAAATGGTGCAGGCTGTCGCCGCTGCGTATTTCATCGGGCAAGAGGCTCAGGCTTTGGCCGCGCAATGCGCAGGTTTCTAGCGTACGCAGGCGCAAATACAAAACCGGCGCAGGCAGCGTGACCTGCGCCAGGTGTTCGGCCAGCAGACGCTCCAAGTGGCGCGGGTCCTGGGTGGGCTCAGCAGTGCGCAAGTGCAGGCGGCCATAGCCATCGCCTTGGTGCCAAGCGTCCCGGTGGCGGGCATTGGCACGGCGCGCATCGAGTTGCCAACGCAACTCTAGCGCCAGCACCCCGTGCTGGCGGGCGCGCAACCACAGTTGCAACTGCGCCAGCAAACGGCGCGCGCCAAACAACATGGCTGCGGCCGATTCGACCTGCGCGGCCAGTTCCAGCGGTGCCTCAAACACCTCGGGCAGGCGCAACCAGGCATAGGTCTCGGGCGCGGCGCCATAAGCCTTATCCAAAGCCGTCAGCAGGGGCGCGCCAAAGCGGCGGGCCACACCACCACGCGGCAAGGCGCGCAACTGGCCCCAGGTGGTACAGCCCAAACGCTCCAGCGTGGGCAGATGGGCCTGCGCTGCGGCCAGCGTGTATAGGGGCAAAGCATCGGGTGGTAAGGGCGGCTGGGCCAATTCGCCCGCCTGTTGTAAAGCATCGCAGGCCAGGCGCGCCAGCGCGAGCAAAGCGCTCTCGCCATGCGCGTACTGCATAGGCAGGGGCGCGTGGCCGGACTCCAACAGCGCCTGCACCAGCGCCTTGCGTCCACCAAACAAGCGCTCGCTGGCCGAGATTTCCAGCACTAAAGCCTGCTGTACTTGCGCCACCCAGGGCGTAAATTGCAAACTCCACCAGGCCAGCGCCGCCAGCGGGTCCGCCCAGACTGCAGCGTCTGAAAACTCTGTTCCCGCATCCGGGGAAGTAGCGCCACGCAAAGCGCTTGCAAGCGGCAGGGTCGGTAATGGCGCATAGCCAATTGCACCGGCATCACGGTCAGCGTGATGCGCGTCTTGCGGACACACAGCCAGCCAGTAGGGCTTCATGGCGTCGCCCTGCGCGGTTGTAAGACAGCGATGTGCGCTGAGGTGGTCTGCGCTGGGGCGGCCTGCAGGCTTGGTGCAGACTCTGCCGCAGGCGCCGGCTTGGCGCTGGCCAGTACGCGCAACAGCGCTGCTGGGCGTGCCGCCAGATGCAGGGGCCCGGTCAGTGGCGGGCCGCGGCGCTTGAGGATGTGCAGCGAAAGCGCCGCGCCATCGTCCAAGTCCAATAACAAGCGCAGCACAGCAGGCGAGGCCTGGGTCTGCGCGGCGCTGGGGCGCAGCACGAAAAGCAATTTGTGGTGTTCTGCAGCGGCCCACTGCAAACGACGCAATTGTTCGGGGCGCACCTGCGGCAGCCAGGCCAAGACCGCATCCACCGCAGCGCAGCGCAGCGCCTGCTCGCTCAGCCACAGGGCGGCCGTGCCCTGGCTGTCCGGCGCGCCCAGCCAGAGCAGGCGCTGCGCCTGCAAACCCTGGGCCTGCAAGGCGGGCGCAAACGGCAGATAGGGCGGCGCCACCAGTACCACCGGGCCGCTGCCACAGCGCGCCAGCGCGGGCAATAGCAAGCGCCATTCGTTATGCACACCCGGGGCTTGCAGCAATTCGGTCAGCGCGCCAACCGGCCAACCGCCACCAGGCAATTGGGCGTCCAGCGCTGCATCGCCGCTGGACAAGGTCTGCACACGCGGTGCGGCCAGCGCATCGGCTCGCCAAACATCGGCGCGCAGCAGCCCCGGCGCAATGCGTTCGGGCAGGCCGGGGCTTTGAGCAGGCAAGGCGGACATGGGCTAAAAATACTGTAAATAAATACAGTATATGGCAGCTTGGCGCGCTGCCCTACGCCCGCGTCAAGCCTTGAGAATCTCGTTGCCAATCGCCGGCCAGCGCTTGCGCATATGTACCCAGGCCACCAGCCCAATGCCCATCATGCAAATCGACGTCGCAGCCAGCGCGACCGCTGAATGCATCACCAAAGGTGAGATGACACCGGCGACGACGGCATTGGCCAGCGAGCCAATAAAACTTTGCAGCGAGGAAGCCATGCCGCGCCGCTCGGGGTACAAGTCCAGCACCAGCAGTGTGACCACTGGCACCATCATGGCCCAACCAAAGGCAAAAATTGCTACCGGAAACAAGGCCCAGCTGACATGGGCGGCGAACAGCACATTGGCGACCAAATTGACCACCCCGATGCACAGCATGATGACAAAGCCGTTGCGGATCTGGCGCTTGGGCGTTATGCGTCCGGCCACCTGCCCGCTGATCCAGGCCCCGGCCATGATGCCGCCGATGGTTAACAGAAAAAACCAAAAAAAATGCTGCGGTGCTAAATGCAGCACCTCGCCCAAAAACACCGGCGCGCTGAGCACATACAAAAACATGCCGTTAAACGGAATGCCGCTGGCCAATGCGAGCGACACAAAGCGCGGGTCCGAGCCCAGTTGCCAGTAACCAGCCATCAAGTGCCGCACTTGAAAAGGCTGGCGCAGACTGATGTGTAGCGTCTCGGGCAAGAGCCGGTAATTAGCGATCCACAAAACCACGCCGATCGCGGTGAGGAACCAAAATATCAAGTGCCAACTACCCCACAGCAACAACTGCCCGCCGATCAGCGGCGCAATCGCGGGGGCAATGCCGAAGTAAATCGTGATCTGGCTCATCACTTTTTGCGCTTGCGAGGGCGGGTACATATCGCGCACTACCGCACGTGCCACCACAATGCCTGCGCCGGTGGAAAAGCCTTGCAGTGCACGGAAAAAAATCAGCTGCCCGATGCTTTGCGAAAGCGCGCACCCCATCGAGGCCAAGGTGAACACCGCCAAGCCCCAGAGCACCACCGGGCGGCGACCAAAGCTGTCGGAAATCGTTCCGTGAAACAGCGACATAAATGCAAAGCCAAACAAGTAAGCCGACAAAGTCTGCTGCATGTGCAAAGGCGTAGTGCCTAGCGAAGCAGAAATGTCAGCAAAAGCCGGTAAGTAGGTATCGATGGAAAACGGCCCCAACATGCCCAGCACCGCCAGCAGCACCGCAAAAGCCCATTGGGGAAGACGCCACAGCGATTGGGCGTCAGGATGCATTGCAAGGGGGTGATGAGATCATCCCCCATTGGAACATGGTGCGCGGTTCAGACACACAAGCGGCACCAGCCCCAAAGCCCTTGCATAGTAGGCGCAATGCGCAACTAGGTTGCACGGACTGCGCTAGGTTTGATTTGATGTGGTTTGCCTTGGCTCGGCGAAGCAGCGGCGTCTTACTTGCCCTGCCCCTTTAGGCCGCAAGTGCTTGCAAGCCATGCCAGCCTTCGCCAGCCATCCAGGCTGCGAGCAGCAGCATCAAGACCGTAGAAATATAGGGCGCTTTGGCAGCCCAATGACCAAAGCCAGACCAACGCTTGGTCGCCTGCCCCACACTCCAAGCAGCCAGCACGCCCGAAGCCACCATGGTGAGCGCCAGGCCCACACTAAAGCTCAGCACCAGGGCGGCTCCCAAGGCGATTTTTTTGAGTTGCAGGCACAGCAGCAGCACGGTAATGGAAGCCGGACAGGGAATCAAACCGCCGGTCAGTCCGAACACCAAAACTTGACCATTGGTGGCATGGCCGGAGGCAAAGCGGCGGGCAATTTCCTGCGCATGCGCACGGGCATGGGCGTCCATGCCTGGTTCTGCATCAGCAGTGGATGGGCTGTGCGTGTGCGCCCCGCCATGCGCGTGGCCGTGAGTCGCCCCGTGGCTGTGGCTGTGGCTGTGATCGTGATCGTGATCGTGGCTGTGCTTGTGCGGATGCGCATGCCCATATTCGTGCCCATGTGCATGGGGCAATCCCTGCAGCCAAGTGCGGTAGGCCATCCACAAGGCGGTGGCGGCGATCAACACGGCAGACACCAGTTGCAGATAGGGCTCGCTTTGCGCGGCGTCCCACTGGCCGCCGAAATACAAGCCGCCCATGGCGACCGCCCACACGATGGCGGTGTGCGATAGCGTTGCCGCCAGGCCCAGCAATACCGCCTGGCCGACCGTGCCGCGCACCGCGATGATGAAGGCAGCCATCATGGTTTTGGAATGCCCGGGCTCCAGGCCGTGCAGCGCCCCCAGCGCAATGGCGCTGGGGATAAACCACCAGACACTACTGTTGCCTTGCTGCAACAATTGGACAAATTCGTTTATCCTCGGACTATAAGCCCGCAAGTAAACCTAGGGTAAACCAGTAGATTTATTAGCACTCTCTGTGTTTGAGTGCTAATATTCAGGCTTAAGACTAAAGGAGTCCCCTATGTCCCACGCAATCGCCTCGAATACCGCTTTGGCCTCGGCCAATCCCTGGTCTTTGGTGCCGCCGCTTGGCAACCTGGACGCTTACATTTCTGCCGCCAACCGGCTGCCCATGCTGACGCTGGAAGAAGAGCAGCGCTTTGCGCGCCAGTACCGCGACGACAACGACCTGGAAGCCGCCGGTAAATTGGTGCTTTCACACCTGCGCTTGGTGGTGTCGGTAGCGCGCCAGTACCTGGGCTATGGTTTGCCGCATGGTGACCTGATCCAGGAAGGCAATGTCGGCCTGATGAAGGCCGTCAAGCGCTTTGACCCCGACCAGGGCGTCCGCTTAGTGAGCTACGCGCTGCACTGGATCAAGGCTGAAATCCACGAGTACATCCTGAAGAACTGGCGCATGGTGAAAGTGGCCACCACCAAGGCCCAACGCAAACTCTTTTTCAATTTGCGCTCCATGAAGCAACGCTTTAAATCAAACGATGCCGCCGCTGACATGGCCACCCACCGGGACACCTTGAGCCCGGCCCAAGTGCGCGCCATGGCCGACGAACTAAACGTCAGCGCCCAAGATGTGCTGGAAATGGAAACCCGGCTTTCGGGCGGCGACGTCTTGCTCGACCCGATGGCTTCGGACGATGGCGAAGAAGTCTATGGCCCTATTTCTTACCTGACCGATAGCAATCACGAGCCGCTGGCGGTGATCGAAGCGCACCGGCGCGATGTGCTGGCCTCCGACGGAATTGCCAGCGCGCTGGAAGTGCTGGACCCGCGCAGCCGCCGCATCGTGGAGGAACGCTGGCTCAAGGTCAACGACGACAACAGCGGTGGTATGACGCTGCATGAGTTGGCAGCCGAATACGGCGTGAGCGCCGAGCGCATCCGCCAAATCGAAGTGGCGGCAATGAAAAAAATGAAAACCGCGTTGGTCGATTACGCTTGATTGGCGCGAGCCTTTTTTATTTCAACAACTGCGCAATATCTGCCGTCAGTACCGACGCGCCGCTGCCATAGCGGGTGAACAGGCGCAACTGGCCTTTGGTATCGAAGATATAACTGCCAGCGGAATGGTCCATGGTGTAGCTATCTGCGCTTTTTCCTGCTACTTTTTTGTAATAAATTTTGAAGTCTTTGGCCAGCAGCGGCAGTTGCTCTAGCGTCGGGCGCAATGCCAAAAACATAGGGTCAAAGTTGACCATATAGGCTTTGAGCAACTCCGGCGTATCGCGTTCAGGGTCTAGCGTCACGAACAGCGCCTGCAAGCGCTCACCGTCAGCACCCATTAGTTTTTTGACCTGCGCCAGTTCGATCATGGTGGCGGGACATACGTCCGGACATTGGGTGTAACCGAAAAACATCACCACCACTTTGCCGGCAAAGTCACTAAGGTGGCGCAACTGCCCGTTGTGGTCGCTCAGTTCAAAACCTTTGGCGTAATCAGCCCCCGTCACGTCCACCGAACTGAAAGCAGGCTTGTTCGGGTTACAAGCGGCCAGCAACAAAGCGGCGGCGGCCAGGCCCAGGCGCATCACACCACGGCGTTGCAACATGCCCGCCGTTGCAGGGAAAGCATGGTGTTTCATAAGAGGTAATGGTCCAGTAACAAAGCGGCGAACAATGCGCTGAGATGAATCAACGAAAAGCGAAAAGTAGCGCGCGCCAAGGTGTCTGAGTAATTGCGCATCAGGCGCCAGGCATAGACACAAAACCATATGCTCAAAACTACGGCCGCCGCCAGATACAGCCAGGAACTCATGCCGTACATAAAGGGCAGCAGGCAGGCAGCAAACAAAACCCAGGTGTAAAGCAGGATATGCAAGCGGGTGAACTCACTGCCGTGGGTGACCGGCAGCATGGGCAAACCGGACTTGCGATAGTCCTCCACCCGGTACAAGGCCAGAGCCCAGAAATGCGGTGGTGTCCACAAAAAAATAATCAGAAACAAGATCAACGCCTCGGGCCCGACATCGCCCGTCATCGCGGCCCAACCCAGCACCGGTGGCATAGCGCCAGATGCGCCGCCGATGACAATGTTTTGCGGCGTCAGGGGTTTGAGGATGACGGTGTAAATCACCGCATATCCCACAAAAGTAGCAAAGGTCAGCCACATCGTCAGCGGGTTGACCCAAAAAAACAAAATCGCCGAGCCGGCACTGCACAAGAGCGCGGAAAAAATCAGGGTTTGGGTATTACTTAGTTCACCGCGCGCGGTGGGCCGCCAAGAGGTGCGTTTCATCTTGGCGTCAATCTGCTGCTCCACAATGCAATTGAAGGCAGCGGCAGCGGCCGACACCAGCCAGATACCGAAACAAGCGATCGCCGCCAACCGTACTTGCGCCCCATCCGGCGCGCCAGGTACGGCCAGCACCATGCCGATGAGCGCACAAAACACAATCAACTGAATCACCCGTGGCTTGGTCAAGGCGTTGAACTGCCGCACCACGGACATAGTGGGCAGCCAAGAGGTGATGCTGGCCGGTGGGGTCACGTTGCTTGTCTCAAGGTTGTTGGCATAGCCACAGGGCGGTTCACGGGCACACGGCTGACGGTCAGCAGCCACACCATGCATACCAACATAGCGCCTGCGCCACCGGTATGCAGCACAGCGGCTAGCAACGGCCAACCCAATACCACGTTGCTCAAGCCGGTTAGCAATTGCAAGGCTAACAGCAATCCCAATAACTGCATCGGGCGGCGCAGCGCCGAGTAGACACGCAATTGCCAAAGCACCAGCCCCATCACCAAAACGAGGCCAGCGGCCATCCAGCGATGCACCATATGGATAGCGGTTAGCGCCTCAAAGCTCAGGGGCTGGCCATCGGGCTGCAAGCCCAGGGGGCGCCACAGCGTAAAGCCTTGCGCGAAATCCATCGCCGGCCAATGGCTGCCTTGGCAGGTGGGAAATTCCATGCAGGCCAGCACCGCGTAGTTGGTACTAACCCAGCCGCCCAGCGCGGCCTGTAGCCCAAGTGCCGCCAGGGCCAGCCACAGGCCGACTCGCACGGATATCGCAATAGCTTGGACTTGCCGCGCACCGGACCGCAGCCACAGCTGCGCGGCCTGTAATGTCAGCAAGCCCAGCAACACATAGCCGCCTAGCAGGTGCATGGTGACAATGGCCGGAAAAAGTTTCATGGTGACCGTCAGCGCGCCAAAGCCACCCTGCACACATACCCAGACCAAGGTCGTAATCGCCCATGCGGGGTGAATGGGTGCACGCTGTTGTGCCGCCCGTGCCTCTCGATGTTCACGCCATGCGCTGATGGCTAGCAGCACGATCAACATACCCACGCCCGAAGCCAGGTAACGGTGCAGCATTTCGATCCAGGCCTTGCCATGCGTGACAGGGCCTTCAGGGTTAACCGTCTGCGCCAAGGCGATAGCACCCTTGGCGCCAACTGGGCTGGCATGGCCGTAGCATCCAGGCCAATCGGGGCAACCCAAACCGCTGTCGGTCAAGCGGGTAAAGGCGCCGAACAAAACCAGATCAAAGGTCAGGAACAAGGTGGTCAGGGTCAAAGCGTAATGCCAGCCTGCGGCCTGGCGGTGGCGCCCACTCCAAAGCAGGTAGGCCAGGGGTAGGGCCGCTACGGCCATGCCGATGAGCACAAGCTGGCCCAGTGGCGAGAGGTTCCAGAGCGCGGTGTCCATGGTTTTCGCTGTCAAGGCTTAGCGCCCGGGCGTATCCCAAAATGCGGAAGCGCGTAGCAGTCGCTCCACATCACGCTTGGCTTTGGGTGCCTTGTCCACCTCGATACGGGCGGGAAAACGCATCATCCAGTTGCCCAGCGGATCAACTACATACAAATGGTCTTCTAGAGCCATGCCTGGCTCAGGCTGCAGCCAGGTTTGCAATAGCGCGGTTGGCACGCGCAACACAGTGGCGCTGCCCAGCGCGGGCAACAAACTTGGCGCAATAGCCGCCTCATCACTGACAAGCCACACCCAATCGACACGGTCTTTTTCTTTACCCACCCCTTCGCGCAATTGGCGCTGCATGTACAAATGGTGCTGGCACTGCGCCTGGCAGTCAGCGCCGGCCACGCTGATCAAGAGCCACTGGCCTTTGAGGGCACGCAAATTGGTCTGCTTACCGCCCATCTCCAGCGCCTGTA
>CAMBFN010000001.1 GCA_945865425.1 Comamonas sp. lk | reverse complement strand
TGCACGCCGGGTTGCCCCGGTGTGTGACCACCATTACTCTGGGCCTTTGATCACTCAAAAGCTCGGTGCTACCTACCCGCCAACTCAGGGGGCCCCGTCAACGTTGGCCTACTTGGTATTGCTGCGCGTAGAGATTGCCCGTTTCACCTCCGCACCCGTGGCGCAACTTGCGCTGCGCCGGGGCCCGAAACTCGTCTCTGTTGCTCTAATCCTCACCTTATGCCGCCCCCTTGCGGGCGCAGTTTTCAGTGGACAGCCGTTAGCTGCTACGCTGCCCTATGCAGTCCGGACGTTCCTCCAGTGCTTGGTTTCCCAAATTGCACCAGCGGTGGTCTGGCGGGCTTCACGGGCTGGATTATCGGCCTTGGCATATCTTTATAACGAGCAAGCCGCCCAAACTGCCCCAAAATAGCAGCCACACGCAGGCCGCTGCGCCCGCTGCCCTCACCACATAACGGAGACACCATGAAAGCCGACAACATCCTGCACACCATTGGCAACACGCCGCACGTCCGCATTAACCGCCTGTTTGGGCCCGATGCGCAGGTCTGGATCAAGTCCGAGCGCAGCAACCCCGGCGGTTCGATCAAGGACCGCATCGCGCTGGCCATGGTGGAGGATGCGGAAAAGTCTGGCGTACTAAAACCCGGCGGCACCATCATCGAGCCCACTTCAGGCAATACCGGCGTGGGATTGGCCATGGTGGCCGCAGTCAAAGGCTACCAACTAATTTTGGTGATGCCCGACAGCATGTCCATCGAGCGGCGCCGCCTGATGCTGGCCTATGGCGCCAGCTTTGACCTGACGCCGCGCGAAAAAGGCATGAAAGGCGCCATCGCCCGCGCCCAGGAACTGGTCGACGCCACGCCCGGCGCCTGGATGCCGCAGCAGTTTGAAAACCCCGCCAATGTGGAAGTCCACACCCGCACCACCGCGTTGGAAATTTTGGCCGATTTCCCCGAAGGGCTAGACGCCATCATTACCGGTGTAGGTACCGGGGGTCATATCACCGGTGTGGCCCAGGTGCTCAAGGCAAAGTGGCCAGGCTTGAAAGTCTTCGCGGTCGAGCCCACACAAAGCCCGGTTATCTCTGGCGGCGCCCCCTCGCCACACCCCATCCAAGGCATTGGCGCGGGCTTCATTCCCAAAAACTTGCATACCGATTTGCTCGATGGCGTGATCCAGGTCGAAGCCGAAGCGTCCCGCGAGATGGCCCGCCGCAGCGCCGCGCAAGAAGGCATTCTGGTCGGCATCAGCAGCGGCGCCACCCTGGCCGCGATTGCCCAAAAACTGCCCGAACTGCCCGCAGGTGCGAAAGTGCTGGGCTTTAACTACGATACCGGTGAGCGCTATTTGTCGATTGAGGGGTTTTTGCCGGCCTGAGATGGTGAATGCGCCCCTGAGCCATCATCCACAAACTCCCGGATCTGAATAACTTCCATCGCGTTGGTGGATTTGAAATTGCCATCGTGTGTGATGAAAAAATCACAGCGGTTGGATAGGGCGGTGTGCAAGTGCATCGCATCGATGAGTTTCATGCCACGCTCACCCGCCAAAATCGCCGACTCGCCGATAAATCCGGGTGGGTGCGCGCCGACATGCAGAAAGTCTTTTTGCGCAAAAAATGCCTTGATTTGCGCAACGGCGTCTAAGTTTCTTTCGCGGTAGGGCTGCACCAGGATTTCAGCCACCACCAATTCGCTGGCAACACCCAAAATTTTGCGACTGGCGCAGAGCTGAAGAAACTGTGAAACCAGAGGGAAATATTTTTGCTCTTTGTTGAAGAAGTAAATCAAAATATTCGTGTCGATATACACACGTTTACTCTCCATGCGCTCCAACGCTTGCTCGAACGTAGGCATCAGGCGCGCAGGTCGCGAATATATTGATTTACCTCATCCGCCGTATCGCCCCACATGTCCTTAGCGATGCCGGCATAGGCCATCAGATCGAAGGGGTGGCCGCCTACGGATGCCGGTTTAGGAGTCAGCAAAATGACTCCGTTGCTATAGCTCACGTCCAGCCTATCGTCTGTCGCAAGATTTGCCTGCCGCACGATGTTGGCCGGTAGTGTGAGCTGGTGCTTGGGTCGCATTCTGATTTCAGCCATGGCAAAGAACCTCAAGGTGAAAAAGTAGGAATTCTTACATTTTTTCTAACAACCGAACAAAATAGTGATCCGGACCCGGCATAACCTTGGGAAAAACTAGGGAAAACCCTTATAGTGGGCCACATGCATGCCATCATTTCCAGGTTTTACTGGTTTCTCGCCAAGCTGCTGGCGCCGTGGCAGTTTGCGATGACGGCCTTCAGCGCTAAGTCCAGTTCGCAGGGGCATTACGGTTTTGTACCGGTGCGGGAGTTGCATGTGCAGGACCGCCCAGATGTGCTGCCCCACTTGTTAGCGCTGAGCGGGCCGGACCGCTACCTGCGCTTCGGTTATGCCGCGCAGGATGCGCAAATCGAGCGCTATGTCGCCAAGCTGGACTTCGGGCGTGATCGGGTGTTTGGCATTTACAACCGCAAGCTGTGCCTGATCGCCATGGCGCATCTGGCCTACATCCACGAGCCGCAGGCGGCTAGCTGCACTGAGTTTGGCGTGTCCGTGTTGTCGGCATGGCGTGGGCGCGGCTTTGGCACCGAATTGTTTGCGCGGGCGGTTTTACAAGCGCGTAACGACCATATTTCCCTCATGTTCATCCACGCCCTGAGCGAAAACTCCGCCATGCTGCATATTGCTCAGCGTGCAGGCGCCACCGTGGAGCGTCTGGGCTCGGAGTCTGAGGCCTACTTAAGCCTGCCTTCGCCCACCTTGCAGTCGCATTGGCACGAGGCGGTGGACGCTCAGATCGCCGATACCGATTACCAGCTCAAATCACAAGCCCGGCATGTCTGGGCTTTGCTGGCCGGCATTCAGGAAACGCGGCAGGCGATTCGGGATACCAGCGGCAGTTCCGGCTCTTAGGGTTTGCCTAGGCCTGTTCCCCTAGGGCGCTGCCTTGGCAATGGGCTATCCTTGAGGCTTCGCAAAAACGGCAGCTTTGCCCCACGCCAGTGTCCGATCCCCACCCCGCGCATTCCCACGACAAAGAAGACAAGCGAACGTTTCTGCAACGCCTGGCAGAATTTCTGCACCCCGGCCCGGACTCGGCTGAGGAGTTGATGGAGACCTTGGCCGAGGCCGAGGACAACAAAATCATAGGCGCCCAGTCGCGCGCCATGCTCGAGGGCGTGATCCGCATGGCCGACATGACGGCCGGTGACGTGATGGTGGCGGCCACGCGCATGGACTTGCTGGACATCCAGTCGCCCATGGACGAATTGCTGCATACCGTAATCGATACCGCGCACTCGCGCTTTCCAGTATTTGAGGGCGAGCGCGAAAACATCATCGGCATCCTGATGGCCAAGGATTTGCTCAAACTCCAGCGCGCCCCCGAGCTCAACATCCGTGCGCTCTTGCGCCCTGCAGTGTTTGTGCCCGAGACCAAGGGCCTGAACGATTTGCTGCGCGACTTTAAAGGCAACCGCAACCACCTGGCCATCGTGATCGACGAGTTTGGTCGTGTGGCAGGCCTGATCACCATCGAGGACGTGCTGGAGCAAATCGTCGGCGAGATCGAGGACGAATTCGATATCGACGACGACGAGGGCGATGTGTTCGCGCTACCCGACCGAAGCTTTCGCGTAAACGGCGACGCCACACTGGAGCGCGTGAGCAGCGCCTTTGGCGTGGATCTGCTGGCGCGCGAAGACGCCGACGACTTTGACACCATAGGCGGCCTGGTGGCCCATGAAATGGGCCATGTGCCCCAGCGCGGCGAGCGCCACACCATGCTGGGCTTACAGTTTGTGGTGCTGCACACGCGCGGCGGTGCGGTGCGCTGGTTCAAAGTGTCATCGCTGAGCGTGTCCGCCAGCCCGTGATGCGCATTCCCGTGCAGTTAGCGATGCCCTTGCTGGCGGGCATGCTGCACGCAGCCGCTGTGGCTTGGCCTTTGCACTTTGTGCTGGACTATGGCCAGCCACAATGGCCTCTGCAATTGCTGTCCATGGCCTTGTTGGGCGGCGCGCTTTTGCGCGCAAGTTCTGCAGGGCAAGCCGCTCTTCGCGCTTGGGTATTCACTACTGTTTATCTAGGCTGCACCTTTGGCTGGTTGTTTACCGCTATGCACACCTATGGCGGCATGCCCGCGCCGCTGGCTGCGCTCGCCGAATGGCTTTTGGCGGGTTTGCTGGCCCTATATTTTGCGTTTGCCGGTGCCCTTTGGTGGCGTCTGGCGCAGCGTGGCGCTTTTTCAGGCGCGCTCCTTTTTGGCTTGGTGTGGATGATGGCCGAGTTGGCACGTGGCACCTGGCTTACCGGCTTTGGCTGGGGTGCGGGTGGCTACGCGCATGTCGATGGTCCCTTGTCCTTTTTCGCGCCTTGGCTGGGCTCCTACGGCATGGGCGCAGTGGCGGGGTTTATCGGCATGGCATTGGCGCAAGCGCTGACCCGCGCAACGGGTCGACGCCCATCCGGTGGTCTGCTCCCTTCGGGTGCGGCGGCTTTGCTGACAGCCGTGGCGCTGCTCATCGCGCCCCTGCTGATTCCGGCGGCTTGGAACCAGTGGACGAAGGATGCGGGCAGCTTTAGCGTCACGCTTTTGCAAGGCGGTATCGCGCAGGACGAGAAATTTGAACAATCCAGCGGTGTGCCGCAGGCGCTGCAGTGGTACGAAGCGCAGTTGCTGGGTGCCAACAGTGATTTGGTAGTCGCACCCGAAACGGCGCTCCCCTTGTTGCCCCAGGATTTGCCCGAAGGCTATTGGGCGCGCTTGAGCACCGGCTTGCGCGCCTACGGCCATGCCGCCATCTTCGGTATTCCGCTGGGCGATAACCAGCAGGGCTACTCCAACTCGGTTATCGGATTGATGCCAGGCCAAGCGCAAATACAGCGCTACGACAAGCACCATCTGGTGCCCTTTGGCGAATTCATTCCGCCCTTGTTTCGCTGGTTTACCAACTTGATGCACATCCCTTTGGGTGACTTCAATCGTGGCCCTTTGGGTCAAGCCTCGTTTGCTATGCCCGGGCAAAGGCTGGCGGTGCATATTTGCTACGAAGACTTGTTTGGCGAAGAGCTGGCTACGCGTTTTATAGATCCGGCCAGCGCGCCTACGGCGCTGGTCAACGTGAGCAATCTGGCCTGGTTTGGTGACGGTCTGGCCATCTACCAACACCTGAGCATCGCACGCATGCGGGCTTTGGAGTTTGGATTGCCAGTGCTGCGTGCAACCAATACTGGCGCCACCGCCATCATTGCGCACACCGGCGTGGTGCAAGCGCAGTTGCCTTATGGCCCGGCAGGTGTGTTGCAAGGGCAAGTTCAAGGCCGCTTGGGGCTAACGCCCTTTGCCCGCTGGGCCGCGCACTGGGGCTTATGGCCGCTGTGGCTGACAGGCTTGAGCGCCTTGGCATGGGCCGCAATCGCACGCCGACGCAGCGCCTGAAGCGTCAAACCTTAGCGCAAGCTTGCATGCAGCATTGGCCGGTAAAATTGAACGCGTACGCTACAAGCCCTTGTCAGCAGCCCAACCGACGGCGCGCCTGCCGCGACTCAGCCACTTCATGAAGACATTCCAGCAAATTATTCTGACCTTGCAGTCTTATTGGGACCAGCAAGGTTGCGCCCTCTTGCAACCATACGATATGGAAGTGGGCGCCGGTACCTCGCACACCGCTACGTTCTTACGCGCCATCGGCCCCGAGCCCTGGAAGGCCGCCTATGTGCAACCCAGCCGCCGCCCTAAAGACGGGCGCTACGGGGAAAATCCCAACCGCTTGCAGCATTACTACCAGTACCAGGTGGTGATGAAACCAGCCCCTGCCAATATCTTGGACTTGTACCTCGGTTCCCTAAAGGCGCTGGGCTTTGACCTGAAACAAAACGACATCCGCTTTGTCGAAGACGATTGGGAAAACCCCACCCTGGGCGCTTGGGGCTTGGGCTGGGAAGTGTGGCTCAATGGCATGGAGGTTACGCAGTTCACCTATTTCCAACAAGTGGGCGGCATCGACTGCAAGCCGGTCACCGGCGAAATCACCTACGGCCTGGAGCGCCTGGCCATGTACTTGCAAGGTGTGGACAATGTCTATAACTTGAAATGGACCGCCGATATGACGTATGGCGATGTGTACAAGCAAAACGAAGTGGAGCAGTCCACTTACAACTTTGAACACAGTGACACCGACTTTTTATTCAGTGCGTTTTCTGCGCATGAAAAACAAGCCAAGCATTTGATCGAGGTGCCCTTGGCCTTGCCGGCCTACGAGCAAGTGCTCAAAGCCGCACACACCTTTAATTTGCTGGACGCACGCGGCGCCATCAGCGTGACCGAGCGGGCTGCCTACATGGGCCGCATCCGCAACCTGGCGCGCGGCGTGGCGCAGTGCTATTTCGAGAGTCGCGAGCGCCTGGGCTTTCCGATGGCCCCGCGCGAATGGGTGGCGCAGATGGCAAAGAAGGCGGCATAAGCATGACCACCGAAAACCTGCTGGTCGAACTCTTTGTCGAAGAACTGCCGCCCAAGGCTTTGAAAAAGCTGGGGCTGGCGTTTGCCACCGTGCTGGCCGACAGCCTGAAAGCGCAAGGACTGACTGCTGCGGATGCAGAGGTCACGGATTACGCCTCGCCGCGACGATTGGCGGTGCATGTCACAGGCGTCGCCGCGCAAGCGGCTGACAAAGCCGTGTCGCAAAAACTAATGCCGCTTGCCGTGGGTTTAGATGCCAGCGGACAAGCTACACCGGCCTTGCTAAAAAAGTTGCAAGCCTTGGGCGCGGGACCCGAGGCTGTTGCCGGTTTGCAAAAGCGCATGGACGGCAAATCCGAGGCTTTGTACTTTGACAGCACCGTGCGCGGCGCCAGCCTGGCCGAGGGTTTGCAAAAAGCCTTGTCCGATGCGATTGCCAAGCTGCCGATCCCCAAAGTGATGAGCTACCAGCTAGAGCGCGATTGCGACTTGCCCGGCTGGAGCACAGTCAGCTTTGTTCGCCCGGCGCATGGCTTGCTGGCGCTGCATGGCAGCGCCGTGGCACCGGTGCAGGCGCTGGGCCTGCGGGCCGGTAACAGCACCCAAGGCCACCGTTTTGAAGCCGCCATGTCGCCAGTGCTGATAGCCCATGCCGATGACTACGCGACCACACTAGCCCGGGATGGCGCGGTGATCGCCAGTTTTGACGAACGTAGCCACGCAATGGTGCGTGCCTTGCGCAGCGAAGCCAAGCGCTTGGGTCGCCGTTTGGAAGTGGAGCCGCCCCATTTGAGCGACGACGAAGCCGAAGCGGTATTGCTGGAGAACGCACTGGTGCAGGAAGTGACCGGCTTGGTGGAGCGCCCCACCGTGATGGTGTGCAATTTTGATGCAGAGTTTTTGCAAGTGCCGCAAGAGTGTTTGATTCTGACCATGAAGGCGAACCAAAAATACTTTCCGCTGTTCGACGATGCGGGTAAGTTAAGCAACCAGTTTTTAATCGTCAGCAATATCAATCCCGCAGACCCTAGCTTTGTGATTGGGGGCAACGAGCGCGTGGTGCGCCCTCGCCTGGCCGACGCCAAATTCTTTTACGACCAGGACCGCAAACACAGCCTGGAGTCGCGCGTCGAGGGTTTGTCCAAAGTGGTGTATCACAACCAGTTGGGCACGCAGGGCGATCGCATGAAGCGGGTGTGCCAGATCGCCGGGGCCATAGGCATGCGCATCGGCGGCAAAGCCCTTGCCGATAAAGCCATCTTGGCCGCGCGTTTGGCTAAGACGGACTTGTTGACCGATATGGTGGGCGAATTCCCTGAGCTGCAAGGCATCATGGGCAATTACTACGCTAAGAATGATGGTTTAAGCGACGAAATAGCCAATGCGATTTCTGACCATTACCATCCTCGATTTGCCGGGGATAGTCTGCCCACTAATGACGTTGGGCGAACGCTTGCCTTGGCCGATAAATTAGAAACCTTGGCGGGCATGTTTGGCATTGGCAGTCTGCCTACAGGCGACAAAGATCCTTTTGCCTTGCGCCGCCATGCACTGGGGGTCATTCGCATACTCATGGATGCGCGTGACTTGCCACTGAGCTTACCGGCCTTGCTAGACGATGCCGCGCCGGCATTTGGCGAACTGATAAAAGACCCGCGCTCTGCGCTGCTGGACTTTATCTTTGATCGACTGGCAGGTAGCTTGCGTGAGCAGGGCAATAGTGCGCAAGAAGTGGATGCAGTTCTGGCGCTGCGTCCAACGCAGTTGGGCGACGTAAGCCGTCGACTTGAAGCGGTGCGCGCCTTCGCAAGCCTGCCCGAAAGCGCTGCGCTGGCTGCTGCAAATAAGCGTATCGGCAACATCTTGAAAAAATCTGAAGCCGCACAGGGCCAGGTGGATGCCGCGTTGCTGCAAGAAGAAGCCGAAAAGGCTTTGTTCGCTGCCATGCAAACGGTAGTGCCTCAGGCTGATGCTTGGTTTGCCGCCAAGGACTACACCGCCAGCTTACAAGCGCTGGCCGCGCTGCGCGCGCCGGTGGATGCGTTTTTTGATGGCGTGATGGTCAATGCCGAGGACTTTGCGCTCAAGGCTAACCGACTGTCGTTGTTGCAGCAACTGCACAGCGCCATGAACCGCGTCGCTGATTTGGCCAAGCTGGCCGTTTAAACCTCTGTAGCATCATGAAACTTTGTATCCTCGACCGCGACGGCACGATCAACGAGGACAGCGACGAGTACATCAAGTCCGCCGACGAATGGATACCGCTGCCTGGCGCGCTGGATGCGATAGCGCGCATCAACCATGCCGGCTGGCATGTGGTGGTGGCCAGTAACCAGTCGGGACTGGGGCGTGGGCTGTTTGATGTGGCAGCGCTCAATGCCATGCACGCCAAAATGCACAGCATGCTCGCCGCAGTGGGCGGGCGCATCGACGCTGTTTTTTACTGCCCCCACAGCCCGGCCGAAAACTGTAAATGTCGCAAACCCGCCTCGGGCTTGTTTGAACAAATTGCCGAGCGCTATGGCATGGGTCTGGCTACCATGCCTGCGGTGGGCGACACCCCGCGCGACATGGTTGCCGCCATAGGCGCAGGCTGCACGCCGCACGTGGTGCAAACCGGCAAAGGCGCGCTCTGGCGCGGCCAGCCACTGCCAGAGGACTTTCCGCCGCAAACGATGGTGCATGTAGATCTGTCCGCGTTTGCGGACTATTTGGTGGCGCGCAGCTAGCGCCTGGTTTTACTTGCACGACAGATTTATGCCATTCATCCGCTCGGTTTTGCACATGTTGTGGATGATGGCCACCGTAGTACCTTTTGCGTTTGCGATTTTGGGCGCTTCGATTTTTATTCGGGGCAATCCGCTGTGGGCCATGGCGCGCGCTTGGTTGCGCACCGCAATTGCCGGTGCGCGCGTGATTCTGGGCATTCGGGTGCGCATCAGTGGCTGGGAACATTTGCCTACTGGCGAAAACAGCGCAGCCGTGTTGTTGGTCAAACACCAGTCAACCCTGGAGACATTTTTGCTGCCTTCGCTCATGCCGCATCCGCTGGCGTTTGTGTTCAAAAAAGAGCTGCTGTATGTGCCGTTTTTTGGCTGGGCCATGAGCCGACTGGACATGATTCATATTGACCGCAGCCAGCGTTCCCAAGCCTTTAACAAGGTAGTTTCGCAAGGACAAGAATTGCTGGCCCGTGGCGTCTGGATCATCATGTTTCCCGAGGGCACGCGCATACCGCGCGGCGAGATGGGCGTGTACAAAGCCGGTGGGACGCGACTGGCTATTGAGACCGGCGCGCCGGTGTTTCCGATAGCGGTGAATTCGGCCCGCGTTTGGCCGCGCAAAGCTTTTATCAAATACCCCGGCCTGGTCGATGTGTCCATCGGCCCGGCAATCGCCAGCGAAGGCCGCAGTCCGGAAGAAATGATGCGCGAAGTAGAGACCTGGATCGAGGCCGAAATGCGCCGTCTGGACCCGGACGCTTACCCGCCCCAGCCTTAGCACACCAGAGCGCCCGGGCCATGCATCCGCTGCTACGTTACACCTTAGATTTATTTGAATCGCTGGGCTCTGCGCCATCGGCAAAAACTGCGCCTCCCAAGCCGCCCGCGCGCGCGCCGCGTCGCGCTGCCAAACCCGGTATGTCCAAGGCACCAAGCGAGAGTGCCTTAGCGCCTGTGCCGACACTCGATGCCGGGTTTGCCCATCCCCAAGCCACGCGCAGCCTGCGTTTGCAAGGGGTGCAGGTAGCGTTTTCGCTAGTACGTGCGCGCCGGCGCAGCATCGGCATGCGCATCGGGCCCGATGGTTTGAGCGTGCGTGCACCGCGCTGGACATCCTTGCTCGAAATCGACCAGGTCTTGCTGGCACGTGCCCAGTGGATAGTACGCAAACTGCACGAAAGCCGCGAGCGGCATACGCACTTACAGCAAACCCGTATTGAGTGGTGCGATGGCGCAGTCTTTCCCTATCTTGGTGGGCTGTTGCGCTTGCGCCTGGACCCTTCGCACGGCTTTAGCGCGGTGGGCGCGGCCTTGGTAGAGGCCCAGGGCGGGCAGGGCGGGCCGCTGTTGCGCGAGTTGCGCATCGCGCTTCCTGCAGACGCCAGCGCTGCGCAAATCCGCGATGCCACGCAGGCCTGGCTGATGCGTCAGGCCCAGGCCTTGTTTGAAGAGCGGCTCAATCACTTTGCTCCGCAATTGCAAGTGCACTGGACGCGGCTATCGCTGAGCAATGCGGACAAGCGCTGGGGCAGCGCCAATAGCGACGGCTCGATCCGATTGAACTGGCGCTTAATGCATTTTGAGTTGCCGGTGATCGACTACGTCGTGGCGCATGAGCTCAGCCATTTGCGCGTCATGAACCACAGCCCGCGCTTTTGGCAAACCGTGGGCAGCGTGATGCCTGACTACCCGCAGCGGCGCAAAAAGCTCAAAGATCCGACCGCGCCGCTTTGGTAAGGCGCGGGTTTAGCCTGGCAGGCTAAATCGGTAAACACCATCGGCGCCCAAAGAGCGGCGTAGTTTTTTCTGGAACCACAGCATATGTAAGTGCGCCACTGCCTCGCCCATGGCAAAAGTCATCTGGTGCAAGTCCAGCGCGCGAGTGAACAGTACCGGCACCACATCGCGTGCGCTTTGCGGTCCGGCTTCGCAGGCCTGCAGGACTTCGGCCAAGCGCTCACGGTGGTGGGTGTGCAGTTGTTCAATGCGTACATGCAAACCGGTGAAAGGCTTGCCGTGCGCCGGTAGCGTCAAGGTATCCAAGGGCAAGGGTTTGAATTTGTCAATCGAGTCCAAAAAAAGTTTGAGCGCATCGGCCTCGGGTTCTTGTTCATAGACGCTGACATTGGTAGAAATGCGCGGCAGCATCATGTCGCCGCCGATCAGCACAGCCAAGTCTTCGCAGTACAGCGCGATGTGCTCGGGGGCATGGCCGTAGCCGCTGATGCAGCGCCAGTTGTGTCCACCGATTTCCAGCATAGTGCCGTCCATCAGGCGGTGGTAGCTGTCGGGCACCGATGGCACCAGATTAGGAAAGTAGTTGGTGCGGGCGCGCACTTGCTCTACCGAACCCTCGTCGTTCATGCCATGGGCGGCGAAGTAGGCGGCCGAGCGTTCGCCGCCAAAGCCGTTGGCGCCCATGCAGGCAAAGCGCGCTACCTGGTAGTCGGCAGCGCTGATCCATAAATCCACTTTCCAGCGCTCGCACAGCCAATGGGCCAGACCGATATGGTCCGGGTGCATATGGGTGCAGATAACGCGCAGGATAGGCAATCCTTGCAATTGACTGGCAAAAATTTGTTCCCATTGGGCCTTGGCCTCGTCGCGGTGGATGCAACAGTCCACTACGCTCCAGCCCTCAATTGGACCGTTTTCGCCTTCCATGCAATCACGCAAGAGCCACAGGTTGATATGGTCCAGCGCAAAAGGCAGTGTCATGCGTACCCACAAAATGCCAGGCGCCACTTCAATGCTGCCCCCCGGCGTTGGCAGGGCACTGCCCAAGGGATAGTGCAGGTGGGATTCGAGGGCGTTCATGGTGGGTGGCTTATGGTTCATAATTGACGTTTACGTAAACGTCAACCCCAATTCTAGACAGCCCGGCCCCGTGCCTCTGTCGCATTGGTTTGTGTCTTGCATCTTGTCAGTTCTTTGCCACCGCCTATGAGCAGTACCTTCAGCATCAGCGACTTGTCACGCGAGTTTGACCTGACCACCCGAGCCATCCGTTTTTACGAGGACCTGGGCTTGTTGCAGCCCGAGCGCACCGGTCCGGGCGGGCGCAACCGGGTGTATAGCGTGCGCGACCGCACGCGATTGAAGTTGACCTTGCGTGCAAAGCGCCTGGGTCTGAGTTTGACAGAGGCCAAGGACATCATCGATACCTACGAAAGCCCGCGCGATAGCGGCATGCAGCTGACCAAATTTTTGGAAGTGCTGGACGTGCACCGCAGCCGCATTGAAGAGCAAATGGCCGATTTGCAGTCCAATCTGGACGAGATCAAAGTGCACCAGCGCGAAGCGCGGGCCTTGCTGGGCAAAGTGGCGGCAAGCGCGCCCAAAAGAAAAAAACCCAAAACCCCAGCCGCGCATGTCCGCTGATTCCCAGCCTTACCCATTGCTGTGGGAGCGCATTGCCACCAGTTTGGCGCGTCAGGGTATGTCGCAGGCGCTGGGCGTGCGCCTGCTGCGCGCCGAGCCCGGTTGCGTCGAGTTGGCCCTGCCTTATTCGGACAAAGTGACGCAGCAGCAACTTGGGTTTCATGGCGGTGCCACCGGCATGTTGGCCGATATCGCTGGCGGCTATGCGGCGCTGACGCTTGCCCCCGAGGGGCTTGAGGTCACCACGGTGGAATACAAAATCAATTTTTTGGCGGCTTTTAGAGATGGCCAATTGCGCGCCACCGGCAAAGTGGTGCGCGCCGGTAAGCGGATTACGGTGGCATCGGCAGAGGTGCTGCATGTGGATGCGAAAGGGCACACTAGCCTGTGTGCGCTGATGCAGCAAACCTTGACTACGGTGCCCGCCAGCGCCTGAAAATTTTTTGCGAGGGGACTAAAAATGACACTGCCAGGACTGGACTTTCAACTCGGCGAAGACGTGGATTCGCTGCGTCAAGCCGTGCATGATTTTGCGCAAGCCGAAATCGCGCCGCGCGCCGCCGCCATTGACCGCGACGACCAGTTCCCCATGGACTTGTGGCGCAAGATGGGCGATCTGGGCGTGCTGGGTATTACCGTCGAAGAAGAATATGGTGGCTCCGCCATGGGCTACTTGGCCCATATGGTGGCCATGGAAGAGATTTCGCGCGCTAGCGCTTCGGTGGGTTTGTCGTACGGCGCGCACAGCAACTTGTGTGTGAACCAGATTCGGCGCAACGGCACGCCCGAGCAGCGTCAGCGCTACCTGCCCAAGCTGATCAGCGGCGAGCACGTGGGCGCCCTGGCTATGAGCGAGCCCGGTGCGGGCAGCGATGTGCTGTCCATGAAACTGCGCGCGCAGGACAAGGGAGGCTACTTTGTGCTCAATGGCAGCAAAATGTGGATCACCAATGGCCCGGATGCCGACACCCTGGTGGTCTATGCCAAAACCGATCCGGAACTGGGTGCGCGCGGCGTCACGGCTTTTTTGATTGAAAAAAGCATGCCGGGTTTCTCGGTCGCGCAAAAACTCGACAAGCTGGGCATGCGTGGTAGCCACACGGGCGAGTTGGTATTTAACAACGTGGAAGTGCCTTTATCCCAGGTGCTGGGCGGTATCAACAATGGCGCCAAGGTGCTGATGAGCGGCCTGGACTATGAGCGTGCGGTGCTGAGCGGCGGACCATTGGGCATCATGCAAGCGGTGATGGACAACGTCATGCCCTATATCCACGAACGCAAGCAGTTTGGCCAAAGCATTGGCGAGTTCCAGTTGATACAAGGTAAGGTGGCCGATATGTACACCGTGCTGCAAGCGGGCCGCTCGTTTGCGTATACGGTAGCTAAAAACTTGGACGCCTTGGGCAGCGAACATGTGCGCCGCGTGCGCAAAGACTGCGCCAGTGTGATTTTGTGGACTGCCGAAAAAGCCACCTGGATGGCCGGCGAAGGCGTGCAGATATTTGGCGGCAATGGCTATATCAACGACTATCCGTTGGGCCGTTTGTGGCGCGATGCCAAACTCTATGAAATCGGTGCTGGCACCAGCGAGATTCGCCGTATGCTCATCGGCCGTGAATTGTTTTCCGAAACCGCCTAAACTTTGTAGCGCAAAGCCCAATTTGTATGACCCAGTTAAATGACTTATTCGCCCGCAACCGCACATGGGCCGCTGAAATGGAGCGCAAGCAGCCCGGCTTTTTTACCGGCCTGACGGCGCAGCAAAAACCGCGCTATATGTGGATCGGCTGTTCAGATAGCCGTGTGCCTGCGAACCAGATCATCGGCTTGGCGCCCGGTGAAATTTTTGTCCATCGTAATGTGGCCAATGTGGTGGTGCATTCGGACTTGAACGCCTTGTCCACCATCCAGTTTGCGGTGGAGCGTTTGAAGGTGCGTGATATTTTGTTGGTTGGCCACTACGGTTGCTCGGGCGTACAGGCGGCACTGGAAGGCGCACGCATCGGCTTGGCGGACAACTGGCTGCGCCATATTCAGGACGTGCGCGACCGACACCAGGCCTTGATCGACGCCGCACCAGAGGCCGCCCGCGCCGATATCTTGTGCGAGCTCAATGCGGTGGAGCAAGTGCTCAATGTGGCGCAAAGCACCGTCTTGCAAGACGCTTGGGCGCGGGACCAGGAGGTGACGCTGCACGGCTGCGTCTACGGCCTACACGACGGTTTACTCAAAGATTTGCACATGCATTTGGGTGGCAAAGACGATATTGCCGCCATCTACCGCGCTGCGATTGCTGCCATCGCCGCTGCGCCGCGTTAAGCCTAAACCGCTATGTTCCCCACCCGCCTTGACTCGCCGCTGGCCTATGACATCGCCAAGGCCATGATGGACGGCTTTAACCGCCACTACCGCCTGTTTCGCACCGAGTCTGCGCGCGCCAAACACCGATTTGAAACCGCGGACTGGCATGGTCAGCAACGCTCTCAACGCGAGCGTATCGAGTTTTATGACTTGCGGGTGCTGGAATGCTCTAACCGTCTGGAGCGTGAGTTCAAGGCTGGTGAGCAGCCCATGGAGGTCTGGCAACAAATAAAGCTGCTCTATATCGGCTTGCTGGTGGACCACCACCAACCGGAGCTGGCGGAAACGTTTTTCAACTCCGTGACCACCAAAATACTGCACCGCAGCTATTTTCAGAACGACTTTATTTTTGTGCGCCCTGCGGTCAGCACCGAATACATCGAGAGCAGCGAGGCAGAGAGCCGCCCTACCTACCGCGCCTATTACCCCACGCGAGAAACCATGCAAGCCACGGCGCTGGGCATAGTCCATGACTTTGACTTGCGCTTAGGCTTCGAAGACTTAGAGCGCGATACCGCGCGGGTAGCGCAAGTCATGCGCGAGCAGTTAGGCGACTTTGCCTTGCGCGCCAATTTTCAGGTGCAGGTGCTTACCGGCTTGTTCTTTCGCAACAAGGGTTGCTACATCGTCGGCAAGCTGATCAATGGCTTTCAGGAGTTGGGTTTTGCGCTGCCAGTTTTGCATGGCAAAACGGGACTGCTGCGTATCGACGCTGCCTTATTTGGTGAAGAAGATCTGCTCATGCTGTTTAGCTTTGCGCGCGCTTACTTTATGGTGGACATGCAAGTGCCGTCGGCCTATGTGCAGTTTTTGCGCAGCCTGATGCCGCGCAAACCACGCAATGAAATCTACAACGCGCTGGGACTGGCCAAGCAAGGTAAGACGCTTTTTTACCGCGACTTTTTGCACCACCTGCGCCACTCTACCGACAAGTTCCGTATTGCGCCGGGTATCAAGGGCATGGTGATGCTGGTGTTTGACCAGCCTAGCTTCCCTTATGTGTTCAAAGTCATAAAAGACTTTTATCCGCCGCCCAAAGACACCTCGCGCGAGCAAATCAAAGGCAAATACTTGCTGGTCAAGCAACACGACCGGGTTGGCCGCATGGCCGACACCTTGGAATACAGCGGCGTGGGTTTTCCCTTGGATCGTTTTGAGTCCGAATTATTGGCTGAGATAGAAAAATTTGCGCCTAGCCAGCTACAAATCAATATCCGCAGCGATGGTACCCAGGAAGTCATCATCAAACACGTCTATATCGAGCGGCGCATGATTCCGCTCAATATTTATCTGCAGGAAGCCTTTGACGCTGGTGGTGCCGATGCGACCAATGCCTCGGCCAACGCCGAGCGCGCACGCGGACAGATTTCGCGTGGCGTGGTGGAATATGGCAATGCCATCAAAGACCTGGTGGCGGCTAATATTTTCCCCGGGGACATGCTGTGGAAAAACTTCGGCATCACGCGCCACGGCAAGGTGGTGTTTTATGACTACGACGAAATTGAATACATCACCGACTGCAATTTCCGCCGTGTGCCCGAGCCGCGCAACGAAGAAGAAGAAATGTCCGGCGAGACCTGGTACAGCGTTGGTCCCAAAGACGTTTTCCCCGAAACCTTCACCCCGTTTTTATTGGGCAACCCGGAAGTACGCAAAGTCTTTATGGAGCACCATGCCGACTTGCTGGACGTGGACTTCTGGCAAAGCCATAAAGACCGCATCGCCCAAGGCTATGTACATGACGTCTTCCCCTATGACCGGGAAAAACGCTTTGAAACCGATTGACGAACTACTCCATTTTGAGGAACCCCACCATGCAAGACCCTATCGTTATTGTCAGCGCTGCCCGCACCCCCATGGGCAGTTTCCAAGGCGATTTTTCAAGCCTGGCCGCGCATGACCTGGGCGGTGCCGCTATCCGCGCCGCCGTCGAGCGCGCCGGTATCGCGCCTGATGCGGTGGGCGAAGTTTTGTTTGGCAATTGCCTGATGGCCGGTCAGGGTCAAGCGCCAGCGCGCCAGGCGGCCTTTAAAGGCGGTTTGCCGCAAAGCGCGGGTGCGGTGACCTTGTCCAAAATGTGCGGCTCGGGCATGCGCGCAGCCATGTTTGCGCACGATATGTTGGCCGCGCGCAGCCAGGACGTGCTGGTGGCCGGCGGCATGGAGAGCATGACCAATGCGCCTTACCTCTTACTCAAAGGCCGTGGCGGCTACCGCATGGGCCATGACAAGGTCTATGACCACATGATGCTCGACGGCCTGGAAGACGCCTACGAAGCGGGCCGCAGCATGGGCACCTTTGGCGAAGACTGCGCCGCCAAATACAGCTTCACCCGCGCCGAGCAAGACGCGTTTGCCACCGCCAGTGTGCAGCGTGCGCAAGCGGCCATTGCCAGCGGTGCCTTTGCCACCGAAATCACCCCCGTCACTGTGAAAGAGCGCAGCGGCGAGCGCGTGGTGAGCATGGACGAAGGCCCGGGCAAGATCAAACTGGACAAAATCCCCGGTCTCAGGCCGGCATTCAAAAAAGACGGCACGATTACCGCCGCCTCCAGCTCCTCCATCAACGACGGCGCAGCCGCCATGGTGTTGATGCGCGCCAGCACCGCAGCGCAATTGGCTTGCAAACCCCTGGCCCGCATCGTCAGCCACGCCACCCACGCGCAAGCGCCTGAGTGGTTTGCCACCGCGCCTGTGGGCGCGACACAAAAAGCCTTGGCCAAAGCCGGCTGGGCGGTGGGCGATGTGGACTTGTGGGAAATCAACGAAGCCTTTGCGGTGGTGCCCATGGCGCTGATGAAAGAGTTGGGTATCACCCACGACAAGGTCAACGTCAACGGCGGCGCCTGCGCCTTGGGCCACCCCATAGGCGCATCCGGCGCGCGCATCATGGTCACGCTTTTGCATGCGCTGAAAGCGCGGGGTTTGAAGCGTGGGCTGGCGACGCTGTGTATTGGGGGCGGCGAGGCGACTGCGGTGGCGGTGGAAATGTTGTAAGGCCTGCCATGCTCCTCACCCCCGACCAGGAAGCCATTCGCGATGCGGTGCGCGACTTTGCGCAAAACGAACTGTGGCCACACGCCCCGCGCTGGGACAAGGAACACACTTTCCCTAAAGACGCGCACAAGGGCTTGGCTGCGCTGGGCGCTTACGGCATTTGCGTGCCTGAGGAATACGGCGGTGTGCAGCTTGACTATCTGACGCTGGCTTTGGTGCTGGAAGAGATTGCCGCTGGCGACGGCGGCACCAGCACGGTCATTAGCGTGACCAATTGTCCGGTCAACGCCATCTTGATGCGCTATGGCAATGCGGCGCAGAAAAAACAGTGGCTCATACCCTTGGCGCAAGGCCAGATGCTAGGCGCTTTTTGCCTGACCGAGCCGCATGTAGGCTCGGACGCCTCCAGCCTGCGTACTACGGCGGTACGCGATGGCGATGCCTATGTGCTGAGCGGCGTGAAGCAATTTATCACCAGCGGCAAAAATGCCGATGTGGCAATCGTGGTTGCCGTCACCGACAAAGGCGCAGGCAAAAAAGGTATGAGTGCGTTTCTCGTGCCCACCACCGCGCCGGGCTATGTAGTGGCGCGGCTGGAAGACAAGCTGGGCCAGCACAGCAGCGATACGGCGCAAATCAATTTTGACAACTGTCGCATCCCGGCGGATAACTTGATCGGCAAAGAGGGCGAGGGCTATGGCATCGCCTTGGGTGGCTTGGAGGGTGGGCGCATCGGGATTGCCGCGCAAAGTGTGGGCATGGCGCGCAGTGCGTTTGAAGTGGCGCTGGCCTATTCCAAAGACCGGCAGAGTTTTGGCGCGCCTATCTTTAACCACCAGGCCGTGGGCTTTAGGCTGGCGGAGTGCGCAACGCAATTGGAAGCCGCACGCCAATTGATATGGCATGCAGCGGACCTGCGCGATGCCGGCCGACCATGCCTCAAAGAAGCGGCCATGGCCAAATTGTTTGCCAGCGAAATGGCCGAAAAAGTATGTACCGTAGCCATCCAAACGCTGGGCGGCTACGGCTATGTGAGCGATTTTCCGGTGGAGCGCATTTACCGCGACGTGCGCGTTTGCCAGATTTACGAAGGCACCAGCGACGTGCAAAAAATTATCATCCAACGCGCCCTGGCGTGAACGAAAAACACAAGGAGACAGCATGCCGATTACCAAAGGATTTCGCCAACTCGTCGATGAGGCCAATGCCTGCATCACCACCTATTCCGTGACCCAAGTGCGCGAGCGTGTGGCCCACGGGCGCATGCAATTGGTGGATATTCGCGACATCCGCGAAGCCGAGCGGGAGGGCACCATCGAAGGCGCGGTGCTGGCGCCGCGCGGCATGCTGGAGTTTTGGGTGGACCCGGCCTCGCCCTACTTCAAACCGGTGTTTGGCGATGAGGCCAAAGAATATGTGTTGTTTTGCGCCGCTAGCTGGCGCAGCGCCTTGGCCACCAAAGCCTTGCAGGAAATGGGCATGACCAATGTAGCCCACATTGACGGCGGCTTTGCCGCCTGGGTCAAAGACGGCGCGCCAGTACAAAGCTGGGACGCCCACAAGGCGCAAGCCAAGGCCGCTAAAGGCGGATGAGCCAGGGCCCGCTGGCCCTTGAGGGCGACCAACTTTGCCCCTGCACGCGGGAAGGTGCGAATGGCAAGTCGCTGCACTTTTCGGCCTGTTGCGGCCAGTACCTGCAAAGCGATGTCGCCGCACCCGATGCCCACAGCCTGATGCGATCGCGCTACAGCGCCTTTGTCTTGCAGCGTGAAGCTTATTTGCTAGCGACCTGGCATACCAGCACCCGCCCGGTGCAAGTGGACTTTGACACCACCGGCAAGTGGCTGGGCTTGGAGCTGCGCAAAGCCTTAGCCAGCAGTCCGACCGAAGCCGAAGTGGAGTTTATTGCCCGTTTCAAACCCGCGGGTGCCAGCGCCTGGCGCCTGCACGAGCGCAGCCGCTTTGTGCTGCAAGAGGGGCGTTGGTGGTATGTGGATGGTGTGCAACTGGCTTGATGTCCAGGGCATTGCGCCCATGGGGACTTAGCGCAAACCCATACGCTGCGTTTGGCCTTAGGCTAGCGCATTCCAAATTTCAGACGTGAAGCCATCGCCATGCCGCAAACCACCCCTGCCCTCGCCCATCTCAAAGTTCTGGACCTGTCGCGCGTGTTGGCGGGCCCCTGGTGTACCCAGATGCTGGCGGACATGGGCGCCGATGTCATCAAAATCGAAAAGCCCGGCGAGGGCGACGACACGCGCCACTGGGGCCCGCCCTTTCTGCAAGACACGCAAGGCCAGGACACGGCACATGCCAGCTATTTCACTGCCTGCAACCGCAACAAGCGCTCGATAGCGATCGACATTGCCAAGCCGCAAGGCCAGGCGTTGATCAAGCAGCTGGCCCTGCAATGCGACATCTTGGTCGAAAACTTCAAGGTTGGCGGCCTGGCGCATTACGGCCTGGATTACGCTAGTGTGCACGCGCTTAATTCCCGCCTGATTTACTGCTCAATAACCGGCTTCGGCCAGACCGGCCCCTACGCCGAGCGGGCCGGTTACGACCTGATGATCCAGGCTATGAGCGGCATGATGAGCATTACCGGCAAACCCGAAGGTACGCCCGGTGGGAGCCCGCAGCGCGTGGGCGTGGCATTGACCGATTTGTTCACCGGCGTCTATGCCTGCAGTGCGATTTTGGCGGCCATCGAGGTGCGCCACCGCACCGGCCAGGGCCAGCACATCGATATGAGTTTGCTCGACGTAGGCATGGCGATTTTGGCCAACCAGGCGGCGGGCTTTTTGAACACTGGCCAATCGCCCCAGCGCCAGGGCAATAGCCACCCCAGCTTGGTTCCCTACCGCGACTTTGAAACCCAAGACAGCGCCATGCTGCTGGCCATTGGCAACGACGGTCAGTTCGCGCGTTTTTGTACGGTGGCCGGTCACCCCGAATGGGCGGCTGATCCGCGCTTTCATACCAACATCGAGCGGGTACGGCACCGCGATACCCTGGAGGCCCTGATGCAGGTCGTGACGCGAACACGCACGACCGCCCAGTGGATTGCCGACCTGGAGCACCACGCGGTGCCCTGCGGCCCGATCAACTCGGTGGCCGAAGCCTTTGCCGACGCCCAGGTGCAGGCCCGTGGCCTGGCCGTCACGCAGCCCACCAGCGCGGCAGCACAAGCGGCCACCGCCGTCACCTCCATAGGCTCGGTCGCCAGCCCCTTGCGATTGGCCGACAACCCGCCGTTGCTGCACCGCGCGCCCCCGGCCCTGGGCGAGCATACCGACGCGTTGTTGCGCGAGTGGGGTTGGGACGCCGATGCCATTGCGCAACTGCGCCAGCAAGGCGTGGTCGGCTAGTCTGCCAAGCGATTAAGCGCCCAGTAGTTCCCAGCGCTCCAAGGCCTCTATCAGTTCGCCGTCAATAGCGGCGTTGCGTTGCGCCAGTTGCAAGGCCTTGGCGTTGTCACTTGCGTACAGCGTGCCGTCGGCAAGCTGCGTGTTGATGCTGGCTTGCTCGGCTTCCAGCGCCGCGATGCGGCCGGGCAGGGCTTCGAGCTCGCGTTGCTCTTTGTAGCTCAGTTTGCGGGCCTTGCTTGCAGGCGCTGCCGGGGCAGCGGGCGTGGGTGCTGGGCTCAGCTTGGCGCTAGCCGCTGCCTTGTCCTCACGCCCGTAGTTAAAACTTTGCACGCCTTTTTGCCCCTTGGACTGCGCAATCGCATTGGAGCGCTTGCTTTGTATCAGCCAATCCTGCACGCCACCTTCAAACTCACGCCAGCGGCCCGGGCCTTCATAGGCAATGGTGCTGGTCACCACATTGTCTAAAAACGTGCGGTCGTGGCTGACCAAAAACACCGTGCCATCGTAGTTTTGCAACAGGTCTTCCAACAATTCCAAGGTGTCGATGTCCAGATCGTTGGTGGGCTCGTCGAGCACCAGCACATTGGCCGGACGGGCGAACAGCCGCGCCAACAACAAGCGGTTGCGCTCGCCACCACTAAGTGAGCGTACCGGCGAATTGGCGCGTGCGGGTGAGAACAAAAAATCACCCAGATAACTCTTCACATGCTGGCGCCGGTTGCCGATCTCAATCCATTCGCTACCCGGACTGATGAAGTCTTCCAAGGTTGCGTCCATGTCCAGCGCATTGCGCATCTGGTCGAAATAGGCGACGGCGACATTGGCCCCCTGGCGTACCGTACCCCAGGGGCTGTGGCCGGGTTCGGGCGCTGGCGCGTTGGCAGGCGCGGGATCGGCTTGGAGTTCGCCCAAAATCAATTTGAGCAAAGTGGTTTTGCCCGCGCCATTGGGGCCAAGCAAACCGATTTTGTCGCCGCGCAAAATCGTTGCGCTGAAGTCGTGCACGATGTTTTTAGGTCCAAAGCTTTTGGATATATGGGTTAGCTCGGCCACCAATTTGCCGCTGCTCGCGCCGCTGCTGATGTCCATGTTCACACTGCCCAGCACATCGCGCCGCGCTTCGCGCTGCGCGCGTAAATTATCCAGACGCACAATGCGTGCGGTGGCCCGCGTGCGCCGCGCCTCTACGCCTTTGCGTATCCACACCTCCTCTTGCGCCAGCAGCTTGTCGGCGCGGGCATTGATCACCGCCTCTTGGGCCAGTTGCTCTTCTTTTTGCAGCAAATAGGCGGCAAAGTTACCCGGGTAGGACAGCAGCTTGCCCCGGTCCAACTCCACAATCCGCGTGGCCACGTTGTCCAAAAAAGAGCGGTCATGCGTGATGGTAATGATGCTGCCGCCAAAGTCCACCAGCAGGCCTTCGAGCCACTCGATGCTGTCCAAATCCAGGTGATTGGTCGGCTCGTCCAGCAGCAGTACATCGGGTTGTGCCACCAGCGCCTGCGCCAGCGCTACGCGCTTTTTGGTGCCGCCCGATAGCGTGTTGACGATGGCCTGCGGATCCAGATGCAAACGGTGTAGCGTTTCGCCTACACGCTGCTCCAAGTTCCAGCCATCCAGCGCCTCAATCTCGCTTTGCATCGCGTCCAGATCGCCATGGCCTTGCGAGTAGTCGTCGATCAAATCACGTACCCGTTGCAAGCCCACGCCGACCGCGTCAAACACGCTGGATTGGGCGTTCAAATCCGGCTCTTGTGCCACATAGGCAATACGAATATGGCTTTGCACCTGTAGCACGCCGTCATCGGGTTTTTCTAGCCCGGCCAGGATTTTGAGCAGCGAGGACTTGCCGGTGCCATTGCGACCGATCAAGCCCACGCGCTCCTGGGTTTCGAGTGAAAAGCCTGCATGGTCTAGCAGGGGTACATGCCCAAATGCGAGTTGGGCCTCCAGTAAGGTAATTAGCGCCATGTGGCGCGGATTATCCCCTGCTAAGTTGCGGCAAACGGTCAAGTACCAGTTTGGCGCTGTACATCACGATCAGGGCGCCGAGCAAATCGCCTGTGAAATGCAAGGCCATGCCAGCCCACAAGTCGCCGCCCTGGTTGCGGCCTAGCAGCCACAGCTGACCCAGTAGCGCACTCAGTGCCGAGAATATGACGGTCAGTCGCAGCAAAGCGGCGCCGCTCAGGCCATGGAGGTCCTCATCTAAAGCGGCATAGCGCACGCACAGTGCGCGGGCAAACAGCGGCGCCAGGCCCGCTAGCAAAGCCGCTCCCATCGCCGTGATCGGATCGCCCGCATACAGGGGTCCAAGTCCCATGGCGAGGGCGCCCAGCATCAAGCCAAGCGCCCCCCATTCCACGAACAAAAGAACGGCAATCAGCTGCAAACCGCTGGGCAAGAAGACCAGACCCCTGGCGCTGGAGACGTCTAAAAGAGGAAAGACAAACTGGTTAAAAGAGAAAAGGCCCATATAGGCCAGAGCCGTCATTGCGACGACCCACACGGATTTTTGTAATTGCATGGCGTACCACTCCCAAATTTTTATACCTGCACATCAATGCAGGACAAAGCGCAGGAGCGTACGACTCGCGCGGCCTGAGCCGCGCAGCATCAAACGGCCTGTGCCTTCTCCATGCACTGCCCCAATTGCGCAAAGTACTGGTGCGTCGCTTTCGTTGGCACCACGTACTTGACGCGGTTGTCCTGGCTATCCAGGTTCAGGTCGATCATTCCCTTTTTGCGCAAAGCCTTTAAACGGCGGTGCGCAGTAGTGGTCGAAATCTCGGGCAACATCACCATGGCCTCCAGCACCGTAATCGGTTTTTCTTCGTGCCACGCAGACGCGAAGACATTGAGCATGCGCGACTCGACAGCGTCGAGTTGCGGAAAGCTCGGCAAGCTGCGAACAGCATGCACCAGATTGAGGTACTTGGTGTACATCTGCGAAAAATTGGCTACCTTTGTTTTTGACATGATCGACTTCCAACGGTTGAAATATGATTTTTTACTGAAGCATTTCAGTTCAACATCTGAAATCCAACAATATTCTCGCAAAAAATAACGTTTCCGTCTAATTTCCTACGAGGGCCTTTGTTTCGTTATATTACACCATATTTTTAAGTTTATCAATATATTCATCAAAAACGTTACTTACTGGAGGGGAAACTGAACATGGTTCCCTCCCGTACGCCAGCGGAAGGCCAGCGTTGGGTGATGGTTTTGCGCTTGGTATAAAAACGCGCAGCGTCGGGTCCATAGGCATGCAAGTCGCCGAACAAAGAGCGCTTCCATCCCCCAAAAGAGTGGTAAGCCACTGGTACCGGTAGGGGTACATTGACCCCCACCATGCCCACCAGAATGTTGTCGGTGAAGTAGCGCGCAGCTTCTCCGTCGCGGGTAAAGATGCAGGTGCCGTTGCCGTATTCATGGGCGTCAATCATGTCCATGGCTTCTTGCAAGGTCTTGACGCGTACCACGCCCAGCACCGGTCCGAAAATCTCTTCCTGGTAGGTCACCATGCCGGGCTTGACGTTGTCAAACAGGCAGGGGCCCAGGAAATAACCTTGCTCATGGCCCGGCACTTGTACGCCGCGCCCATCGACCACCAAAGTGGCGCCCTCGGCCACGCCCTGGTCCACATAGCCCTTGACTTTCTCAAAATGGGCCTTGGTCACCAGCGGGCCCATGTCCATACCGGCCGTGGTGCCTGGGCCGACTTTCATCTTGGCAATTTCGATTTTCAGGCCGGCAATCACCGCGTCGGCAGTGGCGTCGCCCACTGCGACGACCAGCGGGATGGCCATGCAGCGCTCGCCGCATGAGCCATAGGCCGCGCCCATCAGTGCATTGACGGCATTGGCTACATCGGCGTCGGGCATCACCACCGCATGGTTTTTTGCGCCGCCCAGGGCTTGCACGCGCTTGCCGTGGGCGCAACCGGTGGCGTAGATGTACTCAGCGATGGCGGTGCTGCCGACAAAGCTAATGGCCTTGACGCGCGGGTCGGTTAACAAGGTGTCCACCGCCTCTTTGTCGCCATTGACCACATTGAGCACGCCCGGTGGGAGGCCCGCTTGCAGCGCTAGTTGCGCTACCAGCATGGTGCTGCTGGGGTCGCGCTCTGAGGGTTTGAGCACAAAGGTGTTGCCGCATACCACCGCCATGGGCCACATCCACAAGGGCACCATGATGGGAAAATTAAAGGGCGTGATGCCGGCAGTCACACCGAGCGCCTGGAATTCGCTCCAGGAGTCGATAGACGGGCCTACGTTTTTACTGTGCTCGCCTTTGAGCAATTCGGGCGCATAGCTGGCGTATTCCACGTTTTCAATGCCGCGTTGCAACTCTCCCATGGCATCGGGCAGTACTTTGCCGTGCTCAGCGGTCACCAGGGCGCACAAGGCATCAGCATGCTCTTCTAGCAGCACCTTGAGCTTGCTCATCACCCGCGCGCGCTTAAGCGGCGGCGTGTTGCGCCACTCAGGGTAGGCAGCCTGGGCGCTAGCGATGGCTTGCTCCACGGTCAATTTGTCTGCCAACAAGAGCTTTTTTTCGGCTTTGCCGGTGGCAGGATTGAATACCTCAGCGCTGCGGCTTCCGCCTTGGGCCAGTTGGCCGCCGATCAGGTGGCCGATAGTAGGTAATGGGGACATAGTGCTAGTGCTCTGGTTAAAAATAATGAGGTGAGAAAAAAGCTAGGTAACGGCCAGGCCGCAAGATGTTGAAGTATCGCAAATGCGCGCCAGGCGCCAAGCGCATGCCATTGGCGGCGGGGTGTGCAAAGGCCTGCCTTGGCACGCTTGGCCCCCACCGCCCAAGCCCTCACCAGCCTAGTTCGGGGAAGGCCGGGCGGCCTAGCAGGGTGGACAAGGCGATGCAGCTGCGCTACGGGTCCTATGACCTGCGCATACTGGTATGGGGCGCTACGCAAGCGCGAGTGCAGCGGGCGCCTGTGCGCCGCGCACTGCCTCCTTAGTCGACCTCGTTCATCGATTCGCCCAAGGCATTGATCAAGCTGTCGATTTCGGACTTTTCGATGATGAAAGGCGGTGCCAATTGCATGGTGTCGCCGCCGTAGCGCACGTAAAAGCCCTTTTCCAGGCAGCGCATGGCAATTTCATAGGGTCGGCGCGCGGG
The DNA here is from genome assembly GCA_945865425.1 of Comamonas sp. lk. GTDB lineage: Bacteria > Pseudomonadota > Gammaproteobacteria > Burkholderiales > Burkholderiaceae_C > Allorhodoferax. The sequence continues at coordinate 31,552 of CAMBFN010000001.1, read as the reverse complement.
TTCGCCGGGAACAGCAGCAATCGTGAACCCTGCCGCCAGACCTACGTTGCGGATGTCGGTAATGTGCTTGCTGCCTTTGAGGCTGTGCACTGCTTGCTCAAAATAAGGCGCCATAGCGGCTACGCGTTCAATCATGTTTTCCTTGACCAGCACATCCAGGGCAGCGATGCCGGCAGCGCAGGCCACCGGGTGCGCCGAGTAGGTGTAACCGTGGAGAAATTCGAGCAGGTACTCCGGGCCGCCCGCGTCCATAAAGGTGTCGTAAATTTCTTTCTTAGCCACCACCGCGCCCAGCGGCTGGGCGCCATTGGTCACTTGCTTGGCGATGTTCATGATGTCCGGCGTCACGCCAAACGCAGCCGCTCCGGTGTAGGCACCGCAGCGGCCAAAGCCGGTAATGACTTCATCAAATATCAACAAAATGTTGTTGGCGGTACAAATCTCGCGCAATCGTGTCAGATAGCCCACAGGTGGCACCACGACGCCACCCGAGCCCGACATAGGCTCGACGATGACAGCGGCGATATTGGATGCGTCATGCAGCGTAATCAGGCGCAGCAATTCGTCCGCCAACTCGACGCCGTGGGCCGGCATGCCCCGCGAATAGATATTTTGCGGCAACTGGGTGTGCGGCAGGTGGTCGGCCTCAATGCCCTGGCCAAAGGTTTTGCGGTTGGCGCCAATGCCACCTACCGAAATACCACCGAAATTGACGCCGTGGTAGCCTTTTTCACGGCCAATCAGGCGCGTCTTGGTACCCATGCCTTTGGCGCGCCAGTAGGCGCGTGCCATCTTGAGTGAGGTGTCTGCGCACTCCGAACCCGAACCGGCAAAAAACACGCGGTCCAAACCCTCGGGCATGAGCTGGGTGATTTTGTTGGCAAGTTCAAAAGACAGCGGATGCGCGTATTGAAAAGCGGGGGAATATTCCATGGTGCCTATCTGGCGGCTGACTGCATCGGTGATTTCTTGGCGTCCGTGGCCCAGGCCGCAACACCACAGGCCGGACAAGCCATCGAGCACCTTGCGCCCGTTGGAGTCGGTGTAGTAAGCGCCTTTGGCGCTGACCATCATGCGTGGATTGGCTTTGAAATTGCGGTTACCGCTGTAAGGCATCCAGTGCGCATCCATCCACGCGCGGTCGCGCGGGTAGGGGGAGGTAGTGGTCACGACCGGGGCGTGGCTGGCGGTGTCATGGGGTTTCATGGTGGTCTCCTGGGAGTTAGAGGTCTACAAAAATGGGCTGCGGTGTCGCGCGCCACATCGCATTTGCCGGGCAAGGCGCAGTCATTGGCTGCTGACCGAAGATTGTGGCTTGCTCTATTACTCTTATAAAGTCACAATTATCGCTATTTACTTGCATATTCATGAAAGCAAATCCACCTTCACGCCCAGCGCTAGGCCAACTCAGCGACATGGACTTGCGCTTGCTGCGCGTGTTTCGAGTGGTGGCCGATTGCGGTGGCATGGCCGCAGCCGAATTGGAGCTCAATATCGGCAGCTCCACCATCAGCCGCCATATCAAAGACCTGGAAACCCGCCTGGGTTTGCGCCTTTGCCGCCGTGGTCGGGGCGGCTTTGCGTTGACGCCTGAGGGCCAAAAAATTTACGCGCAAACCACCCAGCTGCTGGCCGCTACGGATACGTTTCGCAGCAGCGTCGATGAAATTCACCAGCGCATGGGAGGGCAATTGCAGATAGCGGTTTTTGACAAAACTGCCAGCAACCCCAAGGCTCGCCTGGCACAGGCGATAGCGCGTTTTCACGCGAGGGCGCCAGACGTTGCGCTCAATTTGCATGTGGCTGCGCTCAATGCCATAGAGCGCGGCGTGCTCGACGGCCAGTTTCACCTGGGCATCATCCCCGGCCACCGCACCTCCAGCACCTTGCACTACGCACGCCTGTTTGATGAGCATATGTGTTTGTACTGCGGTCCTGGTCATGCTTTATTCGGCGGCGCGCACAGCAGCTTGGACTGGGACGCGCTGCGGGCCTTGCCTTTTGCCGGCCTGGGCTACCACTCGCCCAATTTGCAGGTCAGCCAGCAATTGCGGCTGACGCGCAGCGCCACGGGCTTTGACCAGGAGTCGATTGCCACCCTGATTTTGTCGGGCCGCTTTGTCGGCTTTTTGCCCGAGCACTATGCGCACAGCTTTGTGCAGCAAGGACAGATGCAGGCCGTCCTGCCGGATGTGTTTTTTTACGACTGCGAGTTTTTTGCCATCACCCGCCGATCACCGCAAGCCTCGCGCGCGGCCCGTGCATTCTTGCAATGCTTGGAGCAGGCGCACACGGCCTAGGGGCGGGCAGGGGCTGGCAGCCCCTGCCTAAGCGCCGCAAAATGGAAAGCCCGCAATCGGGTTTTCGCCGTCCATGCGTGCGGCCAGGGCCTTGCCCGAGCCGGCCCCGTGCGTCCAGCCCAAGGTGCCGTGGCCGGCGTTGACCCATAGCCCGCGCACCGGTGTCTGGCCGATGTAGGGAATATTGGTTGGCGTGGCCGGACGCAAACCGGCCCAGAACTGCGGATGGCCCCCTTCAGGCGCTAAACGGGTGTCGCACATGCCGGGCCAGATTTCCTCTACCCGGCGCGCCAGCATCTGGCAGCGCGCTTGTGAAACCGGGCTGTCCAAGCCCAGGTCGTAGCCGCCTACCTCGATGGTGCCGGCCACCCGGATTTGGTCGCCCAGGCGGGTGATGGCTATCTTGCGCGAGTCGTCGATCACCGATACCGAAGGCGCCCGCTCGGGCCGCAATATCGGGAAGGTGGCGCTATAGCCTTTGCCAGGATAAATCAGCAAGTCCACGCCCACGCTGCGCAGCACGGGTGCGCTGTAGGAGCCGCAGGCGACCACCACTGCATCGGCAGCTAGCGCACGAACACTGCCGCCTGCGCTTGCTCCTTCAGTTGCGCACTCATTTGCCACCGGGCGTACACATACCCCGCGTACCGTGGCGCCCGTCACCTCCAGCGCCTCTAGATGGTGGGAAAACAAAAACTCTACGCCCCGCGCAGCACAGCGGCGCGCTAAGGTTTGGGTGAACACACACGCATCACCCGACTCATCGCTAGCGGTATAGGTGGCGCCTGCAATCTGGTCGCCAAACGGTGCTAGGGTAGGCTCCAATTGCAGCAATTCGGTGGTGCTGATGACCTCGCGCTGCACGCCAAACTGCTGCATCAAGCGAGCCAGTTCGCAGGCACTGTCGAAGGCGGCCTGGTCGGCAAAAAAATGCGCGATGCCGCGCTCCAAGCGGTGGTAGTCGATGCCGGTTTGCGCCACCAGTTCTTTGAGTGCCAGATGGCTGTAAGTGCCCAAGGCCACAATGTGACCCACATTGCGGTGGAAAGCCGCATCGTTGCATTCGGCCAAAAAGCCCAAACTCCAGCGGTATTGCTGCCAGCCTTCGCCCACGGGCCACTGCGGCCTAAACAAAAGCGGCGCTTCTTTGCTAAACATCCACTTGAGCGCTTTAAGGGGCGCATCGCGGTTAGCCCAGGGTTCGCAATGGCTGACCGAAATCTGCCCGGCATTGGCAAAACTGGTTTCCAGCGCCGCATCGGCCTGCCGTTCCACCACCGTGACACGGTGGCCGCGCTCGGCCAGGTACCAGGCAGTGCTGGTGCCGATGATGCCGGCACCCACCACAACAATATGCATAACAGATCCGGTTGTGCGCCCGCCAGCATGGCGGCTAAGAAGCGCGGGTGACCCAAGTCATCAATTGAACCACGGGGTCGCAAAATGATCGGGAAAGATTACAAAACAACCCAAAGGCTAAAATTCATACATGCCTTCCAAATCGCTGCCTAAAGTGTCCTTCAAAACCCAGATGCTACAGGCGCGCGAGGATGCCATCATCCAGACCGCCAGCGCGCTGTTGGCGCAAAAAGGTTTTGAGGCCATGACCGTGGATGAAGTTGCCGCCACCGTGGGCATCGCCAAAGCCAGCTTGTACAAGCATTTCCCCAGCAAAGAAGACCTGGCGGCGGCGGCCATGGTCAAGCTGATGCAAAGAGCCCAAGACTACTTGCGCGAACTGCCGGCGCAAAACGCCATGGTGCAACTGCGAGCGGTGGCGCGCTGGACTATGGAGTTGCAATTGCTAGGCCAGATGCCCTCTCTGCCTAGTCGCAATTCCACACTGCGCGCCAAGCTCATGGCCAATGCGCAGTACATGGATGGCCTGATTGAAGTGAGCGACCGCTTGGGCGCCTGGATTGAAGAGGCCCAAGCGCAAGGCCATTTGCAATCGAGCTTGCCGCCCATTGCCGTGCTCTACACCTTGTACGCCCGCGCCTGCGACCCGGTGCTGGAGTTCTTAAAAATGGGCGGCCAGCACAATGATGCGCAAATCATCGACCTGGTCATGAGCACCTGCTTTGATGGATTAGCGGCCCGTTAAATTTCAATCACCGCCTGCGCGCGAAATTGTGCCTGCTCTTTTTTGTGGGCATAGCCCAGCGGATTGGCCACGACGCGGCAGCCCCGGTGCACATAGTCTTGCGCGAGGTGCAAATGTCCATGCAACCAGAGCGCGGCCTGCGCTAGCAAGTCATCCAGCGCATTGCAAAAACCGGCGGTGCCCGGCACCCGGCCATAGCGCGGGTCGGCACTGTGCAGGCTGGGCGCAAAGTGCGTCACCACGATAGTTTTACCTTCAAAGGCTTGGCCTAATGCATGGCGTAACCAAGCTTGGCATTGCAGGCCTTCCTCGCGTATCGCTTCAGACAGAAAAGGCAGGCCATGGCGCTGCGTACCGGTTTTTTTGAGGTAGTAGTCGGCGGCGCGAAAGGCTTTTTCGCGCGCCTTGGGGTCGGGTGCGCCGCCCTCTCGTGCGGCCAGTGCATCGAAGTCTGTCCATAGCGTGGTGCCCAGCAGGCGCAGGGCCTGGCCATCGGCACTGCGTCCCGTCAGCGTGAGCAACTGCCGGTCCAGCCAAGTAATGCCCAGGCGCGCACAGGTCTCGCGCAATCGCGCTTGGCCGACATCAAAATCGAGCATGTCGTACTCATGGTTGCCTGGCACAAAATACACTGGCACCGGCCATCCGTGCAGCGGAGAAAACCGCGCCAGGCCGAAATCTGCGTCTTGCAATTGAGAGCCCTTTTGGTAGGAGCCAATGTCCCCTGCCAGCACCAAAAAGTCCGCCTCTGGGGCTGGACGCGGCGCAAAATCGGGCTGCGATTCCAGATGCAGGTCGGAGAGCAATTGCAGTTTCATTAGGCGCTCCTGGGCACAGCCTGCGCCACCGCATGTACCTGGGCGCGCAACCAGCTTTGCGCACTGTCCGCATCATGGCGCTGATGCCAAAGCGCATCGACCTGAATCGGCGGTACGTCAAAGGGTAATTCATGCACCGCCAGTTGTGGTGCATAGCCGGTGACTTCTACAAAATGGCGTGGCAGCACAGCCAGTAAATCCGATTGCGCTACCACGCTGCCGGTGGTAAAAAACTGGTTCACCGTCAGCACCACGCGGCGCGAGCGATTGACCCGGGCCAGTGCTTCATCAATCAACCCGTAAGCGCGGCCCGAAAAACTCACCAGCACATGCTGGGCCTGGCAAAACGCATCCAGGCTCAGCGGTGCGCCGGCCAGCACATGGTCGCTGCGCATCACGCACACATAGTCACTGGAAAAAAGCCTTTGCTGGCCAAAGCGCACCACCTGCCCGTTGTGCCCTTGCTGTGCGATGGCGGCCAGGGCCGCAGGGAAATGACCCACGGCCAGGTCCACCTCACCGTCTTCGAGCATGCGCCGGGGGTCACGCGTGGTCAGGGGCACGCAGCGCAAAGACACGCCCGGCGCTTGCCGCATCAAGCCTTGCACCAAGCCTGGCATCAGCTGGGATGCGGTGGCGTCGGCCATGGTCAGCACAAAGCTACACACCGTATCGGCGGGCGCAAACGGGTGCGGCGCCAGGGCGTTTTGCAAGCGTGCCAGCGCCTCGCGCACCTGCGGCCATAGCAGCAAGGCCTTGGGCGTGGCCTCTAAGCTGCGTCCCCGACGTACCAGCACTTCGTCGCCCAATGCCTCGCGCAGGCGGCGCAAGGCATTGCTCACCGCCGGCTGGGTGAGCGATAGCACCTGGGCGGCCCGCGTCAGGCTGCGTTCGGCCATCACCACGTCAAATATTTTGAGCAGGTTCAGGTCGAAGTTGCGCAGTTGCGGTACGGGCAGAGCCATAAATAGATTGTATGAATGTATGAAATCACAAATATAAAGTTGACTCGTATTAGTGTAAACCCTAGTATCGACCCCATATGCGCTGTATCTCGACTTGATACAAGCCGTTAAAGGAGACCGGTATGTCCTATTTCACCCCATTTTTATTACCGTCCAGCGCGCCGCGCGCCCCCGGCATGCTTGCCAAAAAACAGACCGTCAAGGCTTCGCGAACCCTGGCCGGCCTCTTGTCGGCTGCGGTGTTGGCCGCTTTGATGGTGATTGCCGAGCAGTTGATAGACAACTGGGCCGAAGGCCATTTGTTGTTGGCCTGGGTCCTGCTGTGGTCGGCGCTGTTTGCCGGCTTGGCCTTGCTGGCTCGCCCGCTACGTATTGCCAGCGTGGCGGCGGCGTTAGCGCTACAAAACTGGTTCGCAGCGCGCGCGCAGGCCCACTACGAGCAAGCGGCCTGGGAACTGGCCCTACAGGACCCGCGCGTGCGCCAAGAACTGCGCGCCGCCCACTCCCGTAGCGTCGAAACTTAAGCGCTTGCGGCCCTGCAAGCCTTGGCAGGGCTTATTTTTGCCGATTCTTTGAGGCGGCCCCCTGGGTTCGACGCCTTCTTAAGCCAGCCGGCTGTTGGTCAGGCGCATTAGGTCAGGACGAGTCGGTCGGGTTCGCGCTGGCCTTGTAAAAAAGCCAGGCTTTCGCGTGCCGGCATGGACAGCCAGTCTCCGTAGTGCTGTGGCGGCAGCACCACGACCATGCGCTTTTCCTCCCCCGGCTTGTGCATCAGGCGCATCACGGGATGGTCGTCGGCGTTCACCGTCAGCATGGTGAAACTGAAGATTTCCTGCTCCTGCACTCGCCAGCAAGACCACAAACCGGCCACGCCCAGCGGCGCACCGTCGGCGCTGGCAATGCGCGCTGCTACTGCCCGCCCGCTGCGCCAGTCCGGCTCGAACAAGGCCTCGGCCGCAATGATGCAGTGCTGGCTGCGCCGCCAGGCATCGCGAAAGCTGGGTTTTTCGAAGGCGGTTTCACTTCGCGCGTTATAGGTGTGGCGCGTCATACGCAAGTCGGTAGACCAATGCGGCACCAGGCCAAATAAACCGGTTAGCGCCTGCCAATGGGGCGCAGTCGGGGGCGCTCCCGCCGGTGTGTTGCGGATAAACAGCGCCCGGTAGCCCGGCCAGACATCGGCCTGGCCCGCGTCCTCTGGCAGGGCGGTGCCGAAATGGCGCTCAAACCGTTCGCGCCCCTGAATGCCTTGGTAATGGCTGCACATAAGCTGTATTGTGTGCCGGGCGGCGATTCCGTTGGCCAGTGGTAAGAATCGGGCCATGCGCTGGTGACACCACGGCAGATGGCTGCGTTTGCGGTGCGCGCCTGCGGGGGGGCTGCTGGTGCGCTTCAGGTAAGCTTGGGCCGCTTGGCATAGGCTGCACAGCACAACCCAGGAGCCCCTCCATGAGCACTTCAGATACTGCAGGATTCGGCAAATTCGTGCCCGGTTTTGACTTTCTGCAAAATCTGGCCAAGGCCGCCGGTGGCGCGGGAGGCAGCCCATCGGCCATGCCTAATATGGCGCATTGGCTGGTGCCCAGCCTCAAAGTCGAGGACCTGGAAAAGCGCATCGAAGAGCTCAAGCATGTGCAGTTCTGGCTGGACCAAAACGCCCGCGCACTCAGCGCCACCATCCAGGCGCTGGAAGTGCAAAAAATGACCATGGAAACCTTAAAGGGCATGAACTTCACCATGGGCATGCCCGGTGCCGCGCAAGCCGCTGCCGCCCCCAAGCCGGCACCGGCAGCTCCCGCCGCACCGCCACCCGCGCCCGAACCAGAGCCCGCTGCCAGCAAGGTGATAGACCCGATGCAGCTATGGGGTGCGCTCACGCAGCAGTTCCAGCATATTGCCAGCACAGCGCTCCAGGATGCGGCCAAGCACAGTGAGGCGGTAGTCCAGAGTGCGAAAGCCGCCGGCAAACCCAGCGCTACCAAATCAAAGCGTGCCGCAGCCAAAACTACAGGCAAAGCGCCACGCAAAACCACGGCGGCTAAAAAGAGCGCCAAGCCGCGCCGCAGCGCCACCTAAAACGGCGCAAGCGTGTCCAGTCAATTAACTATGCAAACTTTTTCTTACGCGCACGCTACGCACCCCCAGTGGCAAAGCGCTAGCACTTTGGTGCTGGCGCAGTTGCGTGGCCAGATGTCAAGCTCGCTGCATGCGGTGACGCCCACCCTAGCGCTGCTCTATATAACCGACCATTACGCGCAGGACGCGCAGGAAATCTTGGACCACTTGAGCGCCGAGCTGCCCTCGGTTACCGACTGGTCGGGCACGGTTGGCATAGGCATTGCTGCCAACAATGTGGAGTATTTCGACGAACCGGCCATGGCGGTCATGCTGCTGGATTTGCCCTCTGACCAATACCGCGTGTTTTCCGGTGTCTCGCCCCTTAGCATGGGCTTTGAAGCGCATACCGCTTTGGTGCATGCTGACGGCGCCACGGCGGATCTGCCCGAATTGTTGGCCGAAATGTCGGGCCGTACCGAAACTGGCTATTTGTTTGGCGGCTTGGCCAGCAGCCGGGGTAAAAGCGTGCAATTTGCGCTGGCGGCCGATGGCAACCTGAGCGGCCAAGGCCTAGCTAAAGGCGTATTCAGTGGGGGCTTGAGCGGCGTGGCTTTCGGTCCTGAAATTGCCCTGGTATCACGCGTCACCCAAGGTTGCAAACCGGTGTCGCGCGCCCGCGTGATTACCGAGGCACATAACAACTTGGTGCTCAGCCTGGACGGTGAAGCGGCTTTGGATGCATTGCTCTCAGATTTGTCGATTTCGCTGGAGCGGCCCCAGGAAGCCTTGCAAGCGGTGCGCAACACTTTGGTCGGTTTGGCCAATCCGCCCACGGGCAGCGATAGCGCTGCGGTTCGCAAAACGGGCAACTTTGGCAGTGATGTGCTGGTCCGCCATATTGTCGGCTTAGACCCCGTCCACCGAGGCATCGCGCTGAGCGACCATGCGCGCGTTGGCGGGCAATTGGCTTTTTGCCGGCGCAATGTGCAGGCCGCGCGCGCGGATTTAACGCGCATTTGCGCCGAAATACGCGAAGAACTGAGCCCAGAGGAGATGCTTGAGCCGCAGGCCGTCGGCGCTACAGCTTCGGGCACTAGTGCGTCTGCGCCGGTGCAAAAAGGCATTGCCGGCGCGATATACATTAGCTGTACCGGGCGCGGCGGCTCCCACTTTGGCGGGACAAGCGCAGAAATGCAGATCGTGCGCCATGCCTTGGGCGACGTGCCCTTGATCGGATTTTTTGCTGCTGGAGAAATTGCCCATCAGCATTTGTACGCTTATACCGGCGTTTTAACGGTTTTTACCGTAGATAAATAGAGTTTTAGCGCTTAGGCAACACTGGCGCGTTGCAAGCGGTCGGCGACTCCAGCCCATTCCATGCCCTGGGGCGTTGCCTCTACCCAAATTTCCTGTGCACCGGCCTCGTCGAGCGCGCGCAAGGCGGCAAACAAGTGCTGCGCTGCGCGCGTCGCGTCCTGGGGCATGGCGCGCAGCAGCAGTTGCGGCGCCTGGCCTTCCAAGCCGCCATGGGGCTGGGCTGCCGCGTGCGTCGAAACTCCGGGCCGCGTTCGCATATAGACACCGATGCGGCCCGCCACCGCCTGGCGTTGCCCCGAGCCAGGCTGCAAGGCTTGTTGCAAGGCGGCGGTCTCCATCAGACGCAATGTGGCATCTGGCGCGTAGTGCGCAGCCAAAGTGCCCGAGGCGCGCGGCGCGGCCTGGCTGCTTGGCATCTCGTGCGCAAGGCGAACAGCTTGGCCGCAGGCTAGCGCAAGTGTTTCTATGCTGATCGCCCCTGGGCGCAAAAGCACCGGCACACCGCGAGTGCAATCGACAATCGTCGATTCAATGCCCACCTCGCAGGGTCCGCCGTCCAGAATGCGCAAGGCGCCAGGGTCATCGGCGTCCCGCCCGGTGTTGAATTCGCTGTGGACGTGCTGCGCCGTGGTCGGGCTGATGCGCCCGAAACGGTTGGCGCTGGGCGCAGCCAGGCCCCAGACCACGCTGCCTTGCGCGCTGTGGCGCAGGGCGCGCAACAGAGCCTGGGCGGCCGGGTGCGCCGGGCAGCGCAGGCCCACCGAATCTTGTCCGCCGGCAGCGGCAGCAGCCACCCCGTCGCGGCGCGGCAGTATCAGGGTCAGCGGCCCGGGCCAAAAGGCTTGCATCAGGCGCATGGCAAATTCAGGAATTTCGCGGGCGAAGTAGCGCGCGCCGCTTAGGCCGCCGTCCATATCTGCCACATGCACGATCAGCGGATGGTCTGCCGGACGGCCTTTGGCGGCAAAAATCGCCGTCACCGCTTGGGCATGGTCCGCGTCAGCCGCTAGGCCATAGACGGTTTCGGTGGGTAAACCTAGCAATCCGCCTTGGCGCAACACCCGCTCGCAGTGCGGCAGACAGGAGCTTTCATGCACTTGCAAAATCATGGGCTTAAGCGGGTAAATGGGCGCCAAAAACGCGTAAACGCGTTTAAAACGCTTCAATTCCTAAAATCTGCGCGGCCTCAAGTGCGCTGGCGCGCGCCGCTTGCGGGCTGTTGGCGGTCAGCGTCAGGTGGCCCATCTTGCGGCCGGACCGCGCCTGGCGCTTGCCATATAAATGCAAATGCGCGCCGGGCAGCGCCAATACGGCGCCCCAGCGGGGAGTAGCGTCCAAGCTAGGTCCCCAGAGTTCGCCCAGGAGGTTGAGCATCACGGCCGCGCTGTGCTGGCGCGGCGCTGTCATTGGCAGGCCTGCCAGCGTGCGCACTTGCAAGTCAAACTGCGACTGATCGCAGGCGTCCAGGCTGTAGTGGCCGCTGTTGTGTGGGCGCGGAGCGATTTCATTGACCACCAGGCTGCCGTCTTGCAATACAAAAAACTCCACGCAAAGCACGCCCACATAGGAGAGCCCTTGCGCGATAGCGCGTGCTGCTTGCACCGCTTGTGCGGCCAGCGCCGCTGGTACGTTGCCCTTAAACACTTCGGTAACTGCCAAAATCCCCGCGCGGTGTAGATTGCGTTGCACCGGGAAATGCACCATGTCGCCGTCCGCACCGCGCGCGAGGATGACCGAGCATTCCAAGGCCAGCGGCAGCATTTTTTCTAACACGCAAACCTGCTGTTGCAGATCGGCAAAAGCATGGCGCAATTGCGCCCGGTCGGCCACCCGCAGCTGCCCTTTGCCGTCATAACCCATGCGCGCGGTTTTGAGAATGCCTGGTAGCAAATCCGCAGGCGCTGCCGCGATATCGGCCGGACTCGCGATCGCGGTAAAGGGCGCGCAGGGAACGCCGCAGCGGCCGAAGTGGGCTTTTTCGGCCAGCCGGTCTTGCGCAATGGCCACAGCCTTGGCGCCTGGCGCAACAAGCCGCGTGGCGGCCAGCGTGGCCAGCGCGTCGGCAGGCACATTTTCAAACTCGGTGGTAACGGCGCTGCAAATGGCGGCTAGCTGCGCCAGCCCTTGCGGGTCCTGGTAGGCGCTTTGGATGTGGTGGTGGCTGACGCGCCCGGCCGGGCTGTCGGCATCGGGGTCCAGTACCGCCGTCTCATAACCCATGGCTTGGGCGGCATGCACAAACATGCGGCCTAATTGACCGCCGCCCAGCACCCCCAGCGTCAGCGGCCCGGCGCCCGGCCCACTGGTCTGCGCCCCAGGTAACAGCGCAGCGCTTGCGTTCATAAGCCCACCAGTCCGCCCGATAAGCCGGTGACGGGCAAGACCTGTTCACGCGCGGCGCGGGTTTGCTCGACGCGGTAGGCATCAAGCTGCTTTTGTAGCGCCGCATCATGCGCGGCCAGCATCGCCACCGCAAACAAAGCCGCATTGGCCGCGCCGGCTGCGCCAATGGCGAAGGTGGCAACCGGTATGCCTTTGGGCATTTGCACAATGCTGTGCAGGGAATCAACGCCTTGTAAATGCTGGCTCGGCACCGGCACGCCCAGCACCGGCACCGTGGTTTTGCAGGCCAGCATGCCGGGCAAATGCGCGGCACCGCCAGCACCGGCGATGATGGCACGCAGGCCCCGGCCCTGGGCCGCTTGTGCAAATGCGAACATTTCGTCAGGCATACGGTGTGCTGAAAGCACACGCGCCTCAAAGGCGATGCCAAACTGTTGGAGAATCTGCACTGCGTGCTGCATGGTGTCCCAGTCCGAACTGGAACCCATGACGACCGCGATAGGTGTGGTGCTCATAAGGTTGGAAACAGCGCTTGGCACCTGCGCCCGAGGATCAGACGGCAGCCGTGCCGCAAGGCTAGACCCCCAATTTTACGTTTTCACCCCGAGTATTTTTTCATGATCAACGTCACCCTGGAAAATTTTGAAACTGAAGTCATCCGCGCCTCGCACGACCTGCCGGTGCTGCTGGACTTCTGGGCCCCCTGGTGCGGGCCCTGCAAAGTGATAGGACCGCTGCTGGAAAAGGTCGAAACCGATTACGCCGGGCGTTTCAAATTGGTCAAGATCGACTCGGACCAGGAGCAAGAGCTCTCCAAGGCCTTTGGCATCCGCAGCATTCCCACTTGCGTGCTCATGATCGCCGGCAAGCCGGCCGACGGCTTCATGGGCGCGGTGCCCGAAAGCCAAATCAAGGCCTTTTTGGACAAACACCTGCCGCCTGAAGGCGCCTCACTTACCGACGCCGAAGACGCGCAAGCCTTGTTGGCGGCGGGCGATGTAGAAGCGGCGCTGCACAAATTGCAAGAAACTCTGGCCGCCGATCCGGGCAATGACGATGCGCGCCACGAACTGGTCAAACTGCTGATTCACCACAACGCCTTGGAAGAAGCCAAAGCTGCGTTGGCCCCGGCCCTGGCCGCGATCCCCCGCCAGATCCGTTTTGACGCTTTGCACCATTTTTTAAGCGCCATCGAGTACGTCCATACCGACCCGCGTGGTAACTGGGAACTGGCGCAGTTTGACCAAGCCATCGCCGCTAACAAGCGCGACTTTGATACCCGCCTGGCCAAAGCCCGCGTCCTGATGGTCGAGGGCCAATGGACGGTGGCCATGGACGAATTGCTGGAAATCATCATGCGCGACAAAGCTTGGGGCGATGCGGTGCCGCGCAAAACCTTTGTGGCGATTTTGGAACTGCTCACCCCGCCCAAACCCAAGGGCGCGGCGCAAGATACCGGCAAAACCGCTGGCGGCATCGAAATCGCTGGCAAAGTCGTCGCTGAAACCGACCCGCAAGCGCAAATGGTGGCTTCGTACCGGCGCAAGCTGAGTATGGCGCTCAATTAATTGCTAGGGATACGCTGCCAAAGATGAGTTATTGCTAGGCCTAGGGCCGCGGCGATCGCCCCCAGGGCGTTTTGCGCAGACCTCCCCTAGCGCGGCTTGTCTGCAACCTACCTGCCCAATTCACGCCGTCAAGCGCTGTAAAGCTTCTTGGTATTTCGCCGCAGTTTGCGCAATCACCGCGTCCGGCACGCGGGGCGCGGGCGGGGTTTTGCTCCAGGGTTTGCCGTCGACTTGCGCGGCTTCCAGCCAGTCGCGTACAAATTGCTTGTCGTAACTGGGCGGGTTGCTGCCCTCGGCGTAACTTTCTAAGGGCCAGTAGCGCGATGAATCAGGCGTGAGCACTTCGTCCATGAGCGTGAGCGTGCCCGCCGCGTCCAGTCCGAACTCAAACTTGGTGTCAGCAATGATGATGCCCTTGGTCAGTGCAAAGGCTGCGGCCGCTTGGTACAGCGCGATGCTGATATCGCGTATGCGCGTGGCCAGGTCCAGGCCGATCATGTCCACGGTTTGCGCCAAGCTAATGTTCTCATCGTGCTCGCCCACGGCGGCTTTGGCGGCGGGCGTATAAATCGGTACGGGCAGGCGCGAGGCATTTTGCAAACCTGGCGGTAGGGCTACGCCGCAGACCGCGCCATTGGCCTGGTACTCCTTCCAGCCGCTGCCCGCCAGGTAGCCACGCACGACTGCTTCGACGGGCAAAGGCTTGAGCCGTTTGACCAACATGCTGCGCCCTTGCACTTGCGCCACTTCATCGGGCGCCACCACGCTTTCGGGTGCTTGGCCGGTTAGGTGAATCGGGCACAGGTTCAGGCCCTGGGGGCCAAATTTTTCAAACCAGAACAAAGCCATTTGCGTGAGCAAAGCGCCCTTGCCGGGTATGGGCTCGCCCATGATCACGTCAAATGCACTAAGCCGGTCGCTGGCGACCATCAGTATGCGGTCGCTGCCGACGGCGTAGTTGTCGCGCACTTTGCCGCGCGCCAACAAAGGCAGGGAATGCAGGGTGGAGGTGTGCAAGGAAGAGGCCATAAGCCGCACTGTAGCGCAGCGCAGGCCGCGCTGTCAGTGCACTACTTGCGCCAGTTCACCCTTGCTGTAGCGGGCTGCAACCACGCTCAGCGTATCGCCTCTGACTTTAGCGCCCTGGCCTTCGCAGCCGAATTCGATATAGCGCGCTTTGACCAATTGCTTGGCCGCTTCGCGCGCAGGTTTAAGCCAGTCACGTGCGTCAAACTTGTCTGGGTTCTCGGCTAAAAATTTGCGGCAGGCTGCCGTCATGGCCAATCGGATGTCAGTATCAATGTTGATTTTGCGCACGCCAAACTGAATCGCTTTTTGGATTTCGGCCACCGGCACGCCATAGGTCTCTTTCATCTTGCCGCCAAAGGCATTGATGGTTGCCAGCATTTCCTGCGGCACGCTGCTCGAGCCGTGCATAACCAGGTGCGTATTAGGCAGGCGGCGGTTGATTTCTTTGATGCGGTCAATCGCCAAAATATCGCCCGTGGGCTGGCGCGTAAATTTGTAGGCGCCGTGGCTGGTGCCAATGGCAATGGCCAGCGCGTCTAGTTGGGTGCGTTGAACGAAATCTGCCGCCTGCTCCGGGTCGGTGAGCAATTGCTCGCGCGTCATGGTGGCGTCGGTGCCGTGGCCGTCCTCTTTGTCACCCTTCATGGTTTCCAGTGAACCTAGGCAGCCTAGCTCGCCTTCCACGGTGACGCCTAGCTTGTGCGCCATATCGACCACCTGGCGCGTCACGTCCACGTTGTATTCATAGCTGGCAATGGTTTTACCGTCGCCTTCCAGGCTGCCGTCCATCATCACCGAGCTGAAACCCAGGTTGATCGCGCCTTGGCAGACGGCCGGACTTTGGCCATGGTCCTGGTGCATCACCACCGGGATATGCGGATAGCTTTCGATGGCCGCTTGGATCAGGTGTTTGAGGAAGGCCTCGCCCGCGTACTTGCGGGCACCGGCACTGGCTTGCATGATGACTGGGGCGCCCACTTCGTTGGCGGCCTCCATGATGGCCTGGACTTGCTCCAGGTTGTTGACATTAAAAGCAGGGATGCCGTAGCCGTGGGTGGCAGCGTGGTCCAGCAATTCGCGCATTGAGACGAGGGCCATGGAAGTTCTCCGGGGGGTTGGTAACCGCTTGGTAACTTGTACCGATATGCGATTCTATTGACATTTGCAGCGTCCGCCCTCAGCGCTTGCCACAAGTCTTCCCCGATGCGACAAATGCGCCACACAGCTGCGTTTATGGGACGCGGCAGACCTTCATCATATTGGTGCCGCCGGGCGCGCCCATGGGCTCGCCGCAGGTGATGGCATAGACATCACCGCTGGAAACAATGCCTAGCCTTTTGAGCTGTGCTTGGGCATCGTTCAGCGCGGTATCGCGGTCTTTGCTGCTGCTCATCAGCAAAGGGCGCACGTTGCGGTATAGCGTCATGCGGCGCTGGCTGGCCACATTGGGCGTGAGCGCATAAATCGGCACCTGAATCAAATGGCGGCTCATCCATAAAGCGGTCGACCCGCTGTCGGTCATGGCCACAATCGCTTTAGCCCCCAAGTGGTGCGCAGTGAAAAGCGCGCCCATAGCGATGGACTGGTCGATATGGTTAAAGGTCTTTCCGATGAAGTCGGTTTCCAGCTTCACCGATTCGCCTGCTTCGGCTGCGACGCAGATCTGCGCCATTTCACGCACCGTCTCCAGCGGGTAACTGCCGGCAGCCGTTTCCGCTGACAGCATGACGGCGTCGGTGCCGTCAAGCACCGCGTTGGCCACGTCACTCACCTCGGCGCGTGTGGGCACCGGACTACTGATCATGGACTCCATCATTTGCGTGGCGGTGATGACAATCTTGTCAAACTCGCGCGCCATTTTGATCATGCGCTTTTGCAGCGCAGGGACTGCGGCGTTGCCCACTTCTACGGCCAAGTCACCGCGCGCCACCATGATGCCGTCCGAGGCCCGCAAAATTTCTTCCAGCTTGGGGATCGCCTCGGCGCGCTCGATCTTGGCAATCAGCCCGGGCTTGTGGCCGAACTCGGCAGCGGCCACGTTGCACAACTGGCGCGCCATTTCCATGTCGGTGGCGCATTTGGGGAAACTCACCGCCACATAGTCGGCTTTAAAGGCCATGGCGGTGCGGATGTCTTCCATGTCCTTGGCCGTCAGCGCCGGCGCTGTCAGGCCGCCGCCTTGCTTGTTAATGCCTTTGTTGTTGGATAGCACGCCGCCTAGCCTGACGGTGGTGTGCACTTGCTGGCCCTGCACCTTGTCCACCACCATGACGATGATGCCGTCGTTAAGCAGCAGCACATCGTCGGCCTTGACCTCTTGTGGCAGCGATTTGTAGTCCAGTCCGACGCCATGTACATCGCCCAGCTCTGTGCGGGCGGCATCCAGAATAAAGGCTTGGCCATGCTCCAAGAAAACCTTACCCTGTGCAAACTTGCCAACACGTATTTTGGGACCTTGCAAATCAGCCATGATGGCCACTTCGCGCCCCACCCGGTGGGCCACTTCGCGCACCATGGCGGCGCGGTCTATATGGTCTTGCGCCGTGCCGTGGCTGAAGTTCAGCCGAACCACATCCACGCCTTCACGTATCAGGGCCTCCAACATGGCCGGATCGCTGGAAGCGGGCCCCAAGGTGGCTACGATTTTGGTGGCGCGACGGATCATAGTGACAGCTTTCTCAATCAAACCACTCTTTTCAAAAGGAGCTTATTGTCCCATGGGGCAAGGCTTTGGGTTACATCACAGCGTCAAGGGCTGGCACGCTGTCAATCACGCCACCGCCCAGGCATACCTCACCGTCATACAGCACTGCGGATTGACCGGGTGTGACGGCCCATTGCGCTTGGTCAAAGCCCAAACTAAATATTGAGCCATCGCTGGCGCGCAGCGCGCAGGGGCTATCGCTTTGACGGTAGCGCGTTTTTGCGGCCAGGGGCAGCCCGCATGCGGTCGCTTTGCCGGCGACCCAGCTCGCATCGGCAGCGCTGAGCGAGTGCGATAGTAACCACGGATGTGCATGCCCTTGCACTGCCCACAAGGTGTTGGTTTGCATGTCTTTGCGCGCCACAAACCAGGGCGTGTGTTCGCCGCCGCCTTTTTGTGCGCCGCGCACCTTCAGGCCGCCAATGCCCAAGCCCTGGCGCTGACCCAGCGTGTAAAAAGACAGGCCTACATGCTGGCCAATGGTGTGGCCTTTGGGATTCTTAATCGGACCGGGCTCTTTGGCGATGTAGCGGTTGAGGAATTCACGGAATGGCCGCTCGCCTATGAAGCAAATGCCCGTTGAATCTTTCTTCTTCGCGTTGGGCAGACCTATCTCGACGGCGATACGACGCACCTCGGTTTTGTGCAACTCGCCCACCGGGAAAAGGGTTTTTGACAATTGCGCTTGGTTCAGCCGGTGCAAAAAATAGCTTTGGTCTTTGGAAGCGTCCAGCCCTTTGAGCAACTCAAACAAACCAGTGATTTCATTGTGCCGCGCGCGCGCATAGTGACCGGTGGCAATGCAGTCCGCGCCCAGACGGATGGCATGGTCTAAAAAGGCTTTGAATTTAATTTCGGCATTGCACAAAATATCCGGGTTGGGTGTACGCCCTGCCTGATATTCGCGCAAAAACTCGGCAAACACCCGGTCTTTGTAGTCTGCGGCAAAGTTGACGTGTTCAATCTCAATACCCAGCACATCGGCTACCGCGGCGGCGTCGATAAAGTCTTCTTTGGAAGTGCAATAACCGGGGTCGATATCCGCTGCATTTTCGTCCGGCGCGCGGTCATCGTCTTCCCAGTTCTTCATGAAGATGCCGACCACCTCATGGCCTTGCTGCTGTAGCAGGTAAGCACTGACGGCGGAGTCCACACCACCGCTTAAGCCCACCACAATGCGTTGCTTTTTAAAGTGCTTCAGTGTGGCGCGCATGGCCCGATTTTAGGCCTGCACCGGCAAGTGGCCCGCCACAGCTGGGCCGGCGCGGCCAGGCGCATGTGCATGACCTTCAAGCTTGCGGGCGCTTGCCGAATACGCCCGCGTGGGTGTGCAGCAGCTCCAGGGGATAGCGTTGCCCGGCCAAATAGTCTTCTATGCATTGCAATACCAAGGGGCTACGGTGCTGCAGTGCGCTGACGCGCACTTCTTGCAGTGTTAACCACAGTGTGCGCACAATGCCGGTATCGAGGACGCGTTGCGTATCGAATGCGCCTAGCGCGCCACAAAACGCGAAGCGCACATAGCTCAGGTCCGCGCCACCCGGCCTGGCCGGTCCGTCGGGCAATTGCACGCGGGCCAGGTAGATACCGACCAGCGCCTCGGGCGTGAACGTAAAGGCGGTTTCCTCCAGCGTCTCGCGGGCACAGGCTTGCGCCAGCGATTCGCCGGGGTCCAGGTGGCCGGCTGGGTTGTTCAGGCGCAGGCCTTCGGGCGTTCGCTCTTCCACCAGCAAAAACCGCCCCTCGCGCTCAATAATGGCCGCCACCGTCGTCGAGGGCTTGTAGCGCAAATCGTCCATAAGGCTGGGTAGGCGGGCTGGGTGCTGTCGATGCGGGTGGTGGCAGCGGCTCTTTAGGTCCCGGCTGCCCTGCTTGGGGCGCTGGGGCCGTGGGCGGGCGCGGCATGGGCATCCGGCGCTTGCGCCTTGGGCTGCGTACCTTCGGTGGCGCGCTCGGCATATTTATTAAAGCGCCAGGCGCTGCCGTCCAGGGTGATGCGTCGCCAGGTGGCGCGTTTCTCTGCGGGGCTCAGTTGCGGCCAGTGCTGCACTTCCGAAAAACTGCGGCCGCAGCCTTTGCAGGTCTCGTCCCCCTGGCTGGTGGAGCAAATCGCGATGCAAGGCGTGTCCGGCGTGCTGCCGTACCATGCCATCCAAGCCTCGTGCGCCGCGCGCGGCATGCTGCGCTCGTCGGCCTCAGCCTCGCGGTAATAGACCAGCAAGGCATAAATCTCCGCCAGCGCGCGCGTAGGGCCGGGCAGGGACATACCATCGGGCGAAGGGCTTTTGCCGCGCCAATAGTTGATAGCCGACTCGATATCGGTAATGTGAATGCCTGCCATGGGGGTATGTAGAGAAGAGGCGCGATGATAGCCGTACTGGCGGTGCACATGGTGCACACGGCGCGCCGCCCTTACCCCTAAGGTGTACAGGGTTATCAGTGGCTTTTATACTCAGCCGGTTGAAGGGGAGTAGCCCCCCGTTGTCGGGTCGTCAATACGGACACTTGCTGTCCCGGCCCCACAGATGCCAGTGCTTTGCGCGCTGCGCCATCGGGCAAGACCTTCGCCGCACGTGGACGGTTTCGCCCGAACGCGCGCGACAGGTGTCTTATGCCCGCTCCAGGGCCTCATTACAGGAATTAAAACCGTGGAACTCTTTTCAAATGCCTGGTGGTCCGCTTTGCTGGCTATCGTCTTGATCGACCTGGTGCTGGCTGGCGACAACGCCATCGTCATTGCCCTGGCCGCACGCAACGTGCCCGACCATTTGCGCAAAAAAACCATTCTTTGGGGCACAGCGGGCGCAATTGGCGTTCGCATTGTCATGACGCTGGGTGTGGTCTGGCTGTTACAAATACCGGGGCTGATGTTGGTGGGTGGCCTGGGCCTGGTCTGGGTGGCTTACAAACTGCTGGCCGACCAAGGTGAGGGGGGCCATGAAGAGGGAGGCGCCCACACCTTTTGGGGCGCCATGAAAACCATCATCGTCGCCGATGCCCTCATGGGTATAGACAATGTACTGGGTGTGGCCGGTGCGGCCCACGGAGCTATGGATTTGGTGGTCATTGGCCTGCTGATCAGCGTGCCGATCGTGGTCTTTGGCAGTTCGGTGGTGCTGCGTTTGGTGGAACGATTCCCCTGGATCATCGGTTTGGGCGCTGCCGTTCTGGCGCTCACTGCTGCGCAAATGATGGCCAACGAGCCCTGGCTGCAGGACTTTTTCGGCGCCGCCAAAGGCGTGATCGACGAGCGTCAGCAGTGGTCCCGCTGGGGCTTGTATGCGCTGGTGACAGCTGGCGTTTTGCTGGCGGGTTGGCGCAGCCAGCGCCGTGCATTGCAAGTGCCGGATCCGGTTTAATGCACCAGGGCCAAGCCTGGGCATTCGATTAGCGTTGCTGGTTGGCTTGCTCGCGAAGCATCTGCACGATCTCGCGCGCGCGCGTGTCAACGATGGCCGCTTCAATATAGTCCGGCCCTTGGCTACCCCATTGGCTATTGCGCACCAGGTCCTGGGCGGCGCGTAAACGCCCCAGCGCCGAAGTCCAGTCCTGCTGCAGCCCATCGGCCTGTGCTTGTGCGCGTATCGCCGCCACTGCCCGGCCTTGGGCCTCATAGGCAGCACCCAATGCGCGCCAGGCGCCTAGGTCGCGCGGGTAGTCCACCGTCCACAGGTGCAAAGCGGTGGCTGCGCGGGCCGCCTCATTGCCTCGTACCTGCACCTGGGCGCGCTGCAAAAGCTCTGCGCGGTCTAAAGACATCTCTCTGGCACTAGCAGCGCGCACCGGCGTCCTCAGGCTGGCCTGCGCCTGAGGCAGCTGATCCTGGCTGAGCGCGATTTCGGTGTTGAGCAGGCGTACCAAGCGATCGACCAAGGGCGGCACACCACCCATGCCAGCCAGTTGTGCAGCCAAGGCGCCGGCTTGGTCAAAAGCGCGCAGCTTGAGCGCCGCCACTGCTGCGCCATACAAAGCGGCTGCTTGTTGCGCCGGCGCCTTAGCCGCCAAGACCGCTGGCTGCACATCCGCTTGCCAACGCTGCAATCCATCGATACCGCTATCGGAGAGTACCCGCGCGCGCGCCGCCATGAGCAGCGCTTGCCAGTCGCTTTGCGCTGGTTGGTTATGGACCTGCTCCAGGCCGATGCGGCTTTGCATATCGGCAATACGATCAGTGCTCAGGGGATGGCTGCGCAAATAAGGAAAGCCGCCGCTGTCGTTGTTACGGCTGGACTGCTGCAATTTTTCAAACATACCGACAAAGCCTTGCGGTGCAAAGCCGGCTTCACTGGCTAAGCCAAAGCCGGTACGGTCAGCCTCGCGTTCCATGTTGCGCGAGTAGTTCAAGCTACTTTGGATAGCAAGACCCTGGCTGCCCATAATCAAGGCGTTGGCCGCGTCGTAACCGCTGTTGGTGCACTGGTTTAGCGCATTGCAACTGGACTGGCTTTTGCTCGCCGCAATCAGGCCCAAAATCATGCCGCCAATCATCCAGGGCGTTCGGGCCACGTCTTTGTCCGTCTTACGGGCGAAGTGCCGCTGCGTCACATGGCTCATTTCATGGCCCAGCACCGAGGCCAACTCGTCGCGGGTTTGTACGATTCCCACCATACCCAGGTACAGTCCGAAATAACCGCCCGGTAGTGCAAAAGCATTGATGGCACGTTCACGGGATAAGAGTATTTGCCAGGCGAAGGTCTCGTCCAGGTCTGGCCGCAGGTCGCCGCGCGCGCGCGCGGCCCTGAGCAGCGGCTGCCACAGGCTTTGCACATAGTCGCTCAGAATGGCGTCATCGATATAGTCCGGGTCGCGGTACAGGCTGCGCACAATCGAGTCGCCCAAGCGCCGCTCGGCAGCGGGGGATATTTCCGTGCCATCGCCTAAATCCGGTAGGCCTATGCTTCGCACCGCGGTCGGCGGCGTGTCAGTTGCGGCGCTGGCGCAAAGCCCGACGATGGGCCAACAGGCTGCAGCACTGAGCCAAGCGGTGAGCAGCGCTTTGGAGAGGGCAGGCAATGGGGCGGTGTGGTGGCGGGTACGGGTCATACCCGTATGATGCACGGGAACCATGAACGCGCGGTAAGCGCTGGCATTTTTTATTGGCTGCGCCTCCCGCTTTGCCAGCAAAACCCACCTTGACTTAACCACTATGACCAACCTCACCCATTTTGACGCCCAGGGCCAGGCCCATATGGTCGATGTAGCTGCCAAAGCCAGCACCCAGCGGCGCGCTATCGCCAGCGGGCGCATCCACATGCTGCCTGCGACCCTGGCTTTGATCGAGAGCGGCACCGCGATAAAAGGCGATGTGCTGGGCATTGCGCGCGTGGCGGGCATCATGGCAGCCAAAAAAACCAGCGAACTCATCCCCTTGTGCCACCCCTTGGCGCTGACCCATGTGTCGGTAGTGTTTGAGCTGCTGCACCGCGCCACCGACCCGCATGCGCAAGACGGCGTGCGCTGCACCGCCACCGTCGAGACCGTAGGCCCCACCGGAGTGGAAATGGAAGCCCTCACCGCCGTGCAGGTTGCGCTACTCACCATTTACGACATGTGCAAGGCGGTGGACAGAGGTATGGTGATGCAAGACATCACTTTGCTGGAAAAGCACGGGGGCAAGAGCGGGAGTTTTGTGAACCGCTGATTTATCGCGTCTACCGTTTCGGTGCTAATTCCATCGCTGATACCTTGGTCGGTCTTACCGAAAATCGAGGGCAGCTTATTTTTTGTCTGATTTGCTATCCGGTGTGACTGCGTCTATGACGGCACCCGCAGCCTTTGCGGTGGTTTTGACCACAGTAGCCCCAACCGCAACGGCAGCGTCTGCCACCGCGTACATCGCACAGCCAGTGCAGGAGAGGGAAATGAGTAAGGATAGATAAATGGTTTTCATAGGTCTTTCGCAGTGTGGCAAAGATGGGGCAGGTGAAAACCCTTGTCCCATAGCGCCCTATTAGACCTCAACGATTGAGCGTAAAGCCGCTAGGTGCGCTTAGGGCAAAGCCAGCTGCGCATGGACCGCACGCCAGCGCTGGTAATCCTCTGGAAAAGCAGCAGCAAAACGCGGTGCGTAAAACGCTATCTTGTCTGCCCGTTGCAGCATGATGGCCGCATCGAGAATCTTTTCCACTACTTTTGCTTCGGGCGAAAAATGCAACAGGTGTTCACCTAACTGCAGCAAATACGGCGCTGTCTGCTCGGACACCGGCGTGACCGATAGCACCGCAAAATCTACATGGCCGCTGAAAAACCAGGCGCCTTGTACCTTGGTGTGGGTGTTGTCGCGGTAAGCGGGTGCGCGATTTTCTACGGTCATGTAGAGCTGGCTCATGCGCCAGTAATTCAAAGACACCATGGCGCAAACCAGCGCAAGTAGTGGCACGGCAAACCAGCGGACGTACAGGGCAAGGCGGGGTCTCGCGCTAAGGCTCGCCGCGAATGCGGACGCGGGAGTGTCGGCCACTGCGGGGCCGCGCGCCTGCTGCGCCGGGTAGGCATGCAACACCCATAGGCACAGCGCGGTGGCCACCTGAAACGGCCCGTACCACAGCGGGTATTCCAGCAAACTGTGCAGCCCCACCATGGCCAGCAGGCTCCAGGCCAGTTGGCGCTGGGGCACACGCTCGGCCCAGGGTTTGTTTTGCAGCAGCCACCTTAGAAGCAGCGCGCAGGCCAATAGCGCCAGTGGCAGCCCCAGCTCCACGGCCAGTTGCAAAGGCAGGTTGTGCGCATTGTCCAAAATGGCGCAAAAACGCACACCCGCAAGCGGCGTGGTGTACAGGGTCATGAAATGCGCATAGTCCAATTCTCCCCAGCCCCAGCCGGCAAGCGGCTTTTGCGTGATGAGGTGTAGCACATTGCGGTACAAAGCCATGCGGCTTTCGCAGCCCAGCGGCGGCTCGCGCATGCGTTCAAACACTGATCCGTCCACCCCCGCCGCAATAGGTAACAACACGGCTGCCAGCGCATAGGCCAACAACATAAAACCGACTGGAAGCAGGCCATGCAAGCTGCGGCCCGATGCGCCCGCACCGGCTCGCCAGCACCAGGCAAGCGCCATGAGCAGCAGCAACTGGAGAAAGCCGGTGCGCGAACTCGATGCCGCCGAGGCAGCGCACACCACGGCTGCAGCTGCCAGCCATACCAAAGTCTGCGCGGCGCTCATTTTTTCCGCCCGCGCGTACTGGGCCCACCACCACAGCAGCACCAAGCCGATGCTGCATAAAGTGGCAAACTGGTTACGCTGGCGCAAATTGCCAAAGGCCTGGCCCAGTCCGGCGTAATTCACCCAAGTGCCCAGCAGCTGCGACTGGTCAAAGTACTGCAGCAGCCCCATCAGCGCACTCACACCCGCCGCCAGCGCCCAGCCTCCCAGCAGCACGCGCCATCGCGCTTCGCGGCCGGTAAGCAGGGTGATGAAACACAGCCCTAATCCAGCGGCCCCCCACCAGGCGACCATGCCTGAGACGACGTTTACGGATGGGCCAAAGTTAAAAGGATTGAGCCAGGGGTAGGCCAGGCACAATATGGCGAAACAGTAGGCAAAGAATTGGGGTAGGAGCGGCACGCGCAGAATTATCGGCGGGCTCTGTCTGCCCCATAGCGGGGTATTCTTGGAGCCTGCGGTTTAGATTGAGCAATAAAACTCAATACGCGAAGCGACCGCTAATTAGCTTCGTCGAATGCATATCACGGATTAGTTGGTGCAGACGAGCTAGACGCACAGGTTTTTGGCGCATGTTTCGCATCAGCATCAGTTTTGCAACTCCAAGTGCCGCTTACTACGCTGCCAGCGGTAGTAGTGTCTGCAGACCGATAGTATTGGAGGTACTTATCTTTGACCGCATTAGAGCCCTTAATTTGGCAAAGAATGCCAGCCTCCCCAGTGGTTTTAACTGTCGCGGTGACTGTCGCGCAGCGTTCGGTACCGCTCTTTAAGCCAATCTCACTGACAGTTGAAGTCGTATAAGTCAGCGCAGTCGTAACACCTTCAATAACCTTTGTTTCAACTTGATTTTTCGCAGACTGTATTTCAACCAAGGCCGATGCCACTTGCGCCTTCGCAATATAGTCTTGGTACGCCGGCACCGCCACCGCTGCCAGAACTCCGATGATCGCGATCACGATCATCAACTCAATCAGGGTGAAACCCTTTTGCAGGCTGTTTTTCATAAAGAACTCCCTATCAACAAATAAATAAGTAGATGTACCTGGGTCAACTGAAACACTTAGGTTTTAAAAATTTTGACAATAGTTTTCAAATGGTATATCAAATAAGGAGCGGCAGAGGTTTTGCGCATCGTCAAAAGAGATCAGCTATTGCTGGCCAAGCATAGCCACTGGCCTTATATGCCAGCAAGGCACGACCTGCTGCCAAGTATTGTCGGTGCAGACCGCCCTGCCGTGCAGCAGCGCTTAGGGCGCTGGCAAGTCGTCCTTGTCATGACGCTTTTGCAGCCAGCGTCCCAGCAGCAGCACCAGTGCTGCGCCCAGGGCCGGGCCGGCTTGGTGCAGCCAATGGGCGTTTTCTAGCAGCGGTACCAGCACTTTGTCGCTGACCACAGTTTCACCCCCCACCCAGCCGATCAGCGCCGCGCCAAAAGTCACCACAATGGGGAAGCGCTCCATCAGGCGGATCATCAAGGTGCTGCCGAAGATGACCATAGGGATGCTGATCGCCAATCCCAGCACCAGCAGCACCATGTTTCCATTGGCGGCAGCGGCCACGGCAATCACGTTGTCCAGGCTCATAACCAGGTCGGCGATCAAGATGGTGCGTATGGCGGCCATCATGGAGCCGTATTGTTTTTCTTCGCCCTCGTCGCCACCGTGATCGGACAGCAGTTGTACGCCGATCCACAAGAGCAGCGCGCCGCCCACCATTTGTAAATAAGGCAGGGCCAGTAATTGCACCGCCACCACCGTTAGCACGATGCGCAAGACCACCGCCGCGCCCGAGCCAAATAAGACGGCCTGGCGCTGTTGCTCCGGCGGCAGGCTGCGCGCCGCCAAGGCGATGACCACAGCGTTATCGCCAGACAGGATGATGTTGATCCAGATGATTTTCAGTAGCCCAAACCAGAACTCGGGGGTTTGCAGCATTTCCATGATTCTCTTTCTTATGCGGGCCTTATGCCCGTACCCCCCGGCGCTGGTGCTCCTGCGGGGGTGTCAGGGTGTAGCGATTGGTAGGACGCCGCTTAGGGACGGCCTGCCTGTGGCGTGAAAGCCAGGCTTAAAGCATGGCTTTAAGTAGCTTGGCCATTTCGGAAGGGTTGCGTGTCACCTTGAAGCCACACTCCTCCATCACCGCCAGCTTGGCGTCCGCCGTGTCGGCGCCACCGCTGATCAGCGCACCGGCATGGCCCATGCGCTTGCCGGCGGGCGCGGTGACACCGGCGATAAAGCCGACGATGGGTTTTTTCATATTGAGCTTGCACCAGCGCGCTGCTTCGGCTTCGTCGGGGCCGCCGATTTCGCCAATCATGATGACCGCGTCGGTGTCCGGGTCGTCGTTGAAGGCACGCATGATGTCGATGTGCTTGAGTCCGTTGATTGGATCGCCGCCAATGCCCACGGCGCTGGACTGGCCCAGGCCGATTTCGGTGAGCTGCGCCACCGCTTCATAGGTTAGCGTGCCGGAGCGGCTGACCACGCCGATGCGGCCTTTGCGGTGGATGTGGCCGGGCATGATGCCGATTTTGATTTCTTCGGGCGTGATCAGCCCCGGGCAGTTGGGCCCTAGCAGCAAGGTTTTCTTGCCACCGGCGGCTTCTTTGGCGCGCATTTTGTTGCGTACTTCCAACATGTCGCGCACCGGGATGCCTTCGGTAATGCAGATAGCCAGGTCCAGGTCGGCCTCTACGGCTTCCCAGATGGCAGCTGCCGCGCCAGGCGGCGGCACATAGATGACGGACACGGTGGCGCCGGTTTCGTGGGCAGCCTCCTTGACCGAGCCGTAAATCGGGATACCTAGCACCGACTCACCGGCCTTTTTAGGGTTGACACCGGCGACAAAGCAGGCTTTGCCATTGGCGTATTCCTGGCACTTTTCGGTGTGGAATGCGCCGGTTTTGCCGGTAATGCCCTGGGTAATGACGCGGGTGTCTTTGTTGATGAAGATCGACATGGCGGTTTCTTTCTGACGGTGGCGTGGGCTTTAGGCGTGGGCTTGGACGGCGGCGACGACTTTTTGCGCCGCTTCGGCCATGGTGTCGGCGCTAATGATGGGCAGGCCCGAGTCGGCCAGCATTTTTTTGCCGATGTCCTCGTTAGTGCCCTTCATGCGTACCACCAGCGGCACTTGCAGATTGACCGCTTTGCAAGCAGCGATGACGCCGTGGGCAATGGTGTCGCACTTCATGATGCCGCCAAAGATGTTGACCAAAATTGCCTTGACCTTGGGATTTTTCAGCATGATCTTGAAGGCCTCGGTCACCTTTTCTGGGGTGGCGCCGCCGCCAACGTCCAAGAAGTTTGCCGGTTCAGCGCCAAACAGCTTGATGGTGTCCATAGTGGCCATGGCCAGACCGGCGCCGTTGACCAGGCAGCCGATGTTGCCGTCCAGGCTGATATAGGCCAGGTCAAACTTGGAGGCCTCGATTTCGGCCGCGTCTTCTTCGTCCAAATCCCGGTAGGCCACGATTTCGGGGTGGCGGTACAGCGCGTTGGCATCAAAGTTGAACTTGGCGTCCAGGGCTTTGATATTGCCATTGCCTTCCAAAATCAGCGGGTTCACTTCCACCAAACTGGCATCGGTGTCCATATAGACTTGGTAGATTTTTTGCAACACTTCGACCGCCTTGGCCGTGGAGTCGGCGGGCACACCAATGGCGTCGGCCAGTTTTTTGGCTTGCGCGCCGGTCATGCCTAAGGCCGGGTCGACAATTTCGGTGATGATTTTTTCCGGCGTGTCATGCGCCACGCCTTCGATATCCATGCCGCCTTCGGAAGAGACGATCATGGCCACGCGCTGGCTGGCGCGGTCGGTGACGGCAGAGACGTAATACTCTTTTTGAATGTCGGCGCCGTCTTCAATCAGCAAGCGGCGCACCTTCTGGCCCAGCGGGCCGGTCTGGTGGGTGATGAGCTGCATGCCCAAAATCTCGGTCGCCAGTTGCTTGACTTCGTCAATCGAGCGGGCCAATTTGACGCCGCCGCCTTTGCCGCGACCACCGGCATGGATTTGCGCCTTGACTACCCACACCGGGCCGCCGAGTTTTTGCGCGGCTTCGACCGCCTCTTGCACCGTGAAAGCGGGGATGCCGCGCGGGACAGGCACGCCAGCATTGCGCAAGATTTCCTTGCCTTGGTATTCGTGGATTTTCATGGCTTTTCTCGTTTGAAACAGATGGCGCGGTGACTGGCGTTACCGCGCGCAAACCGGGGTGCCACAGCGGGCAGCGCTAAGACGCGGAACTGTATCATGGTGCGGCGCGTCAAACTTGCCCTGCGCTTACGCTGCGTCAAGGAAGGTCTGTAGGAGTCCAAATCCGTGATTGCGGCCCCCAAACCCGTCATTGCGAGGCCGAAGGCCGTGGCAATCCATGGGCTCATGGACTGCCGCGTCGCTAGCGCTCCTCGCAGTGACGGACCTGTGCAGTGCTAGCCTAGAGACCTCCGGTGACGTAGCGCCACTTCTATGGAATGCCACTTTTGACCATGAAAAAAATCTTTATCGATGGCGAAGCCGGAACCACCGGACTTCAGATTCGCGAGCGCCTACAAGCCATGGCGCAGATCGAGATGCTGCGCATAGACCCAGCCTTGCGCAAAGACGATACCGCCAAGCGCGCGCTGATGGCGCAGGCCGAGGTGGTGATTTTGTGTTTGCACGACGACGCGGCTATCGCTTCGGTCGCGATGGTCGATGCACTGCGCCGCGACACCGGTGCGGCGCCGCGCATCATCGACGCCTCGACCGCGCACCGCACCGCGCCGGGCTGGGTCTATGGTTTTGCTGAGCTGTGCGCCGGCCAAAGTACAGCTATCGCTGCGGCAGATCGTGTGGCTAACCCTGGCTGCTACGCCACCGGCGCGATTGCGCTTTTGCGCCCCTTGATCGATGCGGGATTGTTGCCGGCGGACTTTTCTGTGTGTCTGCCTTCCGTCAGCGGTTACAGCGGTGGCGGACGGAGCATGATTCAAGCCTACGAGGCGGGCAGCGCCGCGCCCTTTGAGCTCTACGCCCTGGGATTGCAGCACAAGCACATCCCCGAAATCATGCATTGCAGCGGCCTGACGCGCCGCCCGCTGTTTGTGCCCTCGGTGGGCAATTTCGCGCAAGGCATGCTGGTGCAGCTACCGCTGCACCTGGACAGCCTTCCGGGCCAGCCCAGCGCCCAAGCCTTGCATGATGCCCTGGCCGCGCACTATGCCGGTAGCCGCACCGTGACAGTGGAGCTGCCTTCAATAGAGGGCAAGCTCGACGCGGTAGCCCTGGCCGGCAGCAATCAGATGGAGTTGCGCGTCTTCGCCAACCAAGCGGCCGGCCACGCCCTCTTGGTCGCCCGCCTGGACAACCTGGGCAAAGGCGCCAGCGGCGCGGCGGTGCAGAACCTGGAGTTGATGTTGGGCTTGTAAATTCAGGAAAGCGGCATGCCAAAGCGCTGCCAGCGTGGCAGCCAGTCTTCTTTGAATGCGACCGAAAGCACCAAGTGATGCGCGCGGCCCACCAGCAGATGGCGTGGCACGGCGCCGATGTAGCGTGAGTCGGCGCTGTTATCTCGGTTGTCACCCATCATCCAGTAATGGCCTTCGGGCACACGAAAGGCAGGCATCGAGCGCAGCGATGGCACGCTAGGCAACCATTGCACCGCGTGGTCTCTTTTCCCCAGACGCTCACACAGACGCAATGCGGGTAAAGGCGATGCCCCGTCGATGGGCTCTTGCACTTGGACGCCATCCGAATACTGCGCTGCTTCGCCGTTGATGATGAGCACACCTTTGCGCATTTCAACCGTATCGCCCGGCAGTGCGACCAGACGCTTAATCATACGGGTGCCGTCTTTGGGAGAGAAAAAAACCACGATATCGCCTCTTAGCGGCTCGCCCATTGGCGCAAGCGAGATGTCGGTCAGCGGCACTTTCAGATCGTAGGCCACCCGGTTTACCAACACCACATCACCTTCGAGCAAGGAGGGGCGCATGGAGCCCGAAGGAATCGGGTTGTAGTCGGCGATGGCAGTACGAAAGAGGCCGAATAAAAATAAGAAAAGGATGATGCCCCGGTTTTCAATCCAAAACTTTCTCATCTCGCTAACTCCTATTTAGACGCTCATTTTGAGGAGACTATCCTAATCCGCATCAAATGCCCCGGATACCACGCGGGCGATAGCTTCGCCGCCAAAGCCCCGGCTGGCTAAAAAGCGTACTTGCTTTGCACGTTCTGCCGGTGTGGTGGCGGCTTGGCCGAATTTTTTGCGCCAGACTTCATGGGCGCGCGCTTGTTCGCTGGCACGCAGTTGGTCTAGGGCCCGGGCCATGGCTTCGGGTTCCATGCCTTTGGAATGCATTTCCTGGCGGATGCGGGCGCTGCCAAGTTTGGCGCTGCGCCGGTGTACCAGCGAATCGACGGCGCGCTGGTCGCTTTGCAGGTCTTTGGCCGCCAGTTTGTCCAGCACGGCGGCCAGCTCGCCCGGTGTTTCCTCATGCGGGGCGAGCTTGCGCTGCAACTCGGCGCGCGAATGCTCGCGGCTGCTAAGCAGGCGCAGCGCGCGGCCGGTGAGGGAAAGTTTGGGGCCGGTGGCCATGCTTGGTGGCTGTGAAAAAGCGTTGCTAGCTGCGGATAGTCAAAAAGCGCCCGACGTCGACAGGATGCCGGGCGCGGGCGCTGACCGGGTCTTAAGCAGCGGCTTCGGCTTTTTTGCCACCTTTGACTTTGGCCTCGGGCACTTCAGGGGTGCCCGCCAGCAGCGGGATGCCTAGGGATTCGCGCACTTTGTTCTCAATTTCGGCCGACAGGGCGGGGTTCTCACGCAAAAACTCGCGCGCGTTGTCGCGACCCTGGCCGATTTTTTCGCCCTGGTAGGCGTACCAGGCGCCGGATTTTTCGATGATGTGGGCGTTCACACCCATGTCGATGATCTCGCCATGGCGGCTGATGCCTTCGCCAAACAGGATGTCGAACTCGGCGGTCTTAAAGGGCGAGGCGACTTTGTTCTTGACCACCTTCACTTTGGTCTCGTTGCCAATGGCCTCGTCGCCTTTTTTGATGGTGCCGGTGCGGCGGATGTCCAGGCGCACCGAGGCGTAAAACTTGAGCGCATTGCCGCCGGTGGTGGTTTCGGGGCTGCCGAACATGACGCCGATCTTCATTCGAATCTGGTTGATGAAGATGACGGTGCAGTT